>NZ_JAKREZ010000029.1:0-60367 GCF_022348345.1 Alteromonas sp. CNT1-28 | reverse complement strand
ACCACGCCCTTGCCATTCGGATTATCTTCCCCTCAGTCAGGGTGATTCAGGTTTCTTTCAACCTGACGGGTTTGCCAGCTTCGCTGGGCAAACAAAAAAAGCGACCCGTTGGTCGCTTTTTTCAAATCGCAAAAAACTCTACACGTCTAAGTTTTCCACTTTAAGCGCATTAGCTTCGATAAACTCTCGACGAGGCTCTACTTGGTCACCCATCAATGTAGTGAACAGCTGATCACAACCAATGGCATCCTCAATGGTAACTTGAAGCATACGGCGGCTTTCTGGGTCCATGGTGGTTTCCCAGAGTTGCTCAGGGTTCATCTCACCTAGCCCTTTATAGCGCTGAATGTATTGGCCGCGTTTCGCTTCGTTCATTAGCCACTCTAGGGCTTCTTTGAAAGACTCAACTGGCTGTCTACGTTCGCCACGCTGGATGTAAGCGTCTTTACCCATCATGTCATTGATAGCAAGGTTAAGCTCTTTAAGGCGCTGATATTCAGACGACTCGATAAACTCATGATCGATAACGTACTCATAATCGATACCGTGCATACGCATAATGATTGTAATGTAGTACTCGCTAAGCTCAGCATCAGTGCGAATTTCATAACGGTATGTAGCTCCATCGTTTTCGCGCTCTGTAAGCTGCTCTACGAAGTGTTTCGCCACATGCTCTAGTGCAGATTCATCTTTAAGGTCTTCAAGGTTTAGCGTAGGCGTGTAAAGCATTCTGTAGAGGATAGAAGCAGGCATAAGACGTTTCATACGTGCAATCATCTTCTCTACCGATTGGTACTGCTTAACAAGGTTTTCAAGGCCTACACCACTAATACCTGGGTCTTCATCGCTGGTGTGCAAAGACGCACCGTCAATTGCGATTGATGTTAGGTAGTTAGTTAGCGCATCGTCATCTTTAAGATACTGCTCTTGTTTACCCTTCTTCACTTTGTATAGCGGTGGCTGTGCAATATATACATATCCACGCTCAATGATTTCAGGCATTTGACGATAGAAAAATGTGAGTAGAAGCGTACGAATGTGAGAACCATCTACGTCAGCATCGGTCATGATAATGATGCTGTGATAGCGTAATTTTTCAGGGTCATACTCGTCACGACCGATACCACAACCTAGTGCCGTGATAAGCGTCGCAACTTCCTGAGAAGAAAGCATCTTATCAAAACGCGCTTTCTCAACGTTTAAGATTTTACCTTTTAGCGGCAGAATAGCTTGGTTTTTACGGTTACGACCCTGCTTAGCTGAACCGCCCGCAGAGTCACCCTCCACTATGTATAATTCGCTAAGTGCAGGATCTTTTTCCTGACAGTCAGCTAGCTTACCCGGCAGACCAGCCAAGTCGAGTGCACCTTTACGGCGTGTCATTTCACGTGCCTTTCGTGCAGCTTCACGAGCACGAGCAGCATCAATAATTTTACCCGCAATGATTTTACTTTCTGCAGGGTTTTCTAATAAGAACTCTGCTAGCTTTTCATTCATTGCCGATTCAACAGCTGGACGAACTTCAGAAGATACAAGCTTATCTTTAGTCTGTGAGCTGAATTTTGGATCTGGTACTTTAACGGAAATAACCGCGGTTAGACCTTCACGCGCGTCGTCACCACTGGCATTCGTTTTAGCCTTTTTGTTCAGGCCTTCCTTTTCCATGTAGTTATTCAATGTACGTGTCAACGCTCCACGGAAGCCGGCCAAGTGAGTACCACCATCGCGCTGAGGAATGTTGTTGGTAAAACAGAACACGTTCTCTTGGAAACTATCGTTCCATTGCATTGCTACTTCTACTGCAATACCGTCTTCTTGCTCACTACTGAAATGAAACACTTTCTGGTGAACAGGTGTTTTCTTTTCATTTAGGTACTCAACGAACGCTTTGATACCACCTTCGTACATAAAGTGGTCTTCTTTTCCATCGCGTTCATCTTTCAAGCGAATCGACACACCAGAGTTCAAAAATGATAGTTCACGAAGACGTTTAGCAAGAATATCGTAGTGGTAAAGCGTATCTGTGAAGGTGTCCGAACTTGGCCAGAAACGGATCATAGTTCCCGTTTTATCTGTATCGCCTGTTACCGCTAGCGGCGCCTGTGGAACACCATGATGATATTCTTGTTCATGCGCTTTACCACCGCGACGAATACGAAGCTTCAGTCGGCTTGAAAGTGCGTTTACTACTGATACACCTACACCGTGCAAACCGCCCGATACTTTATAAGAGTTATCGTCGAACTTACCGCCGGCGTGAAGAACCGTCATGATAACTTCAGCTGCAGACACACCCTCTTCTGGGTGCAATTCAGTTGGTATACCACGTCCATCGTCAGACACAGATACTGAGCCATCGCTGTGAATGAGCACAGTAATCTCAGAACAATGTCCAGCAAGTGCTTCATCGATAGAGTTATCGACCACCTCGAAAACCATGTGGTGTAATCCGGTACCATCATCAGTATCACCGATATACATACCAGGACGCTTTCTTACGGCATCTAATCCTTTAAGTACTTTAATACTGGACGAGTCGTAGTTGTTCTCTGCTGACATACTAGCTTTTACTCCTCTTTCACGCTTCCATGTTCCACGTGAAACATTTTCTTTTCGTTGTATTTTTGTATAAAAGCGAGTTGCGTGGATTCTATTGCAGTAACGAAAACCTGCGTATCCATTTTGAGCAACCCATCAATAAATTGTTCTCTTTTATCGGCATCTAGTTCGGCACCTACATCATCAAGCAAAAAGATACTTTTACGCTGCGTTGCCTTATTAAATAGCTTAGTTTGTGACATTTGAAGCGCTGCCACAGCCATTCTAAGCTGTCCTCTCGATAAAAGCTCCTGGGCGTTTACCCCATTTACTTTAAGCCGTAAATCGGCTTTATGGGGCCCAGAAGAGGTATGTCCTATTTTACCATCATACTCACGTTTTTTAACTAGGCTTTCTGATAAACCGACATCTTTTTCCCACCCTTTATAGTAACTTAATTCCACATCGAAGTTAGGAAGAAATTCTTGCGCATACTGCTTAAAAATAGGCGTAAGGGTATCCACATATTCCTGACGAGTAGCCGATAGAGACTCACCTAGTTCTGAGAACTGAGACTCCCAATATTGATTTTGTGGTGCGCTTAAATTTGCCTGCTGTTTCAGTAAGGCATTTCTATGTTTTAAAAACTTACCATACTGATTAGCAAGTGATTGAAACTGATGTTCCACGTGAAACAATCCCCAATCACAAAAACGTCGACGCTCGGAAGGCGAACCAATTATTAGATCAGTACTCTGCGGAGTAAAGAGTTGAAGTGGTACTAGGCTAACTAAATCTGATAACTTATTTGAATGATCACCGTTAATACTACAGGTGAATGTCTCATTTCTACTTCGTTGAAAGCCTAGCTTTAATTCATCCCCTTCTTCAGTTTTGCATGATGCGAAAACACTGAAGTTGTCTTTCTCATTTTGAATAACCGAACTGTGTTTATTTGTTCTAAAAGAACGTCCAAAGCCCAAGTAATAAAGTGCTTCGATTAACGAGGATTTCCCACTCCCATTCACGCCTTTAATGATAGTCAATGCTGGTGAAGGAGAAAGTGATACGGAAGTAAGATTACGAAACTGTGTAATCTGGACGCGGTCCAGTTTCATGAGGTCACACTGATGAAAGAAAAGAAGCGAGGAGTATCAACACTCATCGCTTCTTGAATTGATAATTTAAATAACAAAATAACGTGGAATATGCGAAACGCTGCAAACACTTAATGTAGTAGTGACTACAGTCGCATTGGCATAATAACGTATAATGCGGCGTCATCAGCATCATCTTCGATTAGCGCACTTGCGTTTGAGTCTGATAGGCTGACTTTAACACCATCAGATCCAAGCGCATTCAATACGTCAATTAAATAGGCAACGTTAAAGCCAATTTCTAAATCGTCACCTTGATATTGAACATCAACGATTTCTTCCGCTTCTTCTTGCTCTGGGTTATTAGCCGTTATCTTAAGCTCACCAGAAGACAAGTTTAATCGTACGCCTCTAAACTTTTCGTTGGATAGAATGGCCGCACGTGAAAATGCTTCTTTTAATACGGCTTTACTCGCAATAATTTCCTTGTCGCCATTTTGAGGTAAAACACGGCGATAATCAGGAAATCTGCCATCAACTAATTTCGAAGTGAAAATAAAATCGTTTGAGAAAATTCTAAGATGATTGGCGCCTATTTGCACCTTAAGAGATTTGTCATCTTCGCTAATAAGACGAGAAATTTCTAACACGCCTTTACGTGGAATAATCACTTGACGAGATGGCAAAGCGGTCTCGTAGTTTAGGCGACAAAGTGCAAGGCGGTGACCGTCTGTTGCAACGGTACGGATGATATTCTCTTCCGTTTCAAGGGACATACCATTTAAGTAATAACGTACGTCTTGTTGAGCCATTGAGAAGCTCGTTGCATCAATAAGACGTTTTAGATCACTGCACGATAATTCAAACTCAACTTCGCCTTCCCAATCTTCTAGATTTGGGTAGTCGTTAGCAGATAAAGTAGAAAGCGTATAACGACCTCGACCGGCACGAATAAGGGCCTTGCTGCCGTCTAACGAGAAATGAATATCTGTTCCTTCAGAAATACCGCGAATAATATCAAACAGCTTTTTAGCAGGAACAGTAATTTCACCTTCCGTGAATTCACCTTCTAATTTCACGCTAGAAATTAGTTCTACCTCTAAATCTGTACCAGTAAGCCAAAGTGCGTCCTCACTTACTTTGATGAGAATATTGGAAAGAATTGGCAGTGTGTGTCTACGCTCTACAGCACCAGATACCAACTGTAGGGGTTGTAAAAATTGTTCGCGGCTTATAGTAAATTTCATCGCAGTGCTATCTCGCCTCTAAGGTCGTGGTGTTAGGAAGACAAAGTCCTAATGAGGTTCTTATAGTCCTCTTTTATATCATGACTTTCTTCTCTTAGCTGCTCTATTTTTCTACAAGCGTGTAAAACCGTAGTGTGGTCTCGTCCACCAAACGCGTTTCCTAGTTCAGGTAAACTGTGGTTGGTAAGTTCTTTGGCCAGCGCCATCGCGACTTGGCGAGGACGCGCCACACTACGACTACGTCGTTTAGACAAAATATCAGCTACTTTTATCTTATAATAATCTGCGACGGTTTTCTGAATATTATCAACCGTTACCAATTTTTCTTGAAGTGCGAGAAGGTCTCGAAGCGCTTCGCGAACGAAATCAATAGTGATAGGGCGACCGGTAAAGTTTGCGTTAGCAATAACACGGTTAAGTGCACCCTCGAGCTCACGTACGTTTGAACGCAATCGCTTAGCTATAAAGAACGCCACTTCATTAGGTAAGTGAATCCGGTTCTCTGCCGCTTTGCGCATCAAAATAGCCACTCGGGTTTCAAGCTCTGGTGGCTCTATAGCAATGGTTAAACCCCAACCGAAGCGCGATTTTAATCGATCCTCTACCCCATCAATCTCTTTAGGATATCTATCAGAAGTAAGGATGATTTGCTGGTTACCTTCAAGAAGCGCATTGAACGTGTGAAAGAACTCTTCTTGTGAACGCTCTTTATTAGCAAAGAATTGAATATCATCGATAAGTAACGCATCAACGCTGCGATAGAAGCGCTTAAAGTCCTCTATAGCGTTATTTTGTAGTGCCTTAACCATATCCTGCACGAAACGCTCAGAATGCATATATACAATTTTAGCGTCACCGTTATTAGCTACGATGCCATTACCCACTGCATGTAATAAGTGAGTTTTACCTAAGCCCGTACCACCGTAAATAAACAGTGGGTTGTAAGAACCGCCTGGGTTATTTGCAACTTGAGTTGCAGCCGCACGTGCTAGCTGGTTAGATTTACCTTCGACAAAGTTGTCGAATTGATAAGTCGGATTAATATTACTTTTATGCTTCATCGCCTCAGGGATCGGGATCACTTTCGGCGGTGTAGACGATCTTGGCGCTTGATCTGCGTACGCATTATATCCATTACGGTCGTGGTTTTGCGTACCGCGATCATTTAGATCCATACCCTGTGTGTATGAAGATGATTTTGAAAACGCATTGTTTTGTCCTTGATCACCCGCTTGGCTTGCCGATGATGGCATACCGCTATTCGACATTGGTGAATAAGACGATGTGTGCTGCCCATTACTGCCGCTGTGAACAGGCTGATTACTAGTATTATAGTTCTGATACCCTTGACCGCCCGCAGGTGCACTAGGCTTACTTGGTTGATTACTAGGCGTATGTGGAGCAGACGAAGATCCGCTGGTACTTGCAGGCTGACTACGGCTTACGCTGTGACGATTCATCACTTCTAAACGCAATTGTGGAGCGTCACTTCCGGCAAACTCTTTTAGTAGTGCAGTAATGTTATTCAGGTACTTGTCTCTTACCCAATCAAGTACAAAACGATTGGGAGCATAGAGTGCAACCACGCCTTGTTGTTCTTCACAAACAAGCGGTCGTATCCACATACTAAACTGCTGCGTTGGTAATTCTTGACGCAATCTTTCAAGGCATTGGTTCCACAAGGACATGGTACGTAGTTAGCTCCCTTGACTCGCTAGAAAAACCAACTCCTGAAAAGCCAATCATAAAGAAAGCAGGCACTAAAAAGCGCCATTAGAAGAAAATAGCGTTGGAAGTGTTGGGTAGCAGCGAGAAATTAAGTTATCGTTTTAATCGCTGTGGATTATCTTACGTTATCAACACAATGTAAATGGCGATCCCGATCGATCTTTTCGATCAAAATAACAAGCAACTGATAAATAAGATTTTTTCTTTTAGATCAAATCAAACTATAACGAGAAAAATTCATTCTAAATTTGTGCTAAAAAACCGTTAGATCACCTTGCTTTTTATATCTATCTCTGTGTTTTTCACAACGCACTGTGGATAACCTAACCAAATTTTATGCGTTATTCACAGACGATTTGTACGAAAACTGCGTCATCGATTAAGCTATCGATTAGAAAATGCAAAAATTGTTCACTTATTCATCCGAAAAGCGAGAATATGCATTGACAGCACGCCCCGAGATCTCTAGAATTCAGCGTCCTTTTTCGATGGGCTTTTCTGGTGAAAACACCACATTGTTCTGGCAACAGCATAATGTGTTACCAAAAACGCCTATGTTTAACTAAATATAAGTGAGACTTTGGTCATGAAAAGAACATTTCAACCGAGCAATCTAAAGCGCAAGCGTTCTCACGGTTTTCGTGCTCGTATGGCGACTAAAAATGGTCGTAAAGTACTAGCAGCTCGCCGTGCAAAAGGCCGCGCTCGTCTTTCAGCTTAATTGAAAGACGCCAAAGTGGGCGAGAATAATTTTTCTAGGGAGTTACGTCTGTTAACTCCCACCCACTTTACCTATGTGTTTGATAACGCAACCCCAGCTGTATCTCCCTCTTTTACTGTTCTAGCCAGAAAAAATACACTTTCAACTCCTCGTTTAGGCATTACGCTCGCGAAAAAACGTATCCGTAAAGCTCACGATAGAAATCGTTTGAAGCGATTAGTCAGAGAAAGTTTTAGGCATAAACAGCACAACTTACCCAATGTCGATATTATCGTTATTGGCAAGTCTGGCGCTGACAACCTTAGCAACCAAGAAGTTTTCGCTACATTGGACAAGCTATGGAAAAAATTAAACAAGCGTTGCGGCAACTCTTAATTGTAGTGCCTTTGGCATTGATAAAATTTTATCAATGGTTCATTTCCCCTATGTTAGGGCAACGATGTCGTTTCCATCCTTCTTGTTCTTGGTATGCTATAGACGCATTAAAAACGCACGGATTAGTAAAAGGCGGTTGGTTATCTATTAAACGCATATTAAAATGCCACCCTTTGCATGCCGGCGGATATGATCCAGTGCCGGAAAAACAACAAGATAAACACTCAAAATAAAGAGACCTCTATGGAATCGCAACGTAGTTTTCTGATAATTGGCCTTGCGCTAGTTAGCTTTTTGCTTTGGCAATCATGGCAAAAAGATTATGGGCCACAGCCAGTTGTGCCTGTTGAGCAACAACAAACGCAAGAGACATCACAAGGCGTACCGTCATTTAATGAAAATGGCAGCGAAGATGTACCTAGTAGTGATAGCGTTCCTGCTGCACAACCTATCGCAGCGGCGCAAAGTTCAAACCGCATTATTGAAGTAAAAACCGATACGCTTGATTTACGCATCGATTTGCTAGGCGGCGATGTAGTATCAGCAGACTTACTTAAGTTTCCGGTAGAGCAAGGTTCGGATATTCCTTACAGCCTACTTCGCTCTGGCAACGGTCTTTATGTAGCGCAAAGTGGCCTAATCGGTGCTCAAGGGCCTGATGCAAGCAGCAGTGGCCGCCCGGTGTATAATGCGCAAAGTGACTATTATGAAATGACTGGCGACACCCTTGTTATTCCTCTTACATGGAAAAACAACCAAGGCTTGTCAGTTACCAAAACTTTCACTTTCACTAAAGGTCAGTACGACGTAAACGTAAGCTATAGCGTGGAAAATGGTACTGGCAGCGCAGCAACGGTTCAGCCGTATGCACAGCTTAAACAAGTGATGGAGTTTGAAGACGACAGCAACATGTTTATGCCAACGTACCGTGGTGCTGCATATTCAACAGAAGATGACCGCTACCAGAAGTACTCGTTTGACGAGATTGAAGATGACAACCTACGCGAAACCACGAAAGCGGGTTGGGTTGGCATGCTTGAACATTACTTTGTATCAGCATGGGTACCTTCACAAGAGCAAACTAACACGCTTTATTCTCGTAACCTGAAAAATCAGTATGCAGTAATTGGTGTATTGTCTCCGTCTGAAAGCGTAGCGCCTGGTGAAACCAAAACCCTTGCATCTACCCTTTATATGGGCCCTAAAGATCAAGAAAGCCTAGCGAAGATTGCGCGCGGATTAGACCTAACCGTTGATTACGGTATTCTTTTCTGGATTTCACAGCCGCTGTTCGCCCTTCTTACCTTCCTTCATAGCCTAGTTAATAACTGGGGTGTGGCAATTATCCTTATCACTATTGTAGTAAAAGGCGCGATGTACTGGCTAACTAAGAAGCAATACGAGTCAATGGCACGTATGCGCAACTTAGCACCTAAGATGCAGCAGCTAAAAGACCGTTTTGGCGACGACAGACAAAAAATGTCTCAAGCTATGATGGAGCTTTACCGCAAAGAGAAAGTAAACCCAATGGGCGGTTGCTTACCTCTTCTTCTGCAAATGCCTATCTTTCTTGCGCTTTACTGGGTACTGATGGAAAGTGTTGAACTACGTCATGCAGACTTTGTGCTTTGGATCACTGACCTTTCTACAAAAGACCCATACTTTGTGCTGCCAATTCTAACTGGCGCAAGTATGTACCTATTGCAAAAACTTCAGCCAACCACCATTACTGATCCAATGCAGCAGAAAATCATGCAGTGGATGCCGGTAGCAATGAGTGTATTCTTCCTGTGGTTCCCTGCAGGTCTGGTACTATACTGGCTAGTCAGTAACGTGATTACCTTGGTTCAAGCCAAAATGATTTATGCTTCAATGGAGAAGCGGGGCATCAGCAGTAAATAACACGCTGATCAATGAATTATACAGCCCGCCTATGCGGGCTGTTTTGTCTTAAGAGGAATAACCTGTGCCATCATTTGATATTGTTTCTGAAATCAACATGGAAGAAGTACGCAACGCCACTGAAAACGCAAGCCGTGAGCTATCAACGCGTTTCGACTTTCGCGGTATTGACGCGAGCTTTGAGTACAAAGATAAAACCGTGGTCATGAAAGCTGAAGCTGAATTCCAACTTCAGCAAATGGAAAGCATGTTTAGAACGGCGATGTCTAAACGTAACGTAGACACTTCATCTATGGATGTTAAACCCTACGATGCACACGGTAGAACTTACCGTCAGACCATTACCTTTAAAGAAGGTATTGAGCAGCCGATGGCGAAGAAGATTGTGAAGCTGGTGAAAGACGCCAAAATCAAAGTGCAAACGGCTATTCAAGGCGAAGAACTTCGCGTAACAGGTAAAAAGCGTGATGATTTGCAGCAAGTTATTTCGCTGGTTAAAGAGTCTAACTTAGGCCAACCTTTCCAATTTAAGAACTTCCGCGACTAATTATGGAATCACTCACCCTTTCTACCGACACTATTACCGCACAAGCGACAGCGCCCGGTCGTGGCGGCGTAGGTATTGTACGTGTTTCAGGTCCTAAGGCTAAAGCCATCGCAGAGGCGTTAGTACCAAGCGCACTAACACCACGTCTTGCGACCTATACGCCGTTTGTTGATGCTAACAACAGCGTAATAGACCAGGGCATAGCACTGTTTTTTAAAGGGCCTAACTCATTTACCGGTGAAGATGTACTTGAACTGCAAGGCCATGGCGGTCAAGTTGTCATGGACATGCTGATTGATGCCGTGCTTGCAACGGGCCATGCCCGGCTTGCCAATCCAGGTGAATTCAGTGAACAAGCCTTTTTAAATGATAAATTAGACCTTGCGCAAGCAGAGGCGATTGCCGACTTGATTGATGCAAGTTCTAAACAGGCAGCAAAAAGTGCGCTGCGCTCGCTACAGGGTGAGTTTTCTACACAAATTCAAACGCTATCAGACCAAATCGTGCACCTTCGTATGTACGTAGAGGCGGCCATCGATTTTCCTGAAGAAGAAATTGATTTCTTATCTGACGGGAAAGTATCAGGTGACTTAAGCGCAATTATGCAAAGCTTAACCAAAGTGCGCGAACAGGCTAAACAAGGCACCTTATTGCGCGAAGGTATGCAGGTGGTGATTGCGGGGCGCCCTAACGCCGGTAAATCGAGCTTATTAAACGCCCTGGCAGGACGAGATAGCGCCATTGTTACCGATATAGCCGGTACCACGCGAGATGTGCTTAAAGAGCATATTCACATTGATGGTATGCCGGTGCACATTATCGACACAGCAGGACTTCGAGAAAGCCCAGATAAAGTGGAACAAATTGGTATTGAGCGGGCGTGGCAAGCTATCAATGAAGCTGACCACGTATTATTCGTTGTAGACTCTACCGCAACTGCTGTTATCGACCCTTATGAAATATGGCCAGAATTTATGGCCCGATTGCCACAAGGCATCCCCGTTACCGTAGTTCG
This sequence comes from Alteromonas sp. CNT1-28, assembly GCF_022348345.1. NCBI lineage: Bacteria > Pseudomonadati > Pseudomonadota > Gammaproteobacteria > Alteromonadales > Alteromonadaceae > Alteromonas > Alteromonas sp. CNT1-28. Next base: position 49,197 of record NZ_JAKREZ010000029.1, on the reverse strand, counting down.
CAACAAGGCCGACCTTAGTACCTTAGATATTGGACAAAGCACAGTTGCCACCGAGCAAGGTGATATCTCAGTTATCAATCTATCAGCCAAAGAAGGTAGCGGCGTCGACACGCTAAAAGCACATCTGGCCAAAACCATGGGCTTCGATACTACAACTGAAGGTCAATTTATTGCGCGCAGACGACACATAGATGCACTCGACCAAGCCTACAGTTATGTAAGCACTGGCGAACAACAACTGCATGATGCTATGGCGGGTGAGTTGCTTGCTGAAGAATTGCGCTTGGCTCACCAGGCACTATGTGAGATAACCGGTGAATTCACGTCAGACGATCTACTTGGTAAGATTTTTTCATCGTTCTGTATTGGTAAGTAGCGCAACCAATAAAGTTACAAGTAAGATGGTGAATAACGTAACGGATAAGCCGTACTTACGTTGAGACGACAATCGTAAATAGAGAAGCAACCTAATAATGAGCAAGCATTTTGAAATCATCGTTGGCACCATGTTAGGCGCCGCAGAATACGTGGCAGATGCCATTGCGGAAAAACTTGATGCGAGCGGGCACACCCACACTATTCACGCTGAACCAAATTTAGATGAGATTAAAACAGAATCAACGTGGATCGTGTGTACATCAACACACGGTGCTGGCGAATTACCTGACAACATCCAGCCGTTCGCAAAACAGCTAGAGGGCGCGGATTTAAGCGCAGTAAATGCCTACGTTATTGGGCTAGGTGACACCAGTTACGACACCTTTTGTTTCGGCGCAAAAGAAATGGAAAAGTATATTAAAAACGCAGGTGGCACGTTAATTACCGACGCGCTATACATCGATGTGCTGGAACACCCTATCCCTGAAGAGGCCGCCGTAGAATGGTTTGACGAAAAGCTGGCCAATGCTTAACAAGCGTTTTTACGTGGAACCAATGCGATGAACAGCAACCTTACCCAAGCTGAACTGGCGGCGTTGCAATCTCCCCTTTCTAACGATTGCCGGGTACTGTATTTACTTGGCCTTCGAACAGGTGCAAATGCGGCAACGACATCGTCCGCCCCTATTGATTATAAGCAATTATTAAATTTGCTAAACGGCGACAGCAAAGACGAACCTTATCAACGCGGTCGTCAAATCAATAGCTTGGTTAAGCAGCTTGAACAAGTGGGTTTGGTTGCCCTGCCCCTTGAACTTGATCTTGAGCACACAATCAACGGGAAAACCCTACTTCTTCCGCTTCTAAGCGAGCCACAATCGGACTTCGACCAACTACATGCCCGTCATAGCGCCATGACCCCTAATTGGACGCCCAATAAAGCGTTGTTTGAAGAAATGGCCTCGCTACTTGGTATTATCGATAAAACATTTGATGACAACGAGGTGGGTGAATTCATTGCCTATTGGTTAGGAAGACCAAGTTCAGTGTTTAGCGAATTCCAATGGACACAAAAGTTTGCCAACAATATCAAGCGCAAGCGTCTCGCTTCAGGCTACGCCCCAACAAAGGTGGTGGGAACGCAACAAGTGAAAGTTGCAGCCGGCATAGAAGCAGATGATAATGCTAGAAAGCTGGTGGAAAAGTATGCCGCAACTAAGAAGAGTTAATTCGTTATGGATCGTATAACCGACAAAATTGCTAATTTAGCGAGAGCGCTCAACAAAGACGTCGATCCCAATCGTGAATACATCGACTATAAAACGCTGCGTAAGCAGTACGAGGCGAAAGCGAACGAAGAAGTATCACAACTACAGCAGCGTAGTAAAAAAGCGCGTGTAGAGGCTATTCATGGCCGTTCTGATCTGAATCCCAAATGGACCTTCGCCAACTTAGTTGAAGACAGTGACGATGTGATTGAAGCCGTATCGATAGCTCAGTCTTTTATTGCAGCCCATGACGACCCTGCATGGCGTCAAAGCGGCTCGCATATGATGCTGTTTTACGGCGATTACGGTCGTGGTAAATCACATATTGCCGGTGCTATTGCCCATCAACTTATAGAGCAGTACGAAATTTCAGTGCTTTATCGTCAACTGTCTACACTGCTTGAAATGCGCAATTTCTCGTTTGATTTTGGGGCTTCAGATAACGCAGGACAGCGCTTTAGGGAGATCAATCAGGAACTGCTAGACGTCGATCTGCTTATTCTTGATGAAGTGTGTGTAAACGAAAGTGTGTTAAAGAAGAATGCGCAAAGCTGGTTTGGTAACCTGCTAAGACAGCGCTTAGTAAACAAGAAAAACTGTATTTTGATCACCAATCACAATTTAGCCGAACTTGAAAATGCCCTTGGTCCTTACTGTTTTGAGTCGATTAAAGAGTACGATACTTACAAGGTTAGGTTCCAAGGCCCAAGCCGCCGTGAAGGCTTAACCATTGAACAAGAAGACATGCAAGGCTCTGTTTCACAGCCACGCTATCAACCCAACCAGGTGCGCTAATAGCACCTGGTTTCCTATCTCTCTCAAAACCTTGCCTTTACTCTGCTTGGTCTTTTCCTTCATTAAACCTTATTGCATGTTCCTGTTGTGCTAAGTAATAGCGAATCACTTAGTCTGTTGATCCCGCTTTTTACCAAAACGATACGGTTTCAATTCATAGATACACTCAACGATCTCCTTCAGTTAAACAAATAACCATTCTTTCAGACCCACTTCTACCTTATAAAAGTGACTGTATTTTGGTCAGCTCCTATGTTTTTCTCCTGAAAAATGGGCTGTTTTGGAAAAATAATCTTGTCGTTCATAAAAGCCTGCACATTTTTTGAAGATGTTGATAAATGCGATCGGGCGATCTAATCACAGCTTTTGGAAAAGATCTCCTCCACAATGAGATCACGCTATAACGCACGTAACTACACGATCTTTTGATCGCGATACATAAATAGCAAACATTTTATCCCCAGTTGGATCACATCTTGATCACCCCTGTGGATAGGATCCTACAAACCACTGTGCATAAGCTTTGATCGAAAAAAGAATAACTTTTCAAACGATTCGGGGTGTGGATAAAAAGGCCATTTATACACAAGTTTGAGGTAGGGTTATGGATCGGGGTTTCCCAATGTTATTGATCGCGTAACTTGATGATCTTTATGTGCTTTGATCGGTTACCCACAGATCTTGATGATCCTAATAAAAGTAAAAATAAACAGATCTAAAAGAGATCTTAAGATCTTATAATTCGATCACACCTTTTCAAAAACAGGTTTTGAGGAAAATTTAATCATTTTCTTTATCCAATAAGTCAGATAAAATACGCGCCCTTTTTTCAGCAGTCTCTGCGTGAGAAAAATTAGTTTTTAATCGGCTTATCGTAAGTTAATAGTGAGGTTTAACCATGTTTTATGCTGAAGCATTTGATGTCATCGTTGTAGGTGGTGGACATGCAGGTACAGAAGCGGCACTTGCAGCTGCTCGCATGGGTGCAAATACGCTGTTGCTCACTCACAATATTGAGACGATAGGCCAGATGTCGTGTAACCCTGCAATTGGTGGGATCGGTAAAGGCCATCTTGTAAAAGAGATCGATGCGTTAGGCGGTGCAATGGCACTGGCTATCGACAAAGGTGGTATTCAGTTTAGAACATTGAATTCTTCTAAAGGCCCAGCTGTTCGTGCAACGCGTGCGCAAGCGGACCGTACGCTTTACAAAAACGCTATTCGCGACATTGTTGAAAATCAAGAAAACCTAACCTTGTTCCAACAGAGCGTTGACGATCTGATTGTTGAAAACGATCAGGTATGCGGTGTTGTTACGCAAATGGGCTTGAAGTTTAAAGCCAAGTCAGTGGTACTGACAGTGGGTACTTTCCTTGGCGGAACCATTCACATTGGCCTTGAAAACTATCGCGGCGGTCGTGCCGGCGATCCACCGTCTATCGCACTTGCAGATAGACTACGTGCCCTTCCGTTTCGTGTTGACCGTTTAAAAACTGGGACACCAGCAAGACTTGATGCTCGCTCGTTAGATTTTTCTGTAATGCAGCCTCAACCTGGTGACAATCCTACGCCGGTATTTTCGTTCATGGGTGATAGAACCATGCACCCTACACAGATCCCGTGCTATATCACCCACACTAACGAAAAAACCCACGATATCATTCGCGGGGGATTAGATCGCTCACCCATGTTTACTGGGGTTATCGAAGGTATCGGACCGCGCTATTGCCCAAGTATCGAAGATAAGATCACCCGTTTTGCAGACAAGACATCGCATCAAATTTTTGTTGAGCCAGAAGGTTTAAACAGCATTGAAGTTTATCCAAATGGTATTTCAACCAGTTTGCCATTTGACGTACAAATGAACCTTGTCCGCTCGATTAAAGGTTTTGAAAATGCGCACATTGTTCGCCCGGGTTATGCGATTGAATATGATTTCTTTGATCCACGCGATCTGAAACAAACACTGGAAACGAAGTTTATTCGAGGTTTGTTCTTTGCTGGCCAAATTAACGGTACCACTGGTTATGAAGAAGCGGGTGCGCAAGGGTTAGTAGCAGGCGCAAACGCAGCGCTACAAGTTCAAGAAAAAGACCCGATGATTTTACGCCGCGATCAAGCATACATGGGCGTACTTATCGACGACTTGGCGACCATGGGTACGAAAGAGCCGTACCGCATGTTCACTAGCCGTGCAGAATACAGACTACTGCTTCGTGAAGACAATGCCGATAGCCGTCTAACCGCAATGGGCCGAGAGATTGGTCTTGTTGATGATGCTCGCTGGGCGAAATTTAACGACAAGATGGAAGCGGTAGAAAGTGAACTGCAGCGTCTACGCGGTCAGTGGATCCACCCTGATCACGCGGCAACGCCAGAACTCAATACCATGCTGAAAAATCCGGTGAGTCGTGAACATTCTCTTGAAGAGCTGATCCGTCGACCTGAAATGACTTACGGTCAGTTAATGGAAATTAAAAGTGTTGGCCCAGGTCTTGAAGATCCGATTGCTGCAGAGCAAGTGGAAATTCAAATTAAGTACGCCGGCTACATTGCCCGTCAAATGGATGAAATCGCGAAAACGCAGCGACACGAAAACACCCTGTTGCCGGTTGATATGGACTTCAGCAAGATTTCCGGCCTATCGAACGAGGTTGTAGCCAAGTTAACCGAAGCCAGACCGGAAACAATCGGTAAAGCATCGCGTATTTCGGGCATTACCCCGGCGGCCATCTCTTTACTGCTGGTTTACCTTAAAAAACACGGCATGTTGCGCAAGCAAGAGAAAATCAGTGCGTAAAACACGCGCTTAACTCAACACATTACTCGCAGCGCTTAGTTTTTCCTATTTATTCGCGTATTATGATAATCATAATTGCCTAAACTATGCGAAAACTAGAAAAACTCGGCGCTTTTCACACTGTCCCATTGCACCACTTTACATTCGTTGTGCGGCTTTGATTAATTTATGTGCACTTCTTCAAGTGCACTTGTATCGAGCATGAAGAGCTGCATTAAGAAACGGCTGTAAATTTGAGCGGCAAATAATGATTCGCCACGCGTGTTTATGGTATGGACTGTGTAGAGCAAAAAACATTAACGCGAACAGACAGATTTTTCGATGACGATACAGCAAGAATTGCACACCATTTTGGTGTCTGGACTCGATGCCCTTTCACTAGATTTAAGTGATAAGCAACAGCAGCAGTTAGTTGACTATGTGCTGCTTATGGACAAATGGAATAAGGCGTACAACCTGACTTCTGTGCGCGATCCTAAGCAAATGATGGTGAAACACATTCTAGATTCGCTGGCGATTGTGCCCTTTCTTGATGGTAACAATATCATTGATGTTGGAACGGGCCCTGGCCTTCCAGGTATGCCGTTGGCAATCGCGTTTCCAGATAAATCATTCACATTGCTTGACTCATTGGGCAAGCGTGTACGGTTTATGACCCAATGTGTGCACACGCTTGGATTAACTAACGTAACTCCTGTGCAAAGCCGCGTTGAAGAGCACAATGGCGATACGCCTTACGATATTGTGCTAAGCCGAGCTTTCGCTTCGCTAAAAGATATGTTGCACTGGTGTCAGCATCTGGTAGATTCAGAAGGTCAATTTTTGGCGCTTAAAGGTCAGTTTCCACAAGATGAGATAGACGAAGTGAGTGATCACTTCCATGTGAGCAAAACGGAAAACCTCACTGTGCCAAATTTGGTAGGCGAACGACATCTGGTTTGGCTAAAAAAGAAATAGCCGAAAAATAGAAATAGACGAGAACAGGATCTAACGTGGCTAAGGTAATCGCGATCGCGAATCAAAAAGGTGGTGTTGGAAAGACAACCACCGCAGTTAACGTGGCAGCGTCAATGGCAGCAACCAAGCGTAAGGTGTTGCTGATTGATCTCGATCCACAAGGTAATGCGACCATGGGAAGCGGCGTTGATAAATACGACGTTGAATCTACGGCATTTGAATTGTTGATTGAAGAAAAGCCAATTAACGATGTTATCGTTAAAGCGACAAGCGGCAAGTATGACCTCATCGCGGCGAACGGTGACGTAACCGCGGCAGAAATCAAGCTGATGGAAATGTTTGCCCGTGAAGTAAGGCTTCGCAATGCGCTGAAGCCCGTTATGGATTACTACGATTTTGTCTTTATCGACTGCCCGCCTTCGCTAAACCAGTTAACTGTGAACGCCCTGGCGGCTGCCGATTCAGTAATGGTGCCTATGCAGTGTGAATATTACGCACTAGAAGGCCTCACTGCCCTTATGGATACCATTCAAAAATTGGCATCTGTAGTGAATCCAGAATTGAAGATTGAAGGCGTATTGCGTACTATGTACGACCCGCGCAATCGCCTTGCTAACGACGTTTCAGAACAATTGAAGCGCCATTTTGGTGAACAAGTTTATCGCACGGTTATTCCGCGTAACGTTCGCCTAGCTGAAGCGCCAAGCTTCGGTACGCCAGCGATGTATTATGATAAATCATCGACAGGCGCTAAAGCCTACTTGGCACTGGCGGGTGAAATACTGCGTCGTAGGGACAAAACAACGCCTGCACAGGCAAAAGCAAGTTAAACGACAATAAGCTGAACACTATCAGCACATGCCATAGAGGACACTATGTCAGCACGTAAAAGAGGCCTTGGCCGCGGTTTAGATGCGCTACTCGCAACCAGCCAATCATCTGCTCAAAAAGAACAAGATGCCGCCGAGGTAAATTCAACCAACGGTGAGTTAAGCAAGCTCCCTATTGAATACTTAGTGCCGGGCAAGTATCAGCCTCGAAAAGACATGTCACCTGAGGCATTAGAAGAATTGGCATCGTCCATTCGTGCGCAAGGTATTATTCAGCCTATCGTAGTGAGAAAAGTCGACGAGCACCGCTATGAAATCATTGCCGGTGAACGTCGCTGGCGAGCTTCACAACTAGCACAGCTAGACGAAGTGCCTTGTTTGGTTAAGAACGTGCCTGACGAAGCGGCAGTGGCCATTGCGCTTATCGAAAATATCCAGCGTGAAGATTTAAATGCTATGGAAGAGGCGCAAGCCCTCGACCGTTTAATGAATGAGTTCGCGCTTACCCATCAAGAAGTTGCTGAAGCGGTGGGCAAATCACGCACCACAGTGACAAATTTACTTCGTCTGAATAATTTGAACGACGACGTGAAACTGTTAGTCGAGCATGGCGATATTGAAATGGGTCATGCTAGAGCGCTGTTAGCGCTAGAAGGTGATACCCAGTCGGAAACTGCGCAAGTAGTATCGGGCAAAGGTCTTACCGTGCGCGATACAGAAAAGCTTGTTAAAAAGCTTTTGGAGCCAGCTAAACCTAAGCCTGAGAAGAAAGTTGATCCCGATGTGCAAAACCTTATGACACGACTTTCAGAAAATTTAGGCACTCCTGTGAGTATTGACCACAATGCGAAAGGCAAAGGCAAGCTGACAATTAGCTTTAGCGACCTTGAACAATTAGATGGAATTATCTCTAAAATTCAATAGTTTAAAATAAAATTACTAGAGAAGCTCCCTTTGCCAACCCGCAATTGATACGCTGTTCGGTGCAAACACCGGACACTCTCCTTTCCGGTTATAGCAATAGAAAATTTTCAGAATAACTTTCAAAAAGCGTTGTACTGTTGAAAATTGTCGGTAAAACAGTATACTTCTGACGCTTTTTGTAAGACGTGAACAAGCTGCGAGTAAAAGTGACGAACAAGTTAGCAAAACGCGGGTTAGACCTCGCCAAGAAAGGGCTACTTTTTCAGGCTATTACAGCCCTAGTCGTTACCGCTTTCGCAGGCGCCGCAGGGGGAAGTCATTCCGCCATGTCGGCAGCGGCAGGCGCTTTAATCAGCATTCTGCCGAACAGTGTTTTTATGGCTTTCGCGTTTCGTTACGCAGGTGCCAGTAAAAACGACCTTGTTGCACGGAGTTTTAGCCAAGGCTCAAAATTGAAGCTGGCACTGACAATCATTTTATTTGTAATTGCTTTTAAAGGCTTAAACGCCTCGCCATTAGAGATTTTCATGGCATTTGTGATTACAACCGCTAGCCACGGGCTAGCCATGTTTCATTACGGTACGAAAGAATAAAGACAGCGCGAGGCGTTGCGATAACGAAAACAACGTATTCGACCGATTGAGACAAAAGAACCAGTCACCAAATTTTTACACTTTACAACTTGGGTTAAACAATGGCATCTGAATACACTACCTCAGAATACATCAAGCACCACTTGACCAATGCCACCATGTGCTCAACTGACAACGGAATTGCTTTTAACAAAGCGTGTTCTGGCGCCGGTTTTTGGGCATGGCATGTTGATACACTGGCATGGTCTATCGGTCTTGGTCTTCTTTTCCTAATTATCTTTAGAAGCGTTGCTTCAAAAGCGACAACCGGCGTACCTGGCAAAATGCAGGCGTTTGTTGAGCTTGTTGTTGAGTTTGTTGACGACAACGTTAAAAGCACTTTCCATGGTAAGAGCGCACTTATTGCGCCATTAGCACTGACTATCTTTGTATGGGTATTGCTAATGAACCTTATGGACTTGGTGCCAGTTGATCTTATTCCATGGGTATCTGGTCTTATCGGCCAAGCGGCTTTTGGCATGGATCCACACGACGTTTACAACAAGGCAGTTCCAACCACTGACCTCAACTTAACGTTCGCACTGGCTTCAGGCGTGTTTATTCTTATTCTTTTCTATTCAATCAAGATGAAAGGCATTGGCGGTTTTGCAAAAGAACTGACTATGCAGCCTTTCGGTCACCCTATCTTTATTCCGGTGAACTTTATTCTTGAAACCGTTACTTTGCTTGCGCGTCCGCTTTCACTAGCACTGCGTTTGTTCGGTAACTTGTATGCCAGTGAGCTAATCTTCATTTTGATTGCTACAATTGGTTATTTCCAGCTTCCACTGCACTTCATGTGGGCTGTGTTCCATATTCTGGTACTTCCGCTTCAAGCGTTTATTTTCATGATGCTTACCATCGTGTACTTAAGCCTGGCGTGTGAAGACCACTAAGCATTAACGGGTGTCGGTTTTGATTTTTAATCGACACCGTTTTTACAGAGTTTGACTTTTAAACATTAACTTTAAATTTAACTTAAATCGGAGACGTAAATGTTATACATCGCTGTTGCACTACTGATTGGTCTTGGTGCCCTAGGTACCGCTATTGGTTTCGGTCTACTAGGTGGTAAATTCCTTGAATCTGCTGCTCGTCAACCTGAACTAGCACCTCAACTACAAGTTAAGATGTTCATCGTAGCGGGTCTTATCGACGCCATCGCGATGATCGGTGTTGGTATCGCTCTATACCTATTGTTCGCTGTTGGTGCCTAATTCTACTAAACACTTTTTTAGCGAACTTTAAGAGGAGGGGCGATTGTGAATTTTAACGCCACTTTTATTGGTCAATTAATCGCCTTCGCTGTGTTCGTGGTGTTCTGCATGAAATATGTATGGCCTCCACTAATGGCAGCGATTGAAGAACGTCAGAAGAAAATTGCCGATGGGCTTGAAGCTTCTGAGCGTGCAGAGAAAGACCTAGAGCTTGCTCAAGCGAAAGCTACTGAGCAATTGAAAGATGCGAAAGCGCAAGCAGCTGAAATTATCGAGCAGGCCAAAAAGCGCGCCAACCAATTGGTTGACGAAGAAACGCAAAAAGGCCATGCGGAACGCGAGAAGATTATCGCTTCTGGTTATGCCGAAATTGAAGCTGAACGCAATCGTGCCAAAGAAGATTTGCGTAAGCAGGTTTCTGCACTTGCAGTAGCTGGCGCACAGCAAATCTTACAACGTGAAATCGATGCAAACGCGCAAAACGACATTGTTGAAAAACTTGTCGCTGAGCTTTAATAGGGAGATGAGCCATGTCTGAATTGACAACCGTTGCTCGTCCTTATGCTAAAGCTGCTTTCGATTTTGCTGTCGAGAAAGACGCCGTTGCAAAATGGCAAGAAATGCTAGCCTTTGCAGGCGCTGTAGCAGCGAACGATGACATGCACCAGCTTTTGTCTGGTGCGGTTGCCGCTGACACGCTTGCCGACATTTTTAACAATGTTTGTGGTGAGCAACTCGACGAACACGGCCAAAACCTAGTAAAGGTTTTGGCTGAAAATAAACGTTTAGCCGCGTTGCCTGAAATTTCTACTTTGTTTGATGCATTTAAAGCAGATTACGACAAAGAAATAGAAGTGGACGTAACCTCAGCAACTACGCTGACCGATGCACAACAAAATGAGTTGGTTGCATCTTTGGAAAAACGTTTGGCACGTAAAGTGAAGCTTAATTGTAACGTGGACCCTGCCCTGATCGCTGGAATGGTTATTAATGCCGGCGATACAGTTATTGATGGTTCCGTAAAGTCGAAATTGAACCGTCTAGCAGACGCGTTGCAAGCATAACGGGGATAAGAGCATGCAACTTAATTCCACTGAAATTGCTGAACTGATCAAGAAAAGAATTGAACAGTTCAATGTAAGCAGTGAAGCACGTAATGAAGGTACTATCGTCGCAGTAACAGACGGTATTATCCGCATTCATGGCCTTGCCGATGTAATGCAAGGTGAAATGATCGAGCTTCCTGGAAGCCGTTACGCAATTGCACTAAACCTTGAGCGAGACTCTGTAGGTGCAGTTGTTATGGGTCCTTATGCGGACCTTAAAGAAGGCGATAAAGTACAATCTACTGGTCGTATTCTTGAAGTACCAGTAGGTAACGCACTACTAGGTCGTGTTGTAAACACACTAGGTGAGCCTATCGATGGTAAAGGCGCAATCGATGCAGCTGGTTTCGAACCAGTTGAAAAAATTGCACCTGGCGTAATCGAGCGTCAATCGGTAGACCAGCCAGTACAAACTGGTTATAAGTCAGTTGATGCCATGATCCCAGTAGGTCGTGGTCAGCGTGAGCTTATCATCGGTGACCGTCAGTGTGGTAAAACAGCAATGGCTGTTGACGCTATCATCAACCAAAAAGGTACAGGCATTAAATGTGTGTACGTAGCGGTTGGTCAGAAAGCATCTACTATCGCTAACGTAGTACGTAAACTAGAAGAGCACGGTGCACTTGACCACACTATCGTGGTTGCAGCATCTGCATCTGAGTCTGCTGCGCTTCAATACCTAGCGCCTTACTCTGGTTGTACTATGGGTGAATTCTTCCGTGACCGCGGTGAAGACGCGCTAATCGTATATGATGATTTGTCTAAGCAAGCTGTTGCTTACCGTCAAATCTCATTACTACTTAAGCGTCCACCAGGCCGTGAAGCTTACCCAGGTGACGTATTCTACCTTCACTCACGTCTACTAGAACGTGCTGCACGTGTAAACGAACAATACGTTGAGCGTTACACAAACGGCGAAGTGAAAGGTAAGACAGGTTCACTAACTGCGCTTCCAATTATCGAAACGCAAGCTGGTGACGTATCTGCATTCGTACCAACTAACGTAATCTCAATTACCGACGGTCAGATCTTCCTAGAAACTGACTTGTTTAACGCAGGTATCCGTCCAGCGGTTAACGCTGGTATCTCGGTATCTCGTGTTGGTGGTGCTGCACAGACTAAAATCATCAAGAAGTTGGGTGGCGGTATCCGTCTAGCCCTAGCTCAGTATCGTGAACTTGCGGCGTTCTCGCAGTTTGCTTCTGACCTTGATGACGCAACTCGTGAGCAACTTGAGCACGGTGAGCGCGTAACTGAGCTAATGAAGCAGAAGCAGTACGCACCACTTTCAATTGCTGATATGGGTGTATCTCTGTTCGCGGTAGAAAAAGGTTTCCTTAAGGGTATCGAGCTTAACAAAATCCTAGATTTTGAAGCCGCTCTTCACTCTTACATGAACAGCGAACACGCTGACCTTATGAAGACTATCAACGAATCAGGTAACTACAACGACGAGATTGCCTCTAAGTTGAACGACGCTTTAACAAACTTTAAAGCGACACAAACTTGGTAATCAATGGTGCTGGTGTTTAACCACCAGCGCAATTCGTTGAGTAATCGGAGAGATAGTCATGGCCAGCGGTAAAGAAATAAAAGGTAAGATTGGGAGTATCAAAAATACTCAGAAGATTACCAGTGCGATGGAAATGGTTGCTGCGTCTAAAATGAAAAAGGCGCAGGAACGCATGGCTTCTGGCCGTCCATATGCACAAAATATGCTTAAAGTGATTGGTCACATTGCAAACGGTAACCTTGAATATCGCCATCCTTATTTGGAAGAGCGTGAAGTCAAGCGCGTCGGTTACATTGTGATTTCCACTGACCGAGGCTTATGTGGTGGCTTGAACACCAATGAATTTAAGCTCGTCACTCAAGACGTCAAAAAATGGCGTGAACAGGGTGTAGAAGTGGATTTCGCTGCATTAGGTTCTAAGGCGTGCAGTTTCTTCAACCGCTTTGGTGGCAAGTTGCTTGCTGCTGAATCTGGTTTAGGTGACAAACCGTCTGTGAGCGATGTAGTGGGTGTTGTACGCGTTATGCTTAAAGCGTACGACGAAGGAAAAATTGACCGAGTATTCTTGGTATTCAATGACTTCGTTAACACCATGACACAGAAACCTGTGATCAATCAGTTATTGCCTTTGCCAAAGTCAGAAGACGAAGAATATCAACATCGTTGGGACTACATCTACGAGCCAGATCCAAAAGAAATTTTGGAAGCACTAATGGTTCGTTACATTGAGTCTCAGGTGTATCAGGGTGTTGTAGAAAACGCGGCGTCAGAACAAGCTGCGCGAATGGTTGCCATGAAGGCAGCAACCGACAACGCCGGTAACCTCATTGATGAGTTACAACTGGTATATAACAAAGCGCGTCAGGCTGCAATCACACAAGAAATCAGTGAGATTGTGAGCGGTGCCGCAGCGGTGTAGGCAAAGGTTTAAAAGAGATAACGAGGACAAATTATGAGTCAAGGTAAGGTCGTCCAAATCATTGGCGCCGTTGTGGATATTGAATTTCCACAAGATGCGGTACCAAGAGTTTATGACGCACTACGAGTTACCGAAGGTGACTTGTCAGGTCTAACCCTGGAAGTGCAACAGCAATTAGGTGGTGGTGTTGTTCGTGGCATCGCACTAGGTACTACTGACGGACTAAAACGTGGTCTTGCAGTAGAAAATACCGGTAACCCAATCATGGTTCCAGTTGGTACGAAGACACTTGGTCGTATCATGGACGTATTGGGTAACCCAATCGACGAAGCAGGCCCAATTGGTGAAGAAGAGCGTATGTCTATTCACCGTGAAGCACCTAGCTACGAAGATCAGTCTAGCTCGGTAGAACTACTAGAAACTGGTATCAAAGTAATCGACTTGGTTTGTCCATTCGCTAAGGGTGGTAAAGTTGGTCTATTCGGTGGTGCGGGTGTAGGTAAAACCGTAAACATGATGGAACTTATCCGTAACATCGCAATCGAGCACAGCGGTTTCTCAGTATTCGCTGGTGTTGGTGAGCGTACGCGTGAGGGTAACGACTTCTATCACGAAATGAACGAATCAAACGTACTTGATAAGGTATCGCTTGTATACGGTCAGATGAACGAGCCACCGGGTAACCGTCTACGTGTTGCACTAACCGGTCTAACTATGGCTGAGAAGTTCCGTGACGAAGGCCGTGACGTTCTATTCTTCGTAGATAACATCTATCGTTATACCCTAGCAGGTACTGAAGTATCAGCACTTCTAGGTCGTATGCCATCCGCGGTAGGTTACCAGCCTACTCTAGCAGAAGAGATGGGTGTACTTCAGGAACGTATTACGTCAACGAAGACAGGTTCAATCACTTCAATCCAAGCGGTATACGTACCTGCGGATGACTTGACTGACCCATCTCCAGCGACAACCTTTGCTCACTTGGATGCAACGGTAGTACTTTCTCGTGATATCGCGTCTCTTGGTATCTACCCTGCGGTAGACCCACTAGATTCAACGTCTCGTCAGCTAGACCCTCTAGTAATTGGTCAAGAGCACTATGACGTAGCACGTGGCGTACAGACTGTTCTTCAGCGCTATAAAGAGCTGAAAGACATCATCGCGATCCTAGGTATGGACGAACTATCTGAAGAAGACAAGCAAGTGGTATCACGTGCTCGTAAGATTCAGCGTTTCCTATCTCAGCCGTTCTTCGTAGCAGAAGTATTTACTGGTGCACCTGGTAAATATGTATCGCTAAAAGACACAATCAGTGGCTTCAAAGGCATTCTAGACGGTGAGTACGATCACCTTCCAGAGCAGGCCTTCTACATGGTTGGTTCTATCGAAGAAGCGCTAGAGAAAGCCAAGAAAGCATAATGACAGGGCTAGCAGTTGCTAGCCTAGCATCATGCTAACGTACCTAATCAGGAGGTTCACATGGCAATGACAGTACATTTGGACGTAGTAAGCGCGGAGAAAGCGATTTTCTCAGGTCGCGTTGAAGCGATTCAGGTGACAGGTAGCGAAGGTGAGCTGGGTATTCACCCAAGGCACGCGCCACTTATCTCTGCTATTAAACCTGGTATGGTGCGTTTGGTTAAACAGCACGGTGAAGAAGAAGTAATCTATGTTGCTGGTGGTGTACTAGAAGTACAACCTGGCAATGTTACCGTACTGGCTGATACCGCGGTTCGAGCTGAAGATCTTGACGAGCAGGCAGCAGAAGAAGCCAAACGACGTGCAGAAGAGCACATCGCCAACCCAGGCGCTGACTTTAACTACGCTGAAGCAGCTCACGAGCTTGCAGAAGCTATTGCTCAACTTCGTCTTATTCAGAAGTTACGCAAGTAAAAAGCACAGCTTTGAAAAAACCCGCCAAATGGCGGGTTTTTTATTGCCGAACGAAAAGTGGTCGTTCACATTCTCTTACGTTTATTTTTATTGCTATCGCACTACACAAAGCTTATCGTTAGAGCGTTTTAACCGATTTAAATTAAAACGTAATAGGCGCTAATTCTAGTGCCACCTTTGCCTGTAACGAATTATAGAAATGAAGCTTAACCCGTATTCCAACATGCACAAAGGTGCCTCTATTGGATTTTTTCCTCTGCTAACAACACTGATTTTACTTTCAGTGCATTATTTTACGGGTGCGTTAGATTGGCCTGAAGTGGGAAATGTACGTGCACAGCGCGACTTCAACTCTGCTATTGGTATGTCGCTTATTACAGGATACTTTTGGTTTGCGCTTCGTTTAATGCATCAAAACGTGGCTAGCACCCTTATTTCTTTGCTTGTAAAAACCAATCAGCTTAGTCAGTTTTCGGCGCATAGGCGAGAACTCGCCATTGAATTTAGACACCATATTTTCAATGCAATCATCATTTCTATTATGATCACGATTGTGTACTGCATATTCGAAGGATTGATCACGGTAAAACAAGAAATACACGTTTTATTCTTAACGGCCACAGCCGTCCCCTTTTGGTTCTTGGCCATTTTATTTTTGTTTCAGATCTCCTCCAACATTAAGTACCTAACTTCTAAAGTTTTGCCCCAAGCCGGTGGAAATATTGACCGACTTAAGTCCATCATGACGATTTTAAAATTAGGAACAACTAACAGCATATTTGCGATGGGGGCACTGGCCATCTTTCCTATCTTTTGGTTGAAAAAAGACATTCCTTCCATTGATGTACTAGTAGTGACGTTCTTCACGGGGATAGTGAGCGTTTATCTATTTTGGCCGGTAATAAAGCTTAGAAGTATGCTTGAGAAAGAGCAGAAAGCTGCTGTTCTGCACCTAGAGGAAAACATAGAAGACGGTATTAAACGATGTGCAAAGCACGAAGAATTCTCTACAGCTGCGTCAATTGAGCAACTAGAAAGCGAAAAAGAACGAGTCTTAAAAATGGGGGCGCGGGTTTTTGCCCCAAGAGATAAGGCTAGAGTGGCTGCGTGTATTGCGTTAATACCGATTTCTTGGGTTCTGTTGTTCATTGTTGAGTGGTTAATTCAACTCCCTCGCTATCATTAGTCTATTCGGGTCTGTTGTTCTTAGCCTTATCTTTTCGCAGCGGTCTATGTGGTATCTAGACAAGGCTCGCTTAATCCCTTCTCGCACTCTAACAGCTATTAATAATTGTCGTATTCACATTGCGTTGTTATGGTAAATCTTCTTAGGTCATAGAGATATCATTGTGCGAATATACGGCGACACGCGTTCAGGAAACTGTTACAAGCTCCAACTGCTTCTTTCTTTGTTAGGTAAAACCTGCGAATGGATTGATGTGGACATTATGAAAGGAGAAACACGCGCTCCTTCTTTCCTAGAAAAGACCCCTAATGGGAAAATTCCGTTGCTTGAACTAGACGACGGCAGGGTGTTGTCAGAATCCAATGCCATCATGCACTATCTAGCATCTAACACTCCTTTAATCCCCTCTTCTCCCTATAGTTTTTCGCAACTTTTACAGTGGCAGTTTTTCGAACAATATAGTCACGAGCCTTATATCGCCGTTGCTCGTTACATCAATGTTTATTTAGGGCTACCCGAGGACAGGAAAGCGGAGTACGAATCTAAACAAGCGGGTGGATATCGCGCACTAGCTGTCATGGAGCATCAACTTAAAACTACGCCGTTTTTGCTAGGTGACACGTTAACTCTTGCGGATATTTCATTGTTTGCCTATACCCACGTTGCCCACGAGGGCGGGTTTGACCTTTCCGCCTATCCTGCCATTCGAAATTGGATAAGTTTAGTCAAAGATCAAAAGGGCTTCATTCCCATGAACGCGTAACGTGCGCTAAACTAAGTTCTACGCTACAAATGCCTTCTATGTGACATAGGGCCTTGCCACTTATCTTGTAAGGCTCTCTGTGCTCTGTAAAGCCCAGAAACGTCGATTTGATCTAAGCACTGTAGTGCATAAGCTGTTGCTTCTAGCGTAGAAAGTGCATTGCTTAATGTTGTATGACGAATAGCATAGTTAGAAGTGGGTGCAGAAATGAAGTGAAACGCTGGTAACTTTGTTAACCATGGGTTCTGTTTAACTAGACCAAATGCTTGTTTCCAACTTCCATCTATTAGAATTAGCGTTGTGATCTCAGAACGTGCAACGGCATCGACATTTTCTATCGGTGTACTGCATTCACTTGGGTAAACAAGCACTGAATGTCGACGTGAGCAGTGTTCGGATAGGGATTGCATAGCGACGACATCATTAGCAAGTATGATTCGCGTCGAAGGAATACACAATGAAACTAAGCGCGCCGTATTCTTGGCGTGAAGTGCTTCTTTTTCGTGTTGAATTATCACAATCTCTAACGATGTATCTACTGTGTTAATGTGAGAGCAAATACAGGTTTTTTGAGGATATCCACAGTGTTCACAATAAAGGCGCATAACTGAATTTCTTTATTCTCTTTTGAACGTTTATCGCACTTATTAACTAAGTAACTTAATAGATAGGATAATATACAACATGCCGAATGAAGCAGTACAATCTCGAGTAGAGAAAACGCTTTCTTTAGTGCCTGAGGGACAAGTAATAAGTTACGCCTTGCTCGCCGACCTGTGTGGCTTACCCGGCAGAGCTAGAATGATGGGAAAGTGTTTAAGAGAGATAAATGCTGACTGCCACTGGCATCGCGTACTACGCGCTGACGGTAAAATCGCTTTTCCTGTTGGCTCTGATAAAGCGGATGAGCAGCGAGAGCGATTAGCAGAGGAAGGTGTGGTCGTTAAAAACTACCGAGTGAATATGACGAAGTTTGGTTGGAAGCCAGATTTACACACTATACTAGTAGAGTTAGAGTACTGAGCTTTCACTTTTTATATGAGAGCAGTTAGCAAATATATGGCGATTAATATAGTGCAGTGCATATAAGATGATAAAAAAGATTACTATTGATCAGTTAGTGCCAGGCATGTTTGTTCATCAAATTTTAGAGCAAAAAGGTGCGTTGACGGTTACGAGCCAAGGACGCGTTACGTCTGGTGATGTGGTTGAAACACTTAAAAAGCGAGGTGTGAAAACCCTCGCCATTGATACAGATAAGGCGTTTGACGTTGAGCGACCTAGCTCATCGGCCACTGTGGAAAAGCACCAAAACTCGCCTTCTGATCAGCCGGTAAAATCAAAAAAAGTATCACTCGAAAATGAGCTGGTAAAAGCCGCAAAGCTTCACGAGCAAGGAAAGGCAATTCAAAAGCTGTTACTTGCCAATGTACAAAAAGAGACGCCTTTTGATGCGAGTATTCCCAAAGCATTTTCAAATAAGTTAGTCGAGTCGGTAGATAGAAACCCCGATGCGTTGCTTTGTCTAACTAAAATTCGAGAAAAAGACGACTATTTACTAGAGCATTCTCTGAACGTCGCTATTTTACTCGCCAATTTTGGCAAGTATTTAGGGATGTCTGAAGAAGAGGTGCAAGACCTCTCCTATGCTGGCTTTCTACACGACTTGGGCAAAATCAAAATTCCAGATGAAATTCTTCATAAGCCAGGCCGCCTTACAGACAGCGAAATGGAGATCATGAAAGGTCATGTAAAGCACGGGGTCGACTATTTAAAAAGTACGGAAATTGCGCAGCCACTGATTCAAGCGATTAGTGAGCATCATGAGCGATTGGATGGCTTAGGCTACCCTGCTGGGACCAAAGGTGAGGATATTAGCCAAGCGGGCCGAATGCTTGCCATTGCCGATATGTACGATGCACTCACCGCGGACCGGGTGTATAAGGCCGGTATGTCTAGCCAAAAGGCATTCTCTATTTTGATGAGTGATGCGCCAACGCGTCTTGACCAGTCGCTTGTTCAACAGTTTATAAAGTGTCTGGGCGTTTATCCCGTAGGGAGCCTAGTTCTATTATCAAATGATAAATTAGCGATGGTGCTTGAACAGAGAGACTCCCCGCTTACGCCACTCGTAAAGGTTTTTTATTCGGTTCGCAGTAACCACTATCTAACGCCGAAAGATGTTGACCTATCATCGGATAAAACAATCAGTATCAACAAGGCCGTCATAGCGTCTGACTATAAGATTGATGTGAACGCATTTTTTGAGCGTTCAGTTTCAATAGGCTAAAATGTTACTTTTTAGCAACACAGTGTAGTATTTACACTGTGTACCAACGCATTTTTTCTTCTTTATTCCAACGTTCATTTAGCTAACGTTCAGGTTTGATGTCCTACAATCCTCTAAACATGAAGTGCTGTAGTGCCTTTAAGTGCTGATCTTTAAAAAAAGTTAAGCAGGAAGCGAACTCGTGGCGCTCAGATACTTGTTATTGCTTACATACAGAATATTTGCCAGTGGAACGCTAATTGCTATCAATGTAGTTGTTTAATGCAAAACTAACACTGAGCTTATTGAGAGTGGCAATGGATAAATGAAACTCATCAATATTAAGCTCTTAATTGAAATAAGAGGAAGTTATGAAAAAGACTCTTGCTGTAAGTTTGATTGCCGCGTCACTAACGGTAGCAGGTTGCGCAACCGATCCGAATAATACGCAAAAAGGTGCCGCTATTGGTGCGGTAGTAGGCGCATTGCTGGGTAAAGCGACAGGTGATAACGATAAAAGTCGTTATGCGTGGGGCGCTGCGGTAGGTGCAATCGCAGGTGGTGCGATAGGTAACTACATGGACAAACAGGAAGAAGATCTTCGAAATGAGCTTTCTGATACTGGCGTTCAAGTTGTGCGCGAAGGCGATAATCTGCGATTGATCATGCCGGGCGACATTACCTTTGCTACTGACAGTTCTAGCATTAGCCCTAACTTCAATCCGGTTCTTCAAGATGTTGCCAAAGTCGTAAACAACTACGAAAAAACCGTTCTTATGATCAAAGGTCATACGGATGACACTGGCTCTGAGCAGTACAACCAGTCTTTATCTGAGCGTCGTGCAGGAGCGGTTAAGAATTTACTAATTAACTATTCTGTTAACCCGACGCGTATCACGACGGTAGGTATGGGCGAATACGCACCTAAAGTACCTAACAATAGTGCAGCAAACCGCTCGATGAACCGTCGAGTAGAGATGGAAATTCAACCACTCACACAGTCTAATACCTAAAGGTAGTTAAGACCTAAAGAGAAACAAAGGCCCCGTTACGTCGGGGCTTTTTTTATCGCATGGTTTTAATTTGATTAGCAACGCTATCTGCAAGCGCGTTGGGGATAGGGATCGTTAAATGGTATTGGGTTACTTTCCACTTCGCTCCCTCTTTTATTAAGACACCCGTGCCTCGTGTTTCTCCCAGGCTTTCATTATCGAGCAGCTCATCGAACCAAGCTACATCGTGATTAGGGGAAAAATAGATATGCCTGTCTCGCGGGTGGTATGTCCATCCTCTGCCCTTGTCAAAGTGAGGTTTGGCATACGCCTTAAACGCTTCTTTGGTCCATACCTCAGATGCGTCGGTGCCAATAAAGATCGCGCTGTCGTGATACAAACCAAAATACTGCTCAAAGTCTGCAATAGACGCATTGTGATGTAGAGCATTAAGTGTCTGATTCACTGCGTCGCGGTCGTTGTTCGCAACGGCCGTCGTCGCAACAGCAAGCATGACCAGACCCAACAATAGATATTTCATAGTGACTCCGTTTTTCTTCTAGTATTTCTTATTATGCTGTTGAACGCATCATTAGTATATTCGAAGCAAATAATTGCCACTGTTTACTGCAATGTTATAGCATTGGGTTAATCGTTTAACTATCGATGCTGTAAGTGGCTAAAACTACCGCTAAATTCTGAACGAAGTTGTGTTGATAGCAAATATTTCCTCCTTGATGTAATGGCTAAAATGTCTTCTAGTATTCAACGAAACCGTATTCGAAGCATCGATATGATGCGTGGCTTGGTCATGCTGATTATGCTTATCGATCACGTGCGAGAGCGCTTTTTTCTGCATTTGCAGGTATCTGATCCTATGGATATCGATACTACGTCACCTTCTCTATTTTTCACACGGTTAGCCGCCCATTACTGCGCACCCACATTCGTGTTTTTGACGGGGCTGTCTGCATGGCTCTATCCCAATCCAATGGACTCAGCGAATAAGGCTAAGCCGACACGTAATGTCAGAGAGTTCTTAATTAAGCGTGGATTGTTTATTTTGTTCTTAGAGGTCACATTTATTACGTTTAGCTGGGGGGCGAGTTTCCAAACGCTTTATCTTCAGGTGATGTGGGCCATAGGTATCAGCATGATTGCTCTGGCTGTATTGAGTTATCTTCCAAGAACTCTGTTGCTCATTTTAGGCCTCTTAATTGTCTTTGGACATAATGCACTAACGCCAATTAGCTATGTTCCACATGAAACAGGCTATACGCTTTGGACAATGCTGCACGATAGAGGATATATACTTCAGTCAGCCGCCCTAAACATTAAAGTGAGTTATCCCGTGCTTCCTTGGATAGGGGTAATACTGCTCGGTTATGCATGTGGGCCTCTTTACAGTCAACAGCTTGATAAAGCGCGACGCGGTCGGTGGTTGCTTGGTTTATTTGCAGTGTCGCTCAGCCTATTTTTCCTACTTCGCGGTTTAAATATTTATGGTGAGACCTTGCCTTGGGAGCTACAACAAAGTGCCATCACTACGTTGATGTCATTACTTAATTTGACTAAGTACCCCCCGTCTTTAGCATTTTTGCTCTTTACACTGGCCGGCATGTTTCTATTGTTGTTTGCTTTCGAGCGCGTTAAGGATACGCAGTTTGCGTTTCTTGACACCTTTGGCTCGGTCCCGATGTTTTTCTACATCCTGCATTTGTACGTATTGCTGGTGATGTACGGTATTGCATTCTTTATTTGGGAGGCGAATAAAGGAAAATACGTGGGCGTAGACCATATTTGGCAAATATGGTTAATAGCTGCTGGCCTTAGTTTAGTGCTTTATTTCCCTGTTAAATGGTTTAGCGCCTATAAATCAAAGCACCACGCCCCTTGGCTTAAATACTTGTAAGACAGGCCTTCGCGTCTATTGTGGGTCGTATCATCATTAAGGTGGGTAGCAAAGTGCGCTATTGGGAGCGAAAGGCGCTTAATTGAAAGTTTTAATTAAGAGTTTAGATGAAAGTCGGTTTACGACTTACCAACTTGGCTTCATCCTTCATGTTTTACCGTAGACTCCCGAACAACCAAGGAAGGTTCGAAATACAGCTGAACGTTATTAGCCTGACCATATACTTTATTAAGTATGTACTTGGCTGACATTTCAGCCATTTCCGCAATTGGGTTACTCACCGTGGTAAGACGAGGAAAAACATGGTGGGCAAATACCACGTCATCGAAACCGACCACAGACAAGTCATGGGGAAGGCTCATGCCTAAATCTCTCGCGCAGCTTATCGCACCCGATGCCATCCAATCGTTGGCGCACACTAAAGCCGTGAAAGGCACATCGCGCGCCATGAGCTCTAACAAACCAATCTTCCCGTCTTCTTCAGAATAGTCGCCGTTAAATATCAACTGTGGGTTTATGGGCAACCCTGCTTCCGACAAGGCGCGTTTATGTCCTTCCAAGCGCAAGCTCGCGTCACACTTGTCAGTCGGTCCAGAAATATATGCAATGTCTTTATGGCCTAGCTCGAGTAAGTGGCGGGTAGCCAGATATCCACCCTTTTCATTATCGAGGCTAGTGCATGCCTCAGGTAGCCCTTCTACCTGTCTGTTAACCAAAGCAACGGGAAGTTTCGACTGGTTTAACTCCAATAAATACTCATCGGATAATGCTTCTGCATGCATGATGAGTGCATCGCAGTTACGGCTAATAAGAAACTCTACCGCATCTTTCTCTGTTTCTAGGCAATTTCGTCCTACCGAAATAATGACATGTTTATCTGCAGCGCGCAGCGTTGACTCTACAGCTTGCATCAGATCGCCAAAAAACGGGGCGTTGAGTTCAGGTACAAGTACCCCGACGCTGTCAGTGCGGTTATTTGCCAATGAACGAGCGACAGAGTTTGGACGGTAATTTAGCTCTTTAACCGCTTTCTCTACGCGTTCTTTCAGTACTTTGTTTACCGAAGCCTTACCATTTAATACGCGGGATACCGTAGATAAAGAAACACCTGCACGCTCGGCAACTTGATAAATGGTGGGCACGTGATAAGACCTCGTTCTCTAAAACAATCACTCTAACTGACTGTATTATGCCGATATCGGCGGTTGTTCGCTACGTCGAGAGAGTAAAGCTTGTGTAACTTCTTTTTGTTTTTCGTCATTTAATGGGTACAGACAGATTAACGCTGCGCCAGCAAAGCCAAATAGCGCCGGTATCCAACTCATTAAAGACTTCATACCTGGAAGCGTTTGATCAATTGTATTGATATCAAGACCGTTATAGCCATAGCTTCCCAATACTAGCAAGACGAGCGCCCCTGCAAAGCCTCCCCCTGTTTTTTGAACAAAAGAGCCTGCAGAGTAGACGAGTCCGGTGGCTCTTCGACCTGTCTTATATTCGCTGTAGTCTGCCGAGTCTCCTAGCATAGAGAAAAATAAGGTAGGCAATATGGCGGCAAAAAACTCTGCACTGCAACCTAGAATGAATATGGCGCTCACGCTTTTCTGAGGAACAAAATAAATGCCAGAGGTCAATACGCTACTTGCTAACAGCGCGATAATAAAGAGCTTCTTGCGACCAAACATAGCGGCTAATTTGGACGTTGCTAATGCGCCGAAAATCGACACTACCAGCAGTGAAATGAAAAAGTAGCCTGTGAGTAGCTCATTGCCCATGTAATATTTGAAATAGTAGGCAATAACGCCATATTTGATGCCATTAAACATCATGGTTAGAAAACCCATTCCTAACAGAATTAGCCAGGGTTTATTGGAAAGCAGGTCGATAATATCCTGCTGAGAACGGGTGTTTTCGGCATCCGGTCGGCGAGTTAACCGTTTAATTGCAATAGTAGTAAGCGCTATAACAGTAATGAAGATTGCCCCAGTTACAACGTCTCGATAATAAAAGAAGGCGGTTATTGCTGAAAGAGGAACTAGAATTAACGGTAGTTGCTTTCCCAAGTCGATGAGTTCAGATGTTAGTGAACGAGGAGCGGGCGCTACTTGGGTACCTGTCTCTGTTTTTGGAGAGTCCAGTTTAGTGTCTTGAGGCTTTGAAACCTGCTGCAACGTAACGCGCTCTTTCGTGGTAAAAACTGTTACACACATTAATATGACAAGCAACGTGGCAAACAACCACATGGTATATTGATACCCTACAGCAGTGTTCCCTTGGCCTAGCAAGTCCACCAGCATAGGCAAACAACCCATAACAAGCAGTCCACCAAAGAATGCCCCAGCAAAACGAAAGCCAGACAAACTTGTACGCTCTCTATCATCACTGGTCATCACGCCCATTAGCGCTGAGTACGGTACATTATTAACCGTATACGCTAAGGTTAGTCCGATGTAGGTCAGGTAAGCGTAAATGAGTTTGCCTGAATACGAGAGATCAGGTGTGGTAAAGCAAAGGACCATGAAAAGGCCAAGAAAAGGAGTGGAGCCTAATATCCAAGGGCGAAACTTTCCCATCTTAGTCTGGGTTCTGTCAGCAATCATTCCCATGATAATATCGGTCACACCGTCAGAAAGACGAACGACAAGAAATAGCATCGCAGCTGCAGCGGCTGTAATACCGAACGTATCGGTATAAAATACCGCCAAATATGCAAGTGCGCCCCGCCAAACTAAATTGGCCGCAGCGTCGCCCATGCCATAACCCACTTTTTCTTTTAATGTCAGCTTATGGTTCATTGCTATTTCCACTGTTGTTATGTTCGACTTGCTATGAGCGCTTTATAAGCATTGGCGCTAAGTTTAAGCGTACGCTTTTGCGTTTCAAAATCCACATAAACTAGCCCAAATCGCTTTTCATATCCTTCCGCCCACTCGAAGTTATCAAGGAGGCTCCATGCGAAGTAACCACTCACTTCTACTCCATCAATCACTGCGTTGTGTACCATGTTTAAATGGGCATCGTAGTAATCAACCCGATCCACATCATTAACAAGACCATCTTTGAGTTCGTCTGCCATTGCAGCACCATTTTCAGTTATAAAAATGGGAGGGAGCGTATATCGTTCGTTTAATGAAGTAAGTAAATCATAAAGCGCTTTTGGATAGATTTCCCAACCAATATCGGTCAATGGACCTTGATGAGGATGCTCGAAATACAATGCGCCTTTCTCTTTGGGCGCAGAATAGTGTAATCGCGTGTAGAAATTTACCCCTAAGAAATCGATGGGCTGACAGATTGTCTCCATATCACCAGCTTCAACTGGTGGTCTATCCGCTTCGTCTATATCAAATAACACTTCGGGGTAGCTTCCCTCCATTACAGGCTGCATATACCATTGGTTGATATAGTCATCTGCTTTGCGGGTGGCTAAGAGGTCTTCTTTCTTTTGTGTAGCGGGGTAGCATGGCGTAAAATTCAATACTATACCGGCTTCGCTATTTGGGACATTTTTTCTAAGCACCTTCATCCCAAGGCCGTGTGCTAGCAAAATGTGATGAGCCGCAGTTCTTCCGTATTTTCTACCCGTTCTGCCCGGGGCGTGTACGCCTATTTCATACCCTAAATAAGCACTGCAAAAAGGTTCATTGAACGTTGCATAGGAAAAAACGGACTCGCCTAACGCCTGTGTTATTTTGTCAACATAGTCTTCAAATGCAAAAGCAGTTTGTCGGTAAAGCCACCCACCCTTATCTTCCAGGTGCTGAGGGAGATCCCAGTGATAAAGGGTAACAAATGGCTTAATGCCTTTTTCATTTAACGCATCAACTAGCGTTTTATAAAAGGCAATGCCTTTTGGGTTTAGCTCACCTTCTTGAGTGATAACGCGCGGCCAAGAAATAGAGAAACGGTAAGCGTCTACATTTAAGTCTAACAAAATGTCGAAATCTTCTCTCCAGCGAGCAATATGATCACAGGCGGCATCGCCATTGGAGTGATCAGCAATGGCTGAAGGCCGTTCACAAAATCTATCCCAAATACATTCGAGACGGTTTTCGACATCCCCTTCTATCTGAAAACTTGACGTGGCAGTTCCATAAAGAAACGAATTTTTGAGTAAGGGACTGCCTGCGGGAAGCGAAATGCTGTTCATATGTCGATAACCTTTTTCTTACTGCACAAATTCTAAACGGATGCTGGCAGTACAATGAATCTGAAATAACAAAGCGGTTTATAGCACAAATAAAAAACAATTAGAAAGCGCTTTCTCATATTTATGTCATTTTTACGTTAATGGAATTAAGTGACTGATAATATTTCTATGGCTATCACAGGAATCTAATAGATTTTTGTTTTTATTATAAGGTGTTGAATATAATAGTTTTGTTATTTTTTATGAGGAGTTTAGTGTTCTCCGATATAGTTGTTGCCTGTGAATTAATTGTAAAAAATGTGTTGATCTTAAACTTTTGTTGAATTAATGTGCGGAAAGCGCTTTCTTATGTCTGGGTGTTCTAGTTTCTCTTTGGGAAAGCCCTTTCTGGCAGCGCGTAAGGTTCATAACACACATAAAAGCCACTATTAAAGAGAGATAGACCGTGACACAAACAACACCAAATAAAAGCAAGATCGCAGCAAGTTTGTCATTGATACTCGGGACCGCTTTGAGTAGCGGTGTGATGTCATCTGCGACGGCGCAAGAAACAGAAAAAGACATAGAAGTTATTCAGGTATCAGGTATACGAAGTAGTGTTCAAGAGTCGATGGGTATCAAGCGTGACTCTGCTGGTGTTGTTGATGCCATCTCAGCAGAAGATATTGGTAAATTTCCTGATACTAACTTAGCAGAGTCACTACAGCGTATTACTGGTATTTCAATTAGTCGGAATAATGGTGAAGGAAGCCAAGTCACAGCGCGTGGTTTTGGACCTGACTTTAATATGGTAACGCTGAATGGACGTACGATGCCTGGTTCTGCGTTACCTGGTGGTGGCGGAGCAGCAAATTCTCGCGCCTTCGATTTTTCTGACCTTGCTTCTGAAAGTGTTAGAGCGGTTGAAGTGTACAAAACAGGTAGAGCGAGTATTGCAACTGGGGGGATTGGGGCTACGGTAAATATACGAACAGCACGTCCCTTTCAAGCATCTGACAATGGCATTACCGCAAGTGTAGGCGCAAAAGCACTGCATGATACGACTAACCGTGTAGGTGATGATGTTACGCCTGAAGTCTCAGGCTTTATCAATTACCTCAATGATGACAATACCTTTGGCGTTACGTTTACCGGTTCATTCCAACAGCGTGACAGTGCTGCACAAGGTGCGTTTGTGAACGAGTGGCGCGTAAATCCATTTGATGGCACGGTGCCCCAATCACCTGATCCAGCGAACCCAGATAGCGGTGACCCAATTGTGCTGAACAACGCACCAGCCATGGGACAGCTTTTCGCCATTCCCTCAGATTTACGTTATTACATGGCAGACCGAGAGCGTGAAAGAACGAATGCACAGCTAACGTTCCAGTTTGCTCCTTCAGAAAAAATGACGGCCACGCTTGATTACACCTATTCAAAGCAAGACTTATACGAAGCTCGAGCCGAGCAATCGATATGGATGGATGATAGGTACTTCACCGAACTAACCTTTGATGATGAAACGGTAAAAACGCCAGTATTGATAACTCAAGAACGCCGAGATTTGCTACCTCGTGATCTAGGCTTGGCGCTTCAAGAACTAAACCAAGTTAACGAAAACAAGTCGATCGGCTTAAACCTTGAGTACTTCGTAAATGACGAGCTAACTCTAGTCTTCGACCTTCATAATTCGACGGCAGAAGGACGCCCAGATGCGCCCTATGGAACGTGGACAAATCTTGGTTTAGGCGCAAACGTAGTTAAAGGGCAAGGTGTCGATTTCAGAGGCGACTTCCCTATTATGTTCGTCGATTTTGACGATGAAGCTCGTGATAATCTTAACGGAAATGGCGTGCTTGACCAAGATGATGTAGGTACATCGATATTGGACATGAATTTCTCGTCGCAAGACACCGAAATTACTCAAGCTCGTCTTGATGGCTCTTACGTTATGGATACCGGAAGCATTAACTTTGGTATTGAGTCACGCTCAATGGAGAGCACATCGCTCCAATCTCTAACTCGCCACACCATGGGCAACTGGGGAATTGAGAACCCGGGTGAGCTTCCTGCTGGTTCTTTAACACCGCTGGATTTGGCGAGTGAGTTTAGCGATTTCAATACTGAGGGGATGTTCTCTCAGGGCTTTACCGGTAGCGTTGCGCAAATTGGTGCATTTGCTGCTCAAGAATACGGTTTTGATTTTCTTGCCAACAACCCGTTTGCAACTAACCGTACTATTGAAGAAGACATAACAGCGGTTTATTTCGAATTGGATTTATCTGGCGAGTTAAACGGCATGGAGTACAACCTGTTGGCAGGTGTACGCTACGAAAATACCGATGTAACTTCAATTGCAAATATAAGTTTACCTAGCGGCATTGCGTGGGAAGGTAATAATGACTTCAACGTCCGCTTTGGAAGCGACATGGAAGATGTTGAAGTTGAATCAAGTTACGACCATGTACTTCCTGCATTAGATTTCGATATCGAAGTTGTTGAAAACATGATTGCACGATTCTCTTACAGTAAGACAATAGCGCGACCCACGTACAACAACTTGAGCGCCGCTGCGACAGTATCGCCTCAAAGCGGGCCGACAATTCTTACTGACAGCATTACCGCCACCGCGAGTTCAGGTAACCCATCGCTGATACCATTAGAATCAGACAACCTTGATCTTTCATTCGAATATTATTTCGATGAGACAAGCTATGTGTCGGTTGGTTTTTACGATAAGCGTGTTAAGAACTTTATCGGTAATGAACAAGTTGAAGAAAATATCTTTGGGTTGAGAGACGTTACCAATGGACCGCGTGCAGAGGCGGCTCGCGCTGAATTAGAGGCGCGTGGTATTCCAATTAATGACACGTCATTGTTTAACATGGTTGCTGCGATGGAAAACGGTATCGAGTATGACTCGTTGACTGACGAGCAGTTTGAGCAGCAATTCGATGTGCTGCCCAATAGCGAAGATCCGTTGATTACCTTCATTAACTCTAAACCTGTTAACAATAAAGCGGCGAATATTTACGGTTTCGAACTTGCTGCGCAACACTTCTTTGGTGATAGCGGCTTCGGGGTACTGGCTAACTACACCACAGTGCAAGGTGATATTGGTTTTGATAATGACGCAAATCCATCGATAACTCAGTTTGCCCTTGTGGGACTAAGTGACACAGCAAACCTCATCTTGATGTATGAGAAAGATGCTTTGCAAGCGCGTATTGCCTACAACTGGCGTGATAAGTTCCTTGATACAACCTCTCAGTACATTAATGAGCCGGGCTATACCGAAGACTATTCACAAATCGACTTCAATGTTTCTTACGACATCACCGAAGATCTTACGGTGTCATTTGAAGGGATAAACATCACAGATGAAAATATCCGTAGACACGGCAGAACAAGTGCTATGTTGTGGAAATTAGATGAGCTTGGCGCTCGCTATGCACTGGGAGTTCGCTACAAGTTTTAACGATTGGGGTGTGTTTACCCGCTAAAGTGCTTAGGGTTGCGCTTTAGCGGGTTTTTTTGTCATAGTGCTGTTTAAATAGCAACCAGAAAATCGACTGAACATGTTTGTAGAAGTGCAGTGGGGCATATCGTGGTTCTTAACGTATGAGTGATAACGAAAGTCATAGCAGTATGCATCGGGTTGTCATTGTCGGTGGTGGTACCGCAGGGTGGCTTGCTGCAGGGATACTTGCCGCAAAACTAAGCGCGAATCACACCGTTACCTTGATAGAGTCACCCAACATCCCTTCTTTAGGTGTGGGCGAAGGCTCTTGGCCGTCACTGCGCGATACCCTTCTTGATATTGGTATTAGTGAAACGGAATTCTTAACGGTGTGTCATGGCGCTTTCAAGCAAGGCTCCAGCTTTGTTAATTGGCGTAAAGGCGGGCACTGCTATTATCATCCATTTACCGTTCCAACAGGCTACAACGAGCTCGATATTTATACATGTTGGAAATCAATCGCACCAAACACATCGTACGAAGATGTGTTTTCGTTACAAGCCGCCATGTGTGCCGCAGGCAAGGCGCCAAAGCAAATTGCTACGCCGGACTACGCCCATGTGCTCAATTATGGTTACCATTTCGACGCCACAAAGCTTGCTGAGCTGTTAAAAAATCATTGCGTAGACAAGTTAAATGTCGCTCACGTCGTTGGTCATGTTGACAGTGTTCACTCTCATCAAAACGGAGATATTGAAAGCGTATCAACAAAGGACGGGAAAAAAATAGTTGGCGATCTATTTATTGACTGTTCAGGCCACAGCGGCCTGCTCATCAATAAACACTTTGCTATTCCTTGGATACCCGTTAAGCGCACAATGCTTAACGATCGCGCCGTTGCGCTTCAAGTGCCTTATTCTGGTACCGACACAGAAATAAAAAGTACCACAGTGGCCACTGCACAAACCTGTGGGTGGACGTGGGATATTGCGTTGCAGCACCGCCGAGGTGTAGGCCTAGTTTACTCTTCTCAATTCACAAATGAAGATCAAGCAAAGCAGGTGCTGATTGACTACGTTCGTGAACGCTACCCTAGTGCACAAGATGCAGAGCTTTCTTTTCGTACACTTTCCTTTGAGCCTGGCTATAGATCACAGTTTTGGGTAAAAAACTGTTTGAGCTTAGGTATGTCTTCGGGGTTTGTTGAACCGCTTGAAGCATCAGCCATTGCCATGGTCGAACTTGGCTTACGTATGCTCTGTGAGGCTTTTCCGCAAAACAAAGCACACATGGAAATAGTCAGTAAGCGCTACAACTCGCGCTTTGCATATCGCTGGCAGCGCGTTATCGACTTTCTAAAACTACATTATGCTTTAAGCGATAGAGAAGAGCCGTATTGGTTAGCGCAAAGAGAGAAGTCGTCCATACCCGATTCCCTCGCTGAATTGCTTGAACTGTGGAAGTATCAAAGCCCTTCACGCTTAGATCTTATCGAGAACGAAGAGATTTTCCCCTCTGCTAGCTATCAGTATGTACTATATGGAATGGGCTTTTCTTCTTCTACATCGCCTTTACGGCTAAATGAAGAGCATAAGCGTAAAGCAGTTCACATTCGCGAAACCTTACAACAAACCAAAAACGCTTATCTGCAGGGATTGCCGTCTAACAGAGTTTTGCTCAATGATATTGCAAAGCGCTACAACAATGAAAAACAACACGTGCCCTCGCTTGTTCAACGTGAAAAGAACGAACACGCTTCAGTTTCGAGTTGTAATGACATAAAAAATACTTCAGATAAAAAGGACACCTCTTATGACCGTATCGGGTTTAGATAGCAGTAAAAATCAAACGCCCGTTAAGAGCGTTGTTATTGCGGGTGGCGGTACTGCAGGGTGGATGGCGGCCACAGCGCTGTCACGGCTTTTGGGGCAATCAATAAACGTTACGCTAGTCGAGTCGAAAGATATTGGGATTGTAGGTGTGGGCGAGGCCACTATTCCGCCGATAAGAACATTTCACAAATTACTGGGCATCGACGAAAAAGCATTTATGCGCGCTACCCAAGCCACATTCAAACTGGGTATTGAGTTTGAAAACTGGCGTGAACAGGGTCACAGCTATATCCATTCGTTTGGTATTACCGGAAGAGAGTGTTGGGCTGGCGAGTTTCATCATTTTTGGCTGAGGGCTAAAGAATACGGATTTGGTGGTGAATTTGGTGATTATTGCCCGGAACTGATTGCCGCTAAACAGAGCAAGTTCGCCACATCAGAAGCCATGCCGCTTAACTTTGCCTATCATTTTGATGCTGTTGCCTACGGTCGATTTTTAAAGTCTCTAGCGTGTGAAGCTGGGGTTACGCACAAGGAAGGAGACATAGAAAAGGTCGCTGTATGCCAACAAGCAGGCAACATTCAGTCCCTTCAATTAGCAAGCGGAGAAGTGATAAACGGTGACTTCTTTATAGACTGTACGGGCTTTAAAGGGCTGCTTATTGAACAGGCGCTTCACACCGGTTACGACGATTGGCGACACTATCTTTTTTGCGATAGTGCGGTAGCTATGCAAACTGAGCTTACAGCCCCACCCGTGCCATACACCAAAAGCGTGGCCCATAAGGCGGGGTGGCGCTGGCAGATACCACTTCAAGAGCGAATGGGTAATGGATTGGTATTTTGTAGCCGCTTTATGAGCGATGAAGACGCCATAGGTATACTTAAATCTCAGGTGACAGGCGCAGCAATTAATGAGCCTAGAGTGATTCGTTTTACGCCTGGAAAACGCAGGCGTGGTTGGAATAAAAACTGCGTGGCGCTAGGGCTATCCAGTGGCTTTATTGAGCCTTTAGAGTCGACCAGCATACATCTAATCATGACTGGCCTTATACGCTTAATGCGCCTATTCCCTTTCGATGGCATAACCCAAAGCGCAATCGACGAATACAATAATAAGTTTGATAGCGAAATGTCGGCCATACTCGATTTTATTGTTATGCATTACAAGGTGACACAGCGCGAGGACAGCCCCTTTTGGCAACAATGCCAACGCATGGAGATTCCGACGTCACTTGAGCATAAATTGGCTTTATTTGCCGAGTCTGGCCGCGTGTTTTTAGATGACGGAGATATTTTCCGTGTTGATTCCTGGACCCAAGTATTAATGGGCCAAGGCATGACACCTAGCCAGTATCATCGTGTTGCCGATGAGATGAGTGAACAGTCACTTAAGCAGTTTATGGCAGGATTAAAGCAGCAAGTGGATAAACACGTAGCTAAACTCCCCTCGCATGAGGCCTTCTTAACACAGTATCTGAGATGAGTTATTAGAAGCGTTAGATGTTGGCGGCAGGTAGCGCGTCAACAGTGACTTAAGCAGCTCGTAACCGACGAGCTACCAAACGCCCTACAGAAGTCTCAAACCCAGCTAGAAAGCTGGGTTTGGTGTTATTTATTGAATGAGTTTGAGTCTGCTTTTAATTACTCGATATTCTGAATTTAGCAGAGGATTGGGACCAAAAGATCTAAATTTTGTAACAAGTTAGCTATGTTGATTTTGGGAGAAGTCACCACATCGCCACTGATGGCAACCTGTTCCCCACATTTGTTCGATATCTACTCTAGCCCAATATACATGTAATGTCACCCTAAACTAGGGGGAATTAATACAGAATTGAAAGTGACTTATTTCTGGTATTTAGTATCAAAGCACAACCAAATTGCATCGCTGAGAAAAGCTGATAGGGTTTTCTTTTAATCATCGTAACAGAAAGTATTGTGACCAATTTCAAATCTCAGGAGTGCAGCGCATGTGCTAATCCAAGTGTGGCGGTTAGCACGGAGATCGTATCCGTTGACCCGGTCACCAAGGCAATTAAGAAAGCGTATCTTTTCCGTTGTAAATCGCATATCAATGCTAGTGTTGAGAATATGTTGTTACTTCGTGAGATGAAAAATGTTCCTATTGACGCCAACGATATCGAATTTACTATCGTCGAATCAGAGAAAACTAAGAACTTAGGTGTGCATGTCGGTGTTCAGGTGAAGCATATTCCAAGTGGTATCACAGTACAGTGTACCTATAATGCCTCTCAGCACCAGAATAAACTAGGAGCAATTGAACTGTTGAAAAGAGAACTGAGTAAGCGTTAACAGTGTGAAGGTGTTTCTTCAAATTAGACATGTAGAGTATTGCTATTATTCGTTATTGCCGTCTACATATCCAATTTGTTTGAGCTTAAGCTCTTGTTGGTAACCGGATCAAGCCGATTTTAGTTCACTGTTGAGTTTACATTGCTCCTCTATATATTGTGAAAGATTTGTAAGTGGATAAATCAACTCTGCCATTTGCGAGTAGACGGCGGCTCTTTGATTTTTTCTAATGGACTTATCATAGATTCGTTTTTTACCACGCTTTTTATGGTTTAAACAACGATCGGTTACATCACTATCAGCACCAAGATCGTTTGCATGCGATGTGAACGTTCGTCTCAAATCATGGATCCAGAAGTGTTTCACGCCAGCAGCACCCATTGGGTTTTCAAAACTAACAGACTGGGTCTTATGCTTCCCAAAGAATTTTTTAAGCATATTGTTCAATGTACTCTCACTTAGGTGTCCTGATTTTGAGCCTTTTACTGAAGGAAACAAGAATGGAGAGTTCTGTGACATTGCCTTTAGTGCGTTCAATAGTGGCATTATGGTATCTGGTATTACGATTATGAGTTCTTCACTTCCTCTCTTAGTCGGTCTTAGGGTTAGTTCTTGTCTAGTAACATCGAAATCACTTCACTTGGCTTTTAATAACTCGCTTTTTCGGCAACCGAACATGAGATATAGAGCGATGGCAATTTGATTTCTTAAAGGGGCTTGTTCTGGGAATTGTTGGAAAATGTTGAATACCTTCTCGATTTCCGATTCAGACAACACCACGTCTCTTAGCTCTCCATCATTTGCAGCATGCAGATGGGGTTTAAGGTGAGCTGATACATTTTCGATAACTAGTTTGTGTGTACTTGCATAGTTGAAAAGTGTTCTAAAAAAATACATAGCACGCAACGCAATTGATTTTCTGTCGGCATCAACCATTGCTTTCAGCACAGTCTCCAAATCATTGCGGGTGATTTCAGTCAAAAGCTTGTTTCCCAACAATGGCTGTATTTCACGAGCATAAATCTCTTGCTCCTTGATGTATCTGCCACTTTGACTGTTCAAATAGCAACTAACTAGCTCATCCAATGTGTTAACCAAAGCATGTTGTTGCTCAAATGGATTTAACCCTAAGTCGAAAGTTCTCTGATGCTTGGTTGCAAGCTCAATTGCATCCACATAGTCGAGAAAATAGATATTGTTAGAGGCATAGTTCCCTATCTTCTTTTCGATACGCTTGTTCTTGAATTGGCGTCGCAAAAACCACGATGCGATGCCTTTGTCTTTGACTAGCAGGTAAAGATTTTGGCTGACGTAATATCTGCCTCTTTTACCCTTTTCCACTAATTTTGTGACTTGCTTTTCAGTGTATGTTTTCGGTCGTTTAGTCATTTGAATTGTCCTCTGTTTTGACTTCGTTGAATATCAAAACACGGGATCATCAATTCTCCAATTAGCTGCAATAAATACTTTCCAAAAATTTTTCACGATTATTAGAGGCAATAAATAATCCGCCTCACAACTAGAGGTTAAGGACTGTTGGTATTAGGACTGATAAATAATTTATGAGCAGAAGCAAAGCCCAAACATCATAAAAAGCGAAAGTCACTTAGGTCTGAAATCGTTAAGATGGATGATGTTTCGGCTATTGAATCGGTTATCTTGCCTATCGTCGTTAGTTAGGTTGGTGCAGTAGTCTAATAGTCGTTCTACCGGAATAAACTTTTCTTTCCTCTTTTTAATGCGTTTGGTTTGAGTATTCAAATGGATTGCCAGATCTGTAGCGACTTCTGGTGTCAACGAACGGAGTCTTTGAGCGTCGAGTGTATCGGTAACCCATAAACCCGCATCACTGATATGGCCATTAATACTGAGATCAGTATTTTTCACCCAATTAATGTCAAAAACAATGTCAGATAACTTGCTTAGCAAGAAGGCAATGTCCGAATTTGGCAGTAATCGATAGTAGTTCAATGTCTCAGCTAAGGCCGACTGCCACTCCATTTGCAATGAATCGGTCAATTCTGCCAACGACAATTTACAACTGACAGCCACAAAAAACGTAAAGCGACTGTTTGCTTCGCAAGCAATAATGGTTTTGTCCATTGACTGGTATTGATTATCAATAATATGAACCTGCCAAGACAATCGACTGGGATAAGAGGCAAGGGTATTTACACCTGCTTGTCTATTAGCTTCCGCGGGCAATCTCGGCAGGTCAGCGCCCAACCATTTGTTGAGCGCATTGCTAGCACTAAATAGTAAGTTCATGGGATGGAGTAATTTGATTGAATGTTAGTTGTGTCACGTCGTTATGCTTTATTTTGCAAGTAATGATTCGAAGTTAACAAGATCCTCGATACGAGCTTTCTGTTCAAGTATTAATCTATCTTTATCTTTGAGTGATTCATTTAAACTGTCAATTTTGTTGGTTAGTATGGCCTGTTGCTTTTCGAGTTCACCAATCGTGCTTTGCTCTTCTTTGAATGCTAATTGCTTTGAAAGAAGATCCTCGATTTTATCTTCTTGCTGATTAATTAAGCTATTTGCGTCTTGAAGGCTTTCTTCCATAGCAAGCACACGTTCATTACATGTTATTTGTTCATGCTCAATTCGCGCTGTCGCTTGTTGATTCATCCGCTTTTCGCAATCAATCAGAATAGACTTAATATTTTTTATCAAGCTATCAGAAAGGTTATAAAACTCATCTTCTAGATCTGGTGAAAGATGGTACTCCGCTACTTCGTTGTTAGCTCTCTCTTGCTGAGACATTAGATATTCTTCCCAAATCGATTTGAATCGATCTGGTCTTCCGCCACCAAGCGACAACGCAATAGCATTTCCAGTGACAGTCTTGTTTTGTTTTTGTAGTTCAATGCCAGCAGCAATGATTTCTTCTTTGTTAAACTTCGGGTTACGCATAAATTACCTCATAGTATTTTC
The DNA here is from genome assembly GCF_022348345.1 of Alteromonas sp. CNT1-28. NCBI lineage: Bacteria > Pseudomonadati > Pseudomonadota > Gammaproteobacteria > Alteromonadales > Alteromonadaceae > Alteromonas > Alteromonas sp. CNT1-28. The sequence goes on along the minus strand of NZ_JAKREZ010000029.1, from coordinate 12,166 downwards.
AGTATTCTAGTCAATCTCACGAACTTGACTAATGTGTCCCCCGACCGTTGTAATCATAATGAGACTAAACAGGCATGCAATACTAAAAAACTAATAGAACGAGCTTGTACAAGCACCAGATTAAGATGCTTGCTTGGAACAAATGCTTCGGCATACTTTCTACAAACAAACAAACAAACAAACAAACAAACAAACAAACAAACAAACAAACAAACAAACAAACAAACAAACAAACAAACGTTTGGGCCAAACGGCCAATCTCGCATCCTAGCCGCAATATGCGCCTGCTTTTCTCCACTTTATTAGCTTGAATGAATGAAACTGCTCAATTATTGGAGCCCGTAAATATTTCCAGTTGGCTGCAATAAATAATTTAAAAAAGGGTGAAAATATTTATTGTGGCTATTTGTTGGTCAGCAAAGGGCTGTGCTCTACTGAAAAAGAATTAAGTAGACGGAGTCACAACATGACCTTTGAAGTAAAAGATTTTAACAGGCATATCAGAAATGCAAGAGAAGCGGCGAGAGGTTTAACCGGGTTGGAAAGAGCTTACGCAATTACTGACTATTTTGATAAACACACGATTCATCCTCACCCAGAATTTACCTTAGATGAGCACCTGATGGGACATGGTCGACGACAGCTAAGCGATAAAATGTGGGTCTATCATATGATGGAAGATATGGCTGCTCTTACCGCATCAAACGAATACTTAAGGAGGTTGTGACTAAAGCTTGCTTTAAATGGACATTATAGTATCCATTAAAGCTCTATTTCTTGAGTTTTGGATACCATAATATCCAGTATTTATGGATAAGGGTGTCAACTATTCATCGGCTTCATTGACTATGATTTTGAAATACTTTTTGTTTTTTCCACAAATGAATCAAAGTCACTGACTTCTTTTGCTTGGTTAACTCGGCGCTGGTCGGAAAAACTCTCATATTGCTCTTCAGCCAGCTTTTTAGCTGCTGCATGAGAAACCTTGCCTGCACCCTCAAGAATGTCATGCTCGTTAAACTCTAAAAACGCATCTAGTTTATCTGCCCATTGCTCCATCGTCACAGCTCTGCGTTTGCTAGCCTGATTTTCAGCGTAGTCTAGATACATTGTGACAATACGATTGAGTGAAGTGAGTTCTGCTTGAGTTAGATAGTTTTTGGCAACGGATACATCTTTCTTTGTCACTTTGTTCCCAGAAAAATGAGTTAGCCCCATGTTGGGTTGTTGACTGTCTGCGCGTTCGGCTATTAGCTCTGCTGCTGTGTGGCCATGAATAGCCCAATGCAACTTATTCTGTACCGTCGCAAAAAATTGCTGACTAATCGGTGCCTTGGCATTGTAATCACTCGCCGTAGCGTAGATATCTGTAATCTTCTGATAAAAGCGACGTTCAGAGGCTCTAATATCGCGAATACGTTCAAGTAGTTCGTCAAAGTAATCGCCGCTAAAGTCTTTATCTGGGTTTTTAAGGCGCTCGTCATCCATTACAAAGCCCTTGATCAAATACTCTTTAAGCAATGTTGTCGCCCATTGCCTAAACTGTGTTCCGCGATTTGAACGAACTCGATATCCTACTGCTAACACTGCTTCCAAATTATAGTGGTCGAGTAGTCGTTCCACGTCCCGTGTGCCCTCACGGGCAACTGTCCGGAATTTCCGGATAGTTGCATCAGGAGCCAGTTCTCCTTCGTTGTATATGTTTTGAATATGCTCACTAATGGTTTTAGGAGACTTTTCATACAGCTCGGCTAGCTGTTTTTGAGTTAACCATAGTGTTGGCTCCCCACCCTCTCCTGCTTCTAATTTAAGGTGCAGGCGAACTTTTCCATCTTCGCTGGTAAATAAGGCTAAGGGGGAGTTCATATTTTTCTTCCTTGCTATCTGGAGTTGTGTATGGAAGTCGATTTGCTACCTATAGTATCTCTAGTTTTAGCCAAACCATCAATCAGGTGTATATCAACTAATAGTTTGAAAATCGATTTATCTAGGTCATTGTGGCGTAAAGAAAACGACCGTTTATTTGTTGTAGTTAACTCTACACTATATTACTCATCAGTAAGCTTGTTTAAACGTAAATAAACCCGTAAAGTTTTCTATGTAAAGAAAAGGTACGTTTATTTATGAAAATTGGTTACGCAAGGATAAGTACTGAAGACCAATCTCAAAATGCTCAACTGGACGCATTAAACGAGGCCGGGTGCAATCGAGTGTATCAAGAGAGCTTTAGCGGTAAATCAAGAAATCGCCCTCAATTAGAGCGTATGATAGATTCATTAAGAGAAGGTGACATTGTTGTTGTGCAACGATTAGATCGCCTAGGTCGCAGCTTAAAAGATCTCATCGAACTGCTAGATACATTTAAGCAACGCGGAGTACAGTTTATCTCACTCAACGAGAACATCGATACGACTACAGCTATCGGCGAGTTAGCATTCCATATGATTGGCTCAATTGCCCAGTTTGAAAGACGCCTAATATCAGAAAGAACAAAAGCTGGACTTGATGCCGCGCGAGCGCGGGGGAAAAAAGGTGGTCGTAAAGCAAAGTTATCTCCTGCTGACATAAAGAAAGCAAAAGCCATGTTGAATGACCCAGAAATGACAAAATCAGAAATAGCAGAACACTTCAATGTGAGTCGCCCGACATTGAACAAGTGGTTAAATGAAAATTAATTTGTAGTAAAAAGCATAAATGACATTAAAAACAATAACGTTATCACAACTTGAACAATACCTATCTAAAGCAGCGTGGATTTTAAAAGGCCCCGTAGATGCCTCTGATTTCAAGGTATACATCTTTCCGTTGCTTTTCTTTAAGCGTATTTCAGACGTATACGATGAAGAGTTTCGTATGGCTATGGAAGAGTCAGGGGGCGATGTTGAGTACGCGTCGCTACCAGAATTTCACCGCTTTGAAATTCCAGAAGGTTGCCATTGGAAGGATGTGCGCGAAACTACCACCAATGTTGGTGCGGCAATCGAATCAGCACTTCGTGGCATCGAGCAGGCTAACCAAGAGTTTCTCTACGGCATTTTTGGTGATGCGCAGTGGAGCAACAAAAATAAGCTTTCAGATGAGCTTCTTATCAACCTAATTGAGCATTTCTCACAGTACATCTTAGGTAACCAAAATGTAGATCCAGACATGCTGGGTAACGCATACGAGTACCTGATTAAGCATTTTGCCGACTTAACCAATAAAAAGGCAGGTGAGTTCTATACGCCGCGTTCGGTTGTACATCTTCTTGGTTTGATTCTAGACCCACATGAGGGAGAAACCATTTACGACCCTGCCTGTGGTACAGGCGGTATGTTGTTGGAATGTGTCGATCACCTTAGAGAAATCAGCGAAGACTACCGCACGCTTAAACTTTACGGCCAAGAAAAGAACCTGACATCAAGCTCTATTGCCCGAATGAACATGTTCTTACACGGTATTGAAGACTTTGAAATTTTGCGAGGCGATACCTTACGCGAGCCAAAATTTTTTGAGGCAGACGGCCTTAAAACTTTTGATTGTGTTATCGCTAACCCACCATTTTCATTAAAAGATTGGGGGGCAGACGCATGGGCGAATGATCCTTATGGTCGTAACATCGCGGGTGTGCCACCAAAAGGCAATGGCGATATGGCTTGGGTACAGCACATGGTTAAGTCCATGAATAGCACTGGCCGTATGACGGTAGTACTTCCCCACGGTGCATTATTTAGAAAGGCAGCGGAAGGTAAAATTCGCAAGGCGCTACTAGAACAAGACCTGCTAGAAGCTGTAATTGGTTTAGGCCCTAATATTTTCTACGGCACGCAATTGGCGGCGTGTGTCATGGTATTTAAGCAAAACAAGTCCGCAGATAAGAAAGGCAAAGTGCAGTTCATTGATGCCTCAGACCAAATCCGCGTTGGCAGAGCACAAAACTTCCTTGAGCCGCATCATGTGCAGCAAATTTACGACTGGTATCACAATTACCAAGATGTAGAAAACTACGTCAAAGTCGCGTCAATGGACGAGATAAAAGATAACGACTTCAACTTAAATATCCCGCTTTATGTAGAGAAGGTTATTGAAGACAACCTTCCATCCGTTGAAGAAGCGATGGCCGACCTGAAACAGGCATGGCAAGCGAGCTTAGAGGCTGAAGAAAAATTTAAGGCAGTATTAAAAGGATTTTTGTAGTGGCCTATTCGAACATTTCAATCAAAAAGCTTATTCATGACATAAGCGAAAACAAGTATTACCTGCCAGCTATCCAGCGCAAATTCGTGTGGAGAGAAGAAAAGATATGCAAACTTTTTAACTCCATCATGCTGGATTATCCAATTGGAACATTCTTGTTCTGGGAGTTGTCGCAGAAAAAAGCAAACCAGTACACCTTTTATGAGTTTTTGAGAAACTTCCATCAGCGAGATTCCAAAAACCAATTGGTTAGACACGATTTCACTAAAGATATCGTTGGTGTTTTAGACGGCCAGCAACGCATCAGCTCTATGTACATTGCTTTGCAAGGCGTTTATCGAACTAAGCGTAAACATGCAAAGCGTGCAGATGATCATGCATACCCAGAGCGTCAGTTTTACATGAACTTACTGGGTGAATATAACGAGTACGAGTTCAAGTTTCTTACTGATGAAGCTGTTGAAAGCATTTCGGCTAAGTACTTCTATCGGGTTAGAGATATCTTGGTAGAGAGTGAAAATGCTGACCCAGACGAAATCATTGATGCGCTTATTAAACAGTACCCCAATCGAGCTTCTTTGCTCGAAGAAAGCCGAAAAATAGCGCGTAAAAACTTAAATACGCTTTTGAGAAAGTTTAACGACCCCCAACTCATAAATTACTTCAGAATTGTCGAAAAAGACTTAGATGACATTCTTGAGATATTCGTTCGGGTCAATAGTGGCGGAACCGTCCTATCCAAGTCTGACCTATTATTCTCTACCTTGGTTGCGCACTGGGAGGATGGTCGAGAGCATATTGAACAGTTGATTGACACTATCAATGGTCAAGATAGATTGTTCGACTTCAACACAGACTTCCTAATGCGGACGTGCTTGTTTTTGATAGACGCACCAATGACATTTAAGGTACAAACGTTCGATCGAAATAACATTGCAAAAATCAGAGATAATTGGTCCAAGATTGTTAATGCGCTTAGCCGCACATCCAGCCTTTTGCGTCAGTTTGGCTTCAATAAAACAAGATTATCTTCAAATTACGCTGCAACTCCAATCGCCTATTACATATACAAAGGTGGCGATATAAACAAAGAAACGAAAGTAGAGTTGCAGCGCTTTGTAACTAATAGTTTGCTTAAACAAGTTTACAGCGGGCAAGCTGACTCAGCGCTAAGCTCACTTCGCGATGGACTCCGTAAGAAGAATGAGCATGAGTTTGTCTTAAAGTCGAAATCCTTTTCACTTGATGAATTCAAGCAAGTTAAGCTCCCAAGTGGCAAGAAACTCACAATAGATGAGCAAGATATTGATGAGTTTTTGGAGCATAAAAAGGGGCCTGTCAGCTTTCTTCTGCTGTCGGCTTTGTACCCTGACCTGAAACTAGACCAAATAAGTTTTCATCAAGACCATATGCACCCAGCAAGTGGTTTTAAAACAGCGGCACTAAATGATTTGGGCTTGAGCAGTGAGGAGATTGCCTTGTGGCAGTCTATGCGTGACCAAGTGCCAAACTTGCAATTGTTAGAAGGGCTAGAAAATGAAACCAAACAGGCGACGCCGTTGAACGACTGGGTTGAATCTATGGCGGCTAGCGACGCCTACTATCGCACTCGAAATCTTATCCCTGATAATCAATCTCTTCTTTTGAAAGACTTTGAGCAATTTTTTGAAGTAAGAAAATCCATGTTGAAAAGCAGGCTACTGACAGATTTTAAAATCATTACTGAGCAACTCATGCCCAAAACACGATCCAAAGAGGTAGTCGAAGCATGATGACGCAACAAGAACTAGAAAAATACCTTTGGGGTGCTGCCACCACATTACGCGGCACTATAGATGCGGGTGACTACAAGCAGTACATATTCCCATTGCTGTTCTTTAAACGTATCTCAGACGTTTACGACGAAGAGTTTGAAAAAGCCCTTGCGGAAAGTGGCGGCGATATGGAGTACGCAGCCTTTGCAGAGAACCATCATTTTCAAATTCCCGATGGTGCGCATTGGCAGGACGTGCGTGAGGTCACTACTAATGTTGGTCAAGCACTGCAAAATGCCATGCGTGCGATTGAGCAAGCAAACCCAGACACTCTAGATGGTATTTTTGGCGATGCCAGTTGGACGAATAAAGACCGACTATCTGACGCCATGCTCATTGAGCTTGTCGAGCATTATTCGCAGCATAAACTGAATTTAACCAATGTACCTGACGATAAGCTGGGTAACGCTTACGAATACCTGATCAAGAAATTTGCCGACGATAGTGGCCACACGGCTGCGGAGTTTTATACAAACCGCACCGTTGTGAAGCTAATGACCATGATTATGGACCCACAACCGGGTGAGTCAGTCTATGACCCAACCTGCGGTTCAGGTGGCTTACTGCTTAACTGTGCGCTGCACCTAAAAGAAGAAGGTAAGGAATACCGCACCCTTAAGTTATATGGGCAGGAGATCAACCTTCTTACCTCGGCCATCGCCCGTATGAACATGTTTATGCACGGTATTGAAGAGTTCCAAATAGTTCGCGGAAATACTTTGTCGAATCCGGGCTTACTGGAAAACGACGAGCTAAAGAGATTTAACGTGATCCTTGCAAACCCACCTTACTCGATAAAAGCGTGGGATAAATCAGCATTCGAAAATGACCCATATGGCAGAAATCTCTGGGGGATACCTCCACAGGGTTGTGCAGATTATGCCTTTGAGCAACATATTCAAAAGAGCTTAAACTTAGAAAATGGACGTTCTGTTAGTCTTTGGCCGCAAGGGCTTCTTGATAGGAGCAGCGAAGAACATATTCGCAGAAATTTTATCGAGTCAGACAGGCTTGAGGCAGTAATAGGTCTAGGAAGAAATCTTTTCTACAATTCTGGAATGGAGTCATGCCTCGTCATTTCAAAAACTAAAAAAGAAGATTGCAAAAAAGGCAAAGTTCTATTCGTTAATGCGAGTGACCTAATTAAACGGGAAAAAACGATAAGTTACTTAACACCAGAACACATCGAAAAAATATATAGTGCTTACAGAGACTTTTCAAGTATTGAGGGTCTTTCAAAGTTGATATCAACAGAAGAGATAATTATAAATAGATCGTCCCTTAATATTAGCCTTTACGTTAATAAATATCCTTCCGATTCAGATGAGTCATTCGAAGAGTCTTACAAGGATTGGAACTCATCAAATGAAACTTTAAAAAGCAGGATTCATTCCCTTTTTAATGGAATTTAACTCAATGAATTTAGAAATAGATAAAAGCGAATGGAAAGAAGTCAAATTGGGCGATGTGGCTTTTGAATATAGTAAAAGAATAAACGAACCGGGAAAAAGTGGATTTGATCGTTTTGTTGGAAATAGCAACATTGAAAAATGGGACCTGAATATTAAAAGTTGGGAGTCTTCAGCTTCAGTTACTTCTGCAATGAAATTTTTTGACGTCGGCGACTACCTTTTGGTAAGAAGGAGTTTGTATGCTAGTGATTTCAGGGAGCGTGCACCCCGAGCTGATTTTTCAGGTGTATGCTCTGGCGATATTTTAACTATTAAAGAAAACCCTGAATTCATTTATGATGGTTATCTGGCAGCTGTTCTAAATAGCAAATCATTATGGAAGTTTGTTGTTGCCAATGCGTCCGGTTCTATCACTAGAAGGATAAAGTGGAAAGATCTAGAGAACTTTACGTTCTTGTTGCCCCCTAAAAGCCTTCAAAAGAAATTGTCTTTATTGATTTGGTCCCTTGAGGAGCTTTCTACAAACAAAAGAACAGTTTTGAGATCTCTTTTTAACTTAAGAAGTTCCTTTTTTTCGGAAAAGACAAATTGTGAAGTTAATAGAGAGTTTGGTCAAAGTAGCTGGGTTAGAAAGAAAATTAAGGATCTTGCTAAGGTTGTGAGAGGGTCTTCTCCTAGACCTGCTGGAAGTCCATTGTATTTTGACGGAGACTATCTTCCTTGGATTACCGTTGCAGCTTTAACAAATAAAAGTACTCCAGAAATAAAAATTGAAGATGTCCCTTCGTACTTAACAGAGATTGGCGCTACTAAAACTAGAATCCTACCAGCAAATACAGTATTACTTTCAAATAGCGGCTATTCGTTAGGGGTTCCTGCGATATTGCCATTCGAAGCAGGTGCGAATGATGGCGTTGCAGCATTTCTTAATCTTAAAGGATTATCTAGAGAGTACTTGTATTATTTTTTAGACTCAAAAACTAAATATTTTAGAGAAAGCATTGCTGCGGGAGCAGACCAGCCCAACCTAAATACTTCACGGATTGGAAACATTGAAATAGCCGTTCCAGATATGGAAACGCAACAGTCTATTGTGAGTGATATGAAACAGATCGATTGTGCTATTTTGGATATCAAAAAATCTTTAAAAGCGGAAAAGAGTCTGTTACTCAGTATTCTGTCTAAAGTTGATTTAAAAGAACAAGGATAGTTAATGGGGTTCTCTGAATTAAATAGTGTGGAACACTACATCATCCATCAACTAAGCGGTGTTAATTTAAACACCAAGCAGGTGCAAGAGCCTGCAAAGGCGTTTGGCGTAAAATGGAACTTTCAATCTGCTAGTCAGCTAAAGCGTGGCGTGAACGAGGTGCTGGTTGAAGCTGAAGTAATAGACGCACTTGTTCGGCTTAACCCGGAGATAAAAGCTAACCCCAGCTTAGCGGATGAAGTAATACATAAGCTACGAGCTATTTTAATTTCGGTAAACCAAATTGGCTTAGTTAAAGCTAATGAAGAGTTTTTTGCTTGGTTAACAGGTGAAAAGACCATGCCTTTTGGTGACAACAATCGTCATGTACCCATCAGGCTCATCGACTTTGATGATCTAACCCAAAACGAATATGTCATTACCAACCAATTCAATGTTCACCATAGGGAAACAAAGATACCCGACGTTGTACTAATGATTAACGGTATCCCGGTAGTGGTGGGTGAGGCCAAAACGCCTATACGCCCATCGGTGAGTTGGTTAGATGGCGCTCATGAAATACATAACATTTACGAAAATGCCGTACCGCAACTATTTGTGCCCAATGTGCTGTCGTTTGCTACTGAAGGTAAAGAGTTATCCTATGGCGGCATTCGCTGCCCGCTAGAGTTTTGGGCACCTTGGCGGGTAGAAGATAACGGTAACAAAATTTCTAAAGCGTTGGGCTTATCAGAAATAGGTCGTGAACTAACAGACCTGCTCAGCCCAGCGCGGCTGCTGGACATAATGCGTAACTTTTCATTGTTTACCACTAATAAAAAGAAGCAGCGTATAAAGGTTATTCCGCGTTTTCAGCAGTATGAAGGGGCGAACAAAATTGTTCAGCGCGTTATCGACGGAAAAATTAAAAAGGGCCTTATTTGGCACTTCCAAGGCTCTGGCAAGTCTCTTCTGATGGTACTCGCCGCACAAAAGCTGCGCCGCGCTCCTGAGCTAAAAAGCCCAACAGTTATTGTACTGGTAGATAGAACTGATTTAGATACACAAATCAGTGGCACGTTTAACGCAGCCGATATTGCCAACGTAGAGACCACCGAAAGCATTAAAGAGCTTCAACAGATGCTGGAGCGCGATACGCGCAAGATAATCATTTCGATGATCCACAAGTTTCGCGATGCCAAACCCAACATGAATGAAAGAGAGAACATTATTCTGTTGGTAGACGAGGCACACCGCACCCAAGAGGGAGACTTAGGCCGCCAGATGCGTGCTGCACTGCCCAACGCATTCTTGTTTGGCTTAACCGGAACCCCGGTAAACAAAGCGGATAAGAACACCTTCTGGGCCTTTGGTGCTGAAGAGGACAAAGGCGGCTATATGTCGCGCTACACCTTTCATGATTCCATCCGTGATGAGGCTACTTTACCGTTGCACTTTGAGCCAAGGCTGGTAGATGTACATGTAGACAAAGAAGCCCTTGATAAAGCCTTTGAAGAATTTAAACAGAGTGCCGCGTTAACAGACGAAGAGGCAGATGAGCTTAATAAAAAATCTGCAAAGATGTCTGCGTTTTTAAAGTCGCCAGAGCGCGTTGAAAAAATAGTAAAAGACATAGCAGATCACTTTAAGGCTAAGGTTGCTCCCCATGGCTTTAAGGCGCTGATTGTTACACCAGACCGCCATGCCTGTGTGCAGTACAAAGAAGAGTTAGATAAGTACTTCCCCGAAGAAGCGAGCAAAGTGGTTATCTCTACTACAGCTAACGATGACTACGAATTTAAGCAAAAATGGGCAGTAGATAAGTCTCAGCAAGAAAAAATTGTAGAGGAATACAACGACGCAACGTCTGGGCTTAAGTTCATCATAGTTACAGCAAAACTGTTAACTGGATTTGATGCACCTATTTGCCAAACCATGTACTTGGACAGGTCTTTAAAAGACCACACGCTACTTCAGGCCATTTGCCGTACTAACCGTTTATACCCGCAAAAAACGTTTGGCTGCATCGTTGACTACTTTGGTGTATTTGATGATGCCGCCAAAGCGCTTGAATTTGATGAGTTAACGGTTAAGCAGTTAATCACCAATCTTGGTGAATTGCGCTCTCGCTTACCCAAAGCTATGGCCGATGCACTAAAGCATTTTGAAGGTGTAGACCGAACATTAGAAGGCTTTGAGGGCTTAGAAGCGGCGCAAAACGTAATTGGTACAGATGATAAGAAAGATGCCTTTGCAAAAGACTTTAAGTACCTGTCAAAGCTTTGGGAGTCTTTGTCGCCTGACAATATTTTGGATGCATACAACCAAGATTATAAGTGGTTGGCACAAGTGTTTGAGTCGGTAAAACCTGCCTCAGATAATGTCGGTAAAATGCTTTGGTTAGCACTTGGTGCGCAAACTACAAAGCTCATTCATGACAATATTCACGTTGGTGAAGTACATACCCTTGAAGAGTTCATACTTGACGCAGACGTCATTGAGAATATCTTTTACAATCCAGACCCCAAAAAGATTAAGCAGCTAGAAAAAGATCTGATCAAGCGCTTCCAAAAGCACTCTGGCGGTGAGTTTAAAAAACTAAGTGAGCGGCTGGAAGCACTGCGAGATAAGGCTGAGAAGGGGTTAATTAGCTCAATTGAGTTTGTTAAAGAGCTTTGTACCATTGCTAAAGATACGGTAAAGGCAGAAAAGGAGTTGGAAGAGGAACTACAGAGCATGTCCCCCAAGGCTGCACTTACCGATCTGTTTCTTGAGTTAAAAACAGATGAAACACCAGCGGTAGTAGAACGCATTGTTACTGATATCGATGCTATTGTTCGCGTCGTTAACTTCCCCGGCTGGCAGAACACCATTGGTGGTGAAAGAGAGGTGCAGAAGTCGCTTCGTAAGGCTCTGCTAAAATACCAACTTCACAAAGACCAAGTATTGTTCGACAGAGCTTACGCCTACATAAAGGAATATTACTAATATGGCAGAGATTTCTTTACCCTTACCGGGTAATGCACTGCACAAAGAAGAGCAAGTTCTTAAATTTGATAAAATTGCGACATTTATTGGCGGAAATGGGTCTGGGAAATCATCAATTTTAAAGTCCATATTTGATGAAAAGCTAAAACCAACAAGTGCATTATATCAAGATTATAAGATAGTTTGTTTCTCCTCAGGGCAGAATGAGAGTTATTCTGAACGCTTTACTCATTACTTAAATACTGAAAGAAAGGACAAGAGTGCGCTGAGTTTAGACTGCTTTTATTACGACAAAACGCTAGCTAAAATTTTAATTTTTTTGGCTACAACTGGTAGCTCAGAGGGACTTGTCCGCCAATTTCTGAAACAAAATAGTTTTGTTGTTGAAAACGATTTTGATGAGGATGAATCTACAATAATTTCATTTGATGTAAAAGTAGATAAAGCTTACGTAGGGCGTGTAGAACGAGCATACAATGAAGAAAATAATGTGTACTAGCTCAGACTTGATCTGACAGTTACCCGTTTTTTCAGGTGTCGCTGTCAGTTTAGATTTGAGCTAGATTCTTCTCAGCCCAAGTCCGTTT
>NZ_JAKREZ010000028.1:0-62174 GCF_022348345.1 Alteromonas sp. CNT1-28 | reverse complement strand
TAACTTTTCAATAACGGGCGCAGGAACGTAGGGCATAATGGCGAAGCCGCCCTGCGTGTATGCGTCCCAGCGAACGAAGTGAGCGAGTTTATTGAGTTGTTAGTACCCGTAAACCCAATACTACCTAGCAACATTATTTAATTTTATTCCTATTTTTGACTATTTCACGATAGCTGAAATAGGTAAAAAATGGCGAAAGTAAATAAAAAGCTAGCAGCACATCTAGAGCAAAAAGTGGATAAATCAGTTCTGCTTGGCCAATAGAGCCGCAAAAGTCCCATGAAAATATAGAAATACATTCATAAACTGAAGTTGACCAGACATATGCAGCTTTTTGGATGGTTTTACTTTCAAGCTTCCTGCTCCGAGGGTACTAACTTTCCAATAACGGGCGCAGACATGTGGGGCATAATGGCGCAGCCGCCCCACGTGTATGCGTCCCAGCGAACGCAGTGAGTGAGTTGATTGGCTTGTTAGCCACCATTTACAACATCCTCAACTATATAGTAACCCCATAAACCTGTTTTAAGGGTTACCTCAAGCTTGTCTCCGACACTGAATGTCGTTTTTGGAGTTTCTCCAAGATTGAGTGACGTTGCATAATCACCATTTGAGATTAATATGTATTCAAATAAATCGTATCTAACACGTTTTTTCCCGATAGCCTCCACTACAAATTCTTCTACGTGCACTTCTTCAGATGCGAATATGTGATTAGATATTGAAATTAAGCCAATAAATCCAAACGTAGAGAAAACTATGAGCAGGGGAAAGTTAATTAACCGTTGATGGAATGGCGTTTGTCCAGGTTCGTCAGTTATTAAATAACTTGCAGATTTAGCATGTTTCCACTTTTGAAATAGCCTTATAGCAGGAGCGCTTGAAATACCAAGCCCAACAGCGATGTATGTCAAAATGCCATCATCGAGTACATCGCTAAAGGCTAAAAAACTAAGCTGAAGGATAGCGGCACTATATGCAATAAAAAATGATAATGAAAAAAATTGGCCCATAGTGTCTTTGGTGGCTAACGCCTTGCTCACTGGGTCAGTTGCGACGTGCTACCATGTGGTATAGTGAGCGCAGCGAGCCACATGGTAGGGCGGCGTAACTGGCTCCACGTGCAGCAATTTGTTATGCACTGCTTTTTGGACTAAAAATATTACAGTATTTATACATTATAACTGGTGAAATAAACGTATTAACAATCATCAAGCCAACGTTAATGACAGCAAACCAATCTTCAATCCACTCAAGCGCTTCAAATACTGGCCATAGAATTCGTGGCACTTGCTCTGGATATAAGGACGAAAGATAAGTGTGATTTAGATAAATCAAAGTTGATTCCATCGCACTTAAAGCCATCCCTACCAAAGAGACTATACCAACATTAGCTAAAACAAATATAACTCTATTCGTGCCACCACGCATATAGACATAGAAGCCTGGCACAGCAATTGAAGAAATCAAAAATAACAATCCAGGAACATCCAGCATTTATTCCTCAATTAGGGCAAACCACCTATCTAAACTCCAATACTAATCGAAGCACTATGAACTGCGATTTGCATAACTTTCCAATAACGGGCGCAGGCACGCAGGGCATAATGGCGAAGCCGCCCTGCGTGTATGCGTCCCAGCGAACGAAGTGAGTGTGTTTATTGGCTTGTTATATGCCTTGTTTATTAAACCTGATGACATCTTTGTGTAACCCATAAGACATGCTCAATCCAAGCGTGTCGTTAAAATAGAACTGAATATATCCATTATTGAGCCTAGCTTCCCAGTTACTGATATTGTCGTAGCGAGAAAGGTATAGATTTACTTTTTTCTGTCTCCCAAGGTTCCAAGACCTTCCAATGGGATCGTCGTACCAAGCACTTGAAACAATGCCATCCGTTTCATAAATAGCTACATTGTAAGCTGCATTTGAAACTTTATATTGCCTTTCCTCTTCGGACTCAAAAAAGACGGGGCTGCCAACCTTTTTTAATATAGCCAATCCATCTTCTATTGGAATGTCTAAAGGTACGTGAGGGCTTTTGAGTTTTTTAAACCAGATAATGTCCGTATTCCTTTGGCATATAACGGCCCGCATAACGGGCAAAAATACGTAGGCTATAATACCGAGCGAAGCGAAGGGAGCCTACGTGTTTTTGTCCCAGCGAGCCCGCGAGCGAGTTTATGCGTTTGTTAGCTTTCATGCTTTTTCAAACCAGAAGTGCATGCTTTTCAGAGCCGCAGATTCACGTTCAGATAGTGGAATAGATTTAAGTTTCTCTAGTACTATTCCGATTTCTTCCTTTCCGCATTTTTCTACGAAGTAGAATACTAATTCCTCTACGCTTACGTCCCAAGTCGGGAGACAAACTCTAAGCATTTCCAATGGTTCTAGTTTAACTTTAGGTTTGATTTTAAAAAGCATTAAACCAGCATTATTTTGACGCGCAAATGATTCCGGACATGACTCCATGAGGAATATTGAGAATAGCCCGTCAAAAAGAGCTTTAGACTTCGCTTTTCTGAGTTTGTTTTGCAGCTCTCTTCTCTCTGGTTTGTTGGTTGAACCATATTTGTCAGAGTAGGAAATAACTAGTTCTGAAACTTCCGTTTTGTTCAATATTACTCCTGAAAGCTAACAATTTAATGTACAGAAAAAATCCTTTATGTAAGGTGGAAACTATCCGTATATCACTTATGAGCGTTTTGAAATTATTACCCTAAAACAACCCATTAAACAAAAAATAAACGCTTTTAAGCATAAAAGCCGGAAAACATCCTTTTTATTTTCTTCATTTGTAAAAAGCTACGTTGCTGGCCATAAAAACAGCGTTTATCTACACGTTATAAATAGGCATCTGGATGAATTTTATTAACCTTCCATTCACCGTCTTCTTTAATCAAGTCTAGGCTACGCAAGTCTTCAATTTTATCATCGTTGTATGTTCCACTTAAAAATACGGTGATTGTCGATTTTTCTGCGAATTCGTTGCGGCCAACTCGACCTGCACTTTGAGGCGTGATGGTGACGGTGTCATATTTAAGGTTTAAGAGGTGGCGCTGAACGTTACTGTTAGTGTGGTATCTCGTTAAGATACGAGACAGTTTTTCGCTTGATAGGCGAATTGCTGTATCAAGGTTGTCATCTTCATAAACACTTTTGAGAAACGCTACGGTGGTGTACTCAGGGGTACTTTCATCAAGCATGCCGTACCGCCCAATGCCTTCTTCCTTTTTACCGCAAGCGGATAAAATCAACACTGTAAAAAGCCCGAATAGGGCGTACCACATACGCGTTTTCATTTGGATTACCTTAATGTAAAGAGGTCCGTTTCTTATTGATAGTTTTATATCTCAACGAAGTCAATGTGCTCGCCGCTTCGCTAATCTATGCTTTGATTATTCACAATATTGCGCACAAAAGCAAAGTAATAGAGCGTAAAACTCAGGTGTTTGTTTTCATGAAACTTCAGGAGAAACAGAAGAGAGTAGGCATAAAAAAACGAGGCACTAGGCCTCGTTTTTAAATGATTGAAACATTTTGGTGGTTATTGAACTTCTTCTTGTTCGTCGAACGCACCAGCAAACAGAGGGCTACTTAGGTAACGTTCTGTGCCGCTTGCTAGAAGTACTACAACCACTTTGTCTTTGTTTTCTGGGCGTTCAGCAAAACGCTTAGCAGCAACAACGGCTGCACCAGAAGAAATACCTGCAAGAATACCCTCGTCGGTCATTAGCTTGCGCGCCATGTCCATACATTCTTCGTTGGTAACTTGCTCAACTTCGTCAATTAGGTCTAGGTCTAGGTTACCTGGAATGAAACCTGCGCCAATACCTTGAATTTTGTGTGGACCAGGGGTTAATTCTTCGCCCGCAAGCGCTTGGGTAATTACTGGAGAGTCTGTTGGCTCAACAGCAATAGAAGTAATTGCTTTACCTTTCGTATTTTTAAGGTAGCGACTTACACCCGTGATTGTACCACCCGTACCTACACCAGCTACGAATGCATCTACTTTACCGTCTGTATCTTCCCAAATTTCAGGGCCAGTGGTTTTTTCGTGAATAGCTGGGTTAGCCGGGTTGTCGAACTGTTGAAGCAATACGTATTTGTCTGGATCTGATGCCACAATTTCTTGTGCAGCGGCAACGGCACCTTTCATGCCCTTAGGCGCTTCAGTAAGAACAAGGTTTGCGCCCAAAGCTTTTAGAAGTTTGCGACGCTCAAGGCTCATGCTGCTAGGCATGGTTAGCGTTAGCTTATAACCGCGAGACGCTGCAACAAACGCCAAAGCGATACCTGTGTTACCACTGGTCGGCTCTACAATTTCTTTACCTTCGGTAAGGACACCGCGCTTTTCAGCATCCCAAATCATGTTTGCGCCAATGCGGCACTTAACGCTGAAGCTTGGGTTACGCGATTCAATTTTTGCGTATACATTACCTGATGTTACGCGATTTAGCTTTACTAGTGGCGTGCGGCCAATAGATAGGGAATTGTCGTCAAATACGTTCATTATAAATCCTTACCTCGTTCCTTATTTTATAGGAAACCCCGTCTGTCGTGATCTGTACGACCTTTTTAGTAGTTAATAATTCAACGCGTGTGATAGTTAATAATTCACAGCCTGAATTAGGGGATTTCGTCATACCCCTATATCATTGGTCCCAATCAGTAAAATGCAAAGTGCTTTTTAGCTATATGTTATATCTATGGGCAATCATGAGAAGGCCTTGATATTATAGTTAAAATTGCAAAGACGAAAAATTATACGGAGTACAACAATAATGGCTTTTAGTGGCACGTCTAATTATATCGCAACCAAAGACTTACAGCTGGCGGTTAACGCAGCTATTACGCTAGAGCGTCCGCTTTTAATTAAAGGCGAGCCGGGCACAGGTAAAACCATGCTTGCTGAAGAATTGGCCGAGAGTTTAGGCACCGAACTAATTCAGTGGCACATTAAATCAACCACTAAAGCACAGCAAGGTTTGTACGAATACGACGCAGTGTCACGTCTTCGCGACTCTCAACTTGGTGATGATCGCGTTCACGATATCAGCAACTACATCGTAAAAGGTAAATTATGGGAAGCCTTTAGCGCAGAAAAGCGCCCGGTACTATTAATTGACGAAATTGATAAAGCTGACATTGAGTTTCCCAACGACTTGCTGCTAGAGCTCGATAAGATGGAGTTCTTCGTTTATGAAACGCAGGAACGTGTAGTCGCGAAGCAGCGTCCTATTGTTATTATTACATCGAACAACGAAAAAGAGCTGCCAGACGCTTTCTTGCGCCGTTGTTTCTTCCACTACATTCAGTTCCCGAATCCAGAGGAAATGCAAGAAATCGTTAACGTACATTTCCCAGATTTAAAGAAAAAGCTGCTTGATGAAGCGTTAAAGGCCTTCTTTGAAATTCGAGATGTACCAGGGCTTAAGAAAAAGCCTTCTACCTCTGAACTTATCGACTGGCTTAAGCTCTTGGTTGCTGAAGATATTCCACCAGAAGCGCTTCACTCAAAAGACGGAAAAGCTGCTATTCCACCACTTTACGGGGCACTACTTAAAAACGAACAAGACATACATTTGTTTGAAAAACTGGTCTTTATGGCGCGTCGCTAATGCTTATTCAGTTTTTTTATACACTGCGAAAATATCAGGTTAAAACCACGCTGCGCGAGTTGCTGGATTTGCTTAGTGCGCTTGAAAAGCACGTGGTGTATGCCGATATCGAAGCGTTCTACAGTTTGTCGCGTACCATAATGGTGAAGGACGAAACTCAGTACGATAAGTTCGACAGGGCGTTTGCTGAATATTTTGAAGGTGTTGAATCTGTTGATTTGTTTGGCAAAGACATTCCTGAAGAATGGCTGCGTAAGGAAATTGAGAAAAATTTAAGCCCCGAAGAGCGTGAGGCGCTGCGTAAAGCCGGTGGCCTTGAAGAACTGATGGAAACGTTGAAAAAACGCTTAGAAGAACAAGAAAAGCGTCATCAAGGTGGAAATAAATGGGTGGGCACCGGCGGAACATCTCCGTTTGGCGCTTATGGCGATAATCCCGAAGGTGTGCGAATAGGGCAAAAGGGCAATAGAAAGTTTTCGGCAGTAAAAGTGTGGGATAAACGCGAGTTTAAAAACTTAAGCTCTGATGTCGAACTGGGTACGCGTAATATTAAAGTGGCGCTTAGAAAGCTGCGCAAGTTTGCTCGCACGGGTGCCAGCGAGCATTTAGATGTACCTACGACGATAGGTGAAACCGCAAAGAAAGGTGGCTTGCTTGATATTCATATGGCGCCAGAACGTCATAATGCGGTTAAGGTATTGATGTTTTTTGATGTGGGCGGCTCTATGGACCCTCACGTTAAGAGCACCCAAGAGCTTTTTTCAGCAGTGCAGACCGAGTTTAAGTACCTTGAGTACTTTTACTTTCACAACTGCGTGTATGAAGAAGTGTGGAAAGATAACCTTCGCCGCAATAAAGAGCGCATTTCTATTTGGGATATCATTCACCGCTACGGAAAAGACTATAAAGTTATTTTTGTAGGTGATGCAACCATGGGGCCGTATGAAATTACCTACCCAGGGGGCAGCGTAGAGCATTGGAATGAAGAGCCAGGTAGTGTATGGATTCAGCGTTTGTTAAACCACTTTAATAACGCGGTATGGCTTAACCCACAGCCTGAAAATTATTGGCCGTATTATTCGTCTATTAAAATTATTCGTGAAATAATGGAAGACAGAATGTATGGGCTTACGCTTGAAGGACTAACGGCTGCTATAAAGGGGCTTAGCAGAAGCCGTTAAGCCCTTTGCGGTTACAAGGTTTCATACTCACGAAAACCGCGATGGCGATAATGTTATTTCCCTGGGAACTGGCTTTGTTAAAGCGTAAATGGTTTTGCGCTCGCTTAGATAAAGCGCGTTGACTAAAAGGTGTTACATTGAGTTCGGTTGTTTATCGCTTAGCTTTCGTTTTACTTGCTGGCGGGCAAAGCTCCCGCTATAACGGCAACAAACTCTTATCAGAGCATCCGATTACAAAATTGCCGCTTGTTCAGCACAGTGCTAACGAACTTATTCAAGCTCGCGATAAAATAGTGTCGATCAGCAAACATCCAGTTACGGTTGTTACAGGCAAATGGCACGACAGCGTGAGTTCGCAGTTAGCTGAAGCTTTTTCTGGTCTACCTGAAACACCCGTTGAGGTGATACACAATACGCAGTGGGAAGAGGGGATAGCATCAAGTATTCGCAGCGGGCTTTTACATTTACTACGCCTGGCATTACAACCTAAAACGTCGCTTTCACCAACTTCGCTTCCAAAATCGCCTCTACAAACATCGTCGTTATTAGATGGAACATCTTCGGGCACCAATCCTTCACATGTGCTTGTTACCCTTGCTGACCTGCCAAGTCTAAACACACAGGATCTTGCCCGCCTTATTGATGCTTCTAAAGCTTACCCAAACCACATAGTGTGTAGCGAGTGGCAGAAGCATGGGGAGAAGGACGGGCAGAGGGATGGGCAGAAATACGGGGAGCCTAATAGTCGGTTAACAGTGCCTGCTATTTTCCCAGAAGCAATGTTTAGCGAATTATTAGCGCTTCAGGGAGATACCGGCGCTAAGCCAATCATTAAAAAGTATGCGAAGTTAGGGAATGTAAGGGCTGTGTCTATACCTAATGCACGAATTGATATAGACACCCCGCAAGATTGGGTAAAATTTAAACAGCGAGACTAGCCCTTTTTCTATCGCATTTTAGGCAGTCTTCGGCAGTTAAGGTGCTCAAGCACTCGCGATGCGATGGGCTGCACTTGGCCTTTGAATGTAAAGAAGACGGGCTCCAAGCATTACGGCTGCTGCACTTAAGCCTACGATGAATCCTATCCAGAACCCCGCTGCAGCCATCGGCTCAGCCGTTACCCAGTCTGTTCTTCCCAAAACTACACCGGTAGGAAGTCCTATTAACCAGTACGACACAAAGGTAATGATAAACATCGCCGTAGTGTCTTTGTAACCGCGTAGAGCATTGGCAGAGATAACCTGAACGGCGTCTGACAGCTGAAACAGTGCAGCGTATATAAGTAGTGCATTGGCTAGCGTGTAAACAGCATCGTCGCTAGTATATAGCCCAATAATGAAACCCTTTGCTAACAATGTGAAGCTAGCAGTGCACGCAGAGGTGAAAAAGCCGATAAGAATAGCGGTACGGGCTGCTATTTTGGCCTGACGCTGATTTCTTTGCCCAATGCGATACCCAATACGAATCGCGGCAGCCATCCCAATACTCATGGGAAACATAAACATAAGCGCCGAGAAATTCAGGGCAACTTGATGGGCCGCTACCGTGGTAGCGCCAAATGGTGCCAATAGCAATGCAACTAGTGAAAACAGGGTTACTTCGAACAAAATCGTCATGGCGATGGGTAAACCCATCTTAAAGGTTCGGCTTATGGTAACCATGTTTGGCTTGTATAGCTGGCTGAACAAATTATATTTTTGCAGGGCAGGGGCAAAGCGCACATAGACAAAGGTTGCAATCAGCATAGTGTAAATAACGATGCCGGTAGCAATACCACAGCCGGCGCCACCCATAGCAGGCAGTGGGCCAACACCATAAATAAACAGGTAGTTTCCAACAATGTTTGCCATTAAGCCAATTACGGTAATGATCATAGTTGGCTTGGTTTTACCTAAGCCTTCACAATAGTTTCTAAGCCATTGGTACAGCGCAAAACCCGGCATGGCAAATAGCACGTATAGCACATAGTCTACCGTTATACTGTGTAGTTCAGGCGCCATAGGAAAAATCGCTACCATACTCTCAGTAAAAGGAATTAACCCTGCTATTACCAGCCCCACAAAAAAGATAAGGTAGCCGGCCTGCTGACTGGCATCAGCAATACTGCTAATACTTTTGTTGCCTTGTAACCGCGAGATAATAGGAGGAAGCGCAAGGGCTATACCTTGTATAAAACACAGAAGTGGTACGGTTATGCTAAACCCAAGCGCCACTGCTGCCATGTCGGTAGCGCTGTAACGTCCTGCCATAATCGTATCGCTAACGCCCATTAGCATTTGTGTAATCTGCGCAACTAGCAATGGCCAGGCTAGCTTTAAAATATCTCTTCCTTCTACAAGAAAGCGTTTCTTATTCACGGTGATGTGTCTCTATATGGGTCGCCAAAGGCGATAAGAATAATGGGTAATTGTTTCGTGTAATGCGGCGATTGCGCTTTCAATCAGATACAGCAACAAAAACTACACTGAAAAACATGTTTTAGTACAAAGCGTTTAAGCAATAGTCGTTTTAAAAATGCAGTGGCATAACGGGAACCGTGTCGCCAATGTTTAACTCACTTATATCTTCATGAACAACCATAAGACAGTTAGCAGAGGTGATTGACGTCATAACACCAGAACTTTGTGATTTAAACGGCGTGACTTCCCATTCTCCTCGGTTGTTTCTCACCATAGTTGCACGCTGAAAGTCTCGGCGGCCTGCACGTCGCTTAAGAGGTGTCGTAATGCTAGCGTTAACAAAGAACGGCTCGTGCGGTTGTACTTGTCCTTGCATTTTTTTGATAACAGGCACAACCAATAATTTTGCGGTAACAAATGAAGACACAGGATTGCCCGGCAAACCGCAAAACAACGTGTTGTTTATTTTGCCCAGAGCAAAGGGTTTACCCGGTTTAACCGCGACTTTCCAAAAGTCGATAGTGCCCAATTCAGCGATGATATCTTTTACATAGTCGGCATCGCCCACAGATACGCCACCGCTACTTACCATTACATCTACACGCTTGCTCGCCTCAATGAAGAGTTTACGCAAAGATGCTTCGTCGTCTTCTACAATGCCGAAATCAATAAGCTCTACGTTTTCATTGCTTAAAATGCTGCTTACACCAACGCGATTAGACTCGAAAATTTGTGTCGATTTACAGGGTTCGCCAGGTGCAGCAAGTTCAGAACCAGTCGCGACTACACCAACGCGAAGTTTTCTGAATACTGCCACCTTACTGTTTCCTTGGGAAGAAAGCAGCATAAGGTGTTCGGCGTGAAGGCGCGTGCCCTTGCTTATTAGTGTATCGCCACTGGCGATATCATTGGCCTTTTTACGTATATTCTCTTGCGCCGATGGAATTTTATTGATCAAAACCGCGCCATCATGACTTTCGGTATTCTCTACCATTACAACGGCGTTAGCATTGGCAGGCACCGGGGCCCCCGTCATTATTTTAAAGGCTTTGCCTTTTTCAAGCGGCTCATCAGCACTCATGCCAGCTGTAATTACACCCTGTACTTCGAGTTTATCACTGTGTTTGAGATCTTCCGCATTTACGGCATAGCCATCCATTGCTGAATTATCCCAGGGCGGGACATCAACGTGGGCAGTTACATCTTGGGCCAAGATGCGGTTGTTGGCGTCAAAAATGCTCACTTGCTCAACGTCGTTTATCGCTTTTGCAGCGTCTAATGCTTTAGTGAGGGCTTCTTCTAGTGAAAGCCATTTAGATGACATACCAACAACTCCATTAAATGATTTAACACGCGGATATTACAGAAAAAGCGGCCTTATACCAAAGGTTAAAGCGTGAAATAAAAGAAAGTATGCGTAAACGACGCAATTGAAGTTTCATCAACGGCTATGTCAGATGAATTAAGAAGCGAGCGTTAATATCTCTTCAAAGTCGTCGAAAACCCAGTTAGGTTTATATTTTGCGATGCTCTCACCATAGTTATACCCGTAGGTAAGCCCTATACTTTTTATGTTCGCGGCTTTTGCGGCAACAATGTCATTTTTAGAATCTCCAACCATTACACACTGTGAGGGCGAAACACCAAGCTTTTCACAGGCATGCAGAAGGGGAAGGGAAGAAGGCTTTTTTTCCGGTAAACTATCACCGCCAATGGTAAGCGAAAACAACGAAAATATTGAGAACGAAGAAAGAATAGGCTCAATAAATTCCGAAGGTTTATTAGTGATTAATGCTAGCGTGAACCCTTGTTCTTTTAGCGCGTGAAGTGTTGCGAACACGCCGTCGTACAGCACTGTACTTTTAGTATCTAGCGTTCGGTAATAGAAAAGAAATTTTTCTAAAGCGGCATCAATCTCGTTTGATGTGTAATGGTGTCTGATCTTTGCGTTGCCGCTCAATCCGCGTTCCACCAGAACACGAGCACCATTTCCAACCCAGTGTCTAATTGTCTGCTCGTTATACGTTGGTAATTGGTAGTCGTTTAATGTTTGGTTTAACGCTGTTGCCAAATCAGGAACAGAATCTACCAAGGTTCCGTCTAAATCGAAAAAAAAGGTATTAATTTCTTGCATTACAAACTTTTGATTTGCTAACTCGTGTGACAAGCATAACACCGCAGTATCCTTACCGCGGTAGACTTATTGGTCGACTGGCGTTATAAGCTCAAAGATTCATTCAAAATCTTGGTTGCTGATCCAAAGCACTTGATAAGGCTTCATTTGTAAGAAACCACTAGAAAGGGCTATCTCGTCACGGGTGATGAGATCAATCCAATTATCTGTGCCAATAAGATTTATGTCAGACAACAAAATTGTTTGTTCTTCGTCTGAAATATTACTAATACAGAAAATACTTTGCTTTCTATCGAGACTTTGTCGCCAGTAGCCAAATAATTGATTACCAAGCTGCAATGTAAACTGCGTTGCATTGGGGTGAAATGCGGGCTGCGCTTTACGTATGCGTATAAGCTGCGAGATTCGAGTGAGTACTTTATGATGCTGTGAAAAGGGCGAGTCTAACAGAGCCTCTAACTCGTTAAAGTCCCAACGTTTTCTGTTGATTGAACGATTTTGTCCTGTATTAGCGACTTTTTCGTAATCGTTGGATGTGCCGAGTAAACTGTGAATGTAAATTCCTGGTATACCTTCCATACCTAACATTATGGCGTGAGCACAAATAAATCGGTCCACTTGATACTTATCAGGTCCCTTGGTGGTTCCTTGCAGCGCGTCGAATAGGGTGATGTTTATCTCGTAAGGCTTTTGCTGACCGTGATCAGAAGCGCGCCACGACACCTTGCCGCCAAAGTGCTGCATTGTATGCACAAGCTCTGAAATTTCTTCATCTGACAGTAGGCCTTCCGCCGGACGCAAGCCAATACCATCGTGCGAAGCGATAAAGTTAAAGTAGGCTGTGCCGTTTTGCGCCGGTGGCATACTCATCATCCAGCTTTTCAAATACGCACAATCACCCGTTACTAATGTATTTACAAGTAACGGCGGAAGCGAAAAGTTGTAGATAGCATGGGCTTCGTTAGCATTACCAAAGTACGTTAGGTTTTCCCTGTTGGGAATATTGGTTTCGGTAATGATTATGATGGAAGGATCCACATGTTCAATCAGCGTTCGGATCAAACGTATGACTTCGTGGGTTTGGAATAGATTAATGCAGTTTGTACCTACAATTTTCCAAAGAAATGCCACTGCGTCTAAGCGAAAGATTTTAGCGCCTTTATCAATATACAGCTTGATGATATCGATAAACGCTAACAACACCTTGGGGTTTCTAAAGTCAAAGTCAACTTGGTCGTGACTAAACGTGCACCATACATGCTTTGTACCGTTGGCGGTTTCCGTTTCTCGCAGCAAGGGCGACACACGAGGGCGAGTTACCATGGAGAGGTCATCAGATGGGTCTGCTGTGAAGAAAAAGTCAGATCCCGGTCCTTCACCTTTCACAAAGTTATCAAACCACACACTTCTTGCAGAGCAGTGATTGATAACTAAGTCGGTCATCAAGCCATAATCCTCAGCAATGACTTCAATATCGTCCCATGAACCCAGTGCTTCATTCACCGTAGAGTAGTCGATAACCGAAAACCCATCGTCTGAGCTGTATGGAAAGAAGGGGAGGATGTGAACGTTATTAACGGTGTTCTTGCAGTAGCGGTGCAAAAACTTATTTAACGTAACCAGCGGGCGCTCCCCTTCGTCAATGACACTATCACCGTAGGTAATCATGATAATGTCATCTTCATCCCAATAATTGTGATGAGACTGAGGTGAAGCAATATCCGTTTGCTGCTGAATGCCTATAGTGTTCATTAACTTAGTCGCTAGCGTCTCATACGAGACGTCCAGCGATACATCGGCATAAATGCTTTCTAAATGGTGTTTTACTTTGTCATGGAGATGGTCCCATGCCATATTACTTACTCCATATATTCTGCAGTATCGGCTTCAACCGCTTCTAATAGTCGTTCTAAAATATCGGGTACCGCGCTGGTCACGCGGTTCCAGCTTGGTATAAACGGCGTTTCCATAGGGTTTTCTAAAAAGTTTTGCCCCGCTTTCATGATGTTGCTGGCAAACATTTCTACTGCTTTTTCTTCGCTGTGAATGTCTAAGTTCAAGCCATTCATTACGGCGTCATTGTGGTAGGTTTCTATAAAGTCTAGCGCAATACGGAAATAGGTGGCTTTAATTGAACGGAACATTTCGTTGCTAAACGTATAGCCTTGCGTGGCAAGTTTTCTGAAAATGGCTTTGGTAATGTCGATAGACATTTTAGACAAACCACCTTGGTCGTTATTAAGCGATAAATCCTGATGTTTATGGTCGTAAATATCACATATATCTGCCTGACACAGGCGGTTGTGCGAATAGTTGCGGTGCATTTCAGAAAGCACACCAATTTCTAAGCCCCAGTCACTTGGAATGCGAATATCGTTTAGTACGTCGCGTCTAAACGAAAATTCACCCGCTAATGGATAGCGGAAGCTATCCATAAACTCCAAGTATTCGTTGTCTCCCATAATGCGTTTTAATGCACGAAGTAATGGCGTAACAAGAAGTCGAGAAACACGGCCATTAATTTTGCCGTTAGCCACACGCGCATAGTAACCCTTACAAAACTCGTAGTTAAACATTGGGTTGGCTACAGGGTAGATAAGCTTGGCGAGCAAATCTTTGTTATAGGTAACAATATCGCAATCGTGTAACGCAACTGACTCTGCGCGATTCGATGCTAGTACGTAGCCCATGCAGTACCAAACATTTCGACCTTTACCTAACTCCTTTGGCGCCAAGCCTTGAGCCTGAAGCTCTTCATCAAGTGCTTTAAGGCGAGGACCGTCGTTCCATAGCACTCTGTGATGCTGAGGAAGTTTGCCGAAGAATTTTAGTGCGTGTTTGTACTGCTCTTCATTGGCTCGGTCCAGACCGATGACAATTTCTGATAAGTAGGGCACGTCTGTTAATTCGTTGACGATATGTGGAAGTGCGTCGCCTTCTAATTCAGAAAAGAGCGACGGTAAAATAAGTGCCATAGGGCGCTTTTGTGAAAACTGTAGAAGCTCTGCTTCAAGCTCTTCGGTAGGACGACGAGCTAAGTTATGTAACGTAGTAACCACACCATTTTGATAAAAATCAGCCATGTGTCCTCCTGATCATAGGGATAGTAATTGAGTAAGCATTTCGTTCCAGCCTTCAGGGCCGGTTAGGGTGCTGGTATAAACCTCTTCTTTTTTTACTGCTGGTGGAGGATTTACCGGGGATAAAATGCGAATGGGGACGTGCGCAGCTTCAAGCATTGCAACGTCGTTCTTACCATCGCCAAGGGCAATAGTGTTAACTTTGGTGGTATGTTGCTTTTGATATTCATTGGCCAGCCACTTGAGAGCCTGGCCTTTATCGCAATTACCTGAAATATGAATGAAGCGGCCGCCTTCTAGAGGGAAAGCACCGCGATCTTTTACTACCTTTAAAAAGCGTTGTTTTTCTTCGTCAGTGCCAAGCCACAAAACCGGCTCGCCAAACTGGCGTTTGGCAGCAAGTGACGCTGACCTTTCGTCAAGCCCAGTACATTCCTGAATTTCTTGAATCGACATTTTTGAGAATTGTTTATACTTGCCGTCAAATTCGCTACCTATTTTTTCAAGTAGCTTAATCCAGTAATTTTTGTTTGAGATAAACGCCTTACACCAGTAGCCATCTATCCAAACCGTACCGCTGGGTTTTTGTTTGAAAAAGCCATGAGGGATGAAAATAGCGGCGCCATTTTCAATAATAAAAGGCCCATCTAAACCAATACTCTCGCGCAGCGGTTGTAATTCAGCAAAGGTTTTGCTGGTAGTGGGAATAACGGGAATGTCCTTTTTTTCTAATGCCGTTAAAGCCGGTTTCGCCGCCTCGAAAGAGTAGGTATGGTGGTCTAACAGCGTGCCGTCCATATCGGTGAAAACAAGCGTTTTCGTCATCGTTTTACGTCCTGTTTAGTTATCGTTCTTGTTTCATCTAGATAAAACACGGTGTCGCACTTTTCAGGCAAGTGACTTAATGCGTGTTCAGTGATGCGTTGGTAGTGTTGCACAAAGTTTGCCACTTCTTCATCAGACATCACTCCATCGCTATCTTTTAACGCTTTTTGGGCGAGTTTATGTTCTTGTTCTAACCGCCATTGATACACACAGTCGAAACTCGGTGCTTTCAGCATAATGCGGTAGTCTATTTTGTCGAACAACGTCTGATAATCGCCTGCTAGTTCAGTGTTTACAAAAGAGCGCCAAATGCCCAATGGGTCCTCTACTTCTTCAAGGTGGTTTACTGGCCGTTTAAGTTCGCTAGATGTTTGCGCAATAGCGCCCACACACCATCCTTCAAGTATGATGAAATCGGGTGAAGATTCGATTACAGGCCACTGTTCTTTGGGGAACGGGTTATCCGTAGCTTTGTTAAAGCGCGGCAGCGATGTACGCGTGCCTTTTTCTAAACTGCGAAAGGTATTTAACGCTAGAGGAATGTCATGAGTACCCGGTACCCCACGAGTTGCTAAAAGCGGGTGTACTTTTATCGCTAGCGCATTTCGCTGCGACTGGTCGTAGTAAAAATCGTCAATTGAGAGTGATACCACTTTTTTGTTGTGGACCGAGGTAAGGAAGGACTCGATAAAACTGGTCAGAGTTGATTTACCTGAACCCTGACTGCCATTTATGCCCACGATAAATGGTTGTGTTGCACCATCATGGTGCTTAAGCAGTTGCTCACATAATGGGGTGAACCATTTTTGTGCAGTTTCTGCATAGGTACTTGGCAATTGATGCGTCGTTAGAAAGCCATGTATATCCATGTTGTCACCTTAATCAATGCAGAATTCGCACGTTCTTCTTGATTAAGGTAACAACATTTGTGCCAATAGGGTAACAGACGCGTGGACTTACGACTTACTTCTTGTTAGCGACAATAACGGCCCTTTGTGGTGCAGGGTAACCTTCGATAGTGCGAGTAATATCTTCCGGATCGAGAAAATCTTTCAAAGATTGCGTTTCCATCCAAGGCGTTGCGCGCTGCTCATCTAGGGTTGTGTGGTTGATATCTACAACGCGAATATTTTCAAAGCCTAAGCGGCCTAACCAAACAGATAGGGCTGCAGTGCTCGGTAAGAACCACACATTTCGCATTTGTGCATAGCGTTCACCCGCCATCAATACTGTATTTTCATCACCATCCACAACAAGGGTTTCAAGAACCAGTTCGCCACCTTTTCTTAGCTGGTCTTTAAGTTGCTGCAGAAACGCCATTGGGTCTTTACGGTGGTAAAGTACACCCATAGAAAACACAGTGTCGAAAGCTCTCAGTGGCTGCATGTCTTCAATGCCCATCGGTAGAAAATGGATATTCTCGGAAGGCGCACTACTTTTACTAATAAATTGTTTAATGGCGTGAAACTGAATAAGAAATAGTTGGGTAGGATCTATACCTATTACGTTATTGGCACCTTCACCCAGCATGCGCCACATGTGATAACCACTACCACAACCTACGTCTAAAACGTTTCGGTCTTTCAGCGAACTAATATGAGGTGCTACGCGATTCCATTTCCAGTCCGAACGCCACTCTGTATCAATATGAATTCCATGAAGATTAAATGGCCCTTTTCTCCAGGGCATAAACTGCTTTAGTAATCCTTCAATTTGTTTTTGGACATATTCATCTACGTCATTTTCGGTGCCAATGGAAACGCTTGAGGCTAAATCAACACAATTCGGCGACGTAGTCGGCAGCTTCGAAAGTAAACGGCACCATTTATCAAACTCACCGTGTTTAGCAGTTCGCTGCCAGGTGTCCATTTGTGCCGGCAGCGTTTGAAGCCAATGTGATAGCGGGCTGTCTATTAACGATTTGTAGCAATCGGTAAACCAAGTTTGTTCTAATTTGCTCATACTGTTCTTAATATGTGTTGGCGTTGCGGAAAGACGGACGTAGCGAGATTTGTTTAGCCTTTAATGGCAACCATAGACGTGAAGTTATAACATTTGTACCACATCACAACATCGGTAAACCCGACTTTTCTCAAGCGAGTATCATGCTCGTTAAATGTATCGGTTAGCATAACTTTTTCTAACGCGGCGCGCTTTTGGCTCACTTCTAGTTCACTATAACCGTTGTCGCGCTTAAATTGATGATGTAAATCTACCAGCAGCTCATTGCCAGTAAGGGTAGGGTGGCGTATTTTTTCTGATAGCACCAACATACCGCCGGGGTTAAGCCCATCATAAATGCGCTTTAATAACGCTTCGCGGTCAGCGGGTGGGATAAATTGCAAAGTGAAATTCATCACAACCAAAGAGGCATTCTTAATTTCTACACTTTGTGCAAACCCATGCTGAATAACAATTGGGTTTGGCAGTGTGAAGGTCTGTACGACGCGTTTGCAGCGCTCTACCATTGCTTCTGAAGCATCCACACCAATAATTTCACATGTATCGTTAGGTACAGCTCTTGCCACAGATAAACTTGCAGCACCTAAGCTACAGCCAAGATCATAAACGACGGTATTGGGCGTAACGGCAATTTTAGCCAATTCGCCTATGGTGTGAACAATGGTTTCGTATCCAGGCACTGAGCGCTGAATCATATCGGGAAACACATCAACGACAGACTCGTCAAATTTAAAGTCATCTACTTTATTGAGTGCCTTTGCGTATATATTGTCGTGTTTCTTCACTGTGGATCTTCAATTAACTAATTTGGGGCGCAATTTTACCGTTTGATACGTAAATGCCAATGGAAAACACCAAATTTGTTATATTTTGCGTGATTTTTCTGGTTTAGGGCTTTTCGTTAATGATCTAAAGTATTAATCTATACTCATAATACAATAAGGAAGCAGTAACGCTAATGACAAGAATTCTAGTAGCAGACGATCACCCATTGTTTCGCGAAGCTTTGAGCGGCGCGTTGGAACCTTACTTTGAAAACGCACAGATAATTCAAGCAGGAAGCTTGGATGATGCGATGGCGAAGCTAAACGAATTCGACGGTGTTCAGCTGATCCTTCTTGACCTTAATATGCCTGGCGGTGAATATTTTAACGGCCTTATCACCCTGCGTGAGCAATATCCGAATATTCCTGTTGGTGTTGTTTCGGGCAGCGATACTGTTGAGGTTGTCGCTCAAGTAATGAGCCTAGGTGCTCAGGGCTTTATCCCCAAAGTGTCGCAAACACGAGAAATTGCTCAGGCTATTGTAGACATTATTGGTGGCAAAAAGTGGCTTCCAGAAGGTATGGAAGAAGAACTAGAGAAAGTTGACGATGAGCTAAAAGTTCTACTTCAGCGCTTCCGTGAACTTACACCTAAACAGATTCAAGTGCTTTCTTACTTACGCGCAGGCTTAATGAACAAGCAAATCGCTCACGAGATGAACGTTACGGAAGCAACCATTAAAGCTCACATTAGTGCCATTCTTCGCAAGCTAGAGATCAACACGCGTACGCAAGCCGTATTGTTGATGGATAAACTCCAACTTAACTAAACTAAGTATTTATCTAGCGCTAATAAAAAACCGGATTATTCATCCGGTTTTTTTGTTTTTAGCGTAACCTCACCACTTTTAGTAACTATTCCTAAGCCTTTGTCAGGTACATTTTCAAACTTCTTTTGGCCCTTCAATAGTAGCGTAGTCGAAGTTTGAGGCTTTGTTTCCGAATCGGGTAAAGAGGAATCTGCTAGTTTGGTTAGGTAGATTGCCCAGTATTCAACATGGGGAGTTGAATAGTCCTTGTAAAAGGCAATACCAATTTGATCTTGCTCTTGATAAAAGGGTAGTTCAGCAAGTAAATGCTGTCGGTGAGACGTAGAACCTTTCAACCCGTACCATACGTCTTCCGCTGTCGTATAACCACCAGCCAAAGCCTCAACCTGGTTACTCATTGCGTCACCGTAGTAATCGGGCAGAGCTAACCCTGCATCGCGAATGCGGGTATTTGGGCTGCCGCCTAAGAAATGCGAAACTAGCCCTCTTTCGGCCATGTCTTTGGCTTTTGTTTCAGCCAGCATAACAAGCGTAGGATTACATTTTAGTACCGAACGTTGTTGACCTTTGTCGTTAGCAATTAATAAAGAGAGTTCTCTCGCCTGTTCGGTATTTCCGCAGGTTGTTTGATCGGCCAAGCAAAGGCTAGAAAATACGTAGGTGAGTGATGTAAATAGAATGAATCGTTGACAAAAAAGGCCGCGAGAGCGGCCCTTTTGTTTGGGTATGAAATTAAGCAGCTTTGCCACCTCGTTTCTTAGCAGTGGTGTTGGAATTAACCTTCGCTACTAATTCTTCGTGGTCGAAATCATCGACGTTGATAGTGCGAAGTCTTCCAGCTTCAGTCTTACGAAGTAGATTCGCTTCTTCTTCGTTAATAATTCCTTCTGCTAGCGCTTCGTCAGCAAGCACATCTAAACGGGTAAACGGTAGTTTAGCTTTTTTGTGCTTACAAATACGTTCGAAGATAGGCTCACTTGCTAGTACATCATCAAGAGTTTGCTCAAGATCGCCAAACAAGCTTCCTTCCTCACGGGTGAGGTACTGACCATAACCTAAACGGCTACGTGCAGTTGAAGGCGTTTGAAGCATTTGTGCAATAGCATGTTCTGTCTTGTCTGAAGGCTTACCAATACGTCGGCCAAACGGAATCACCATAACGCGAAGCGCTGCAGCGATTGCGCGGTTAGGGAAG
The DNA here is from genome assembly GCF_022348345.1 of Alteromonas sp. CNT1-28. Classification (NCBI taxonomy): domain Bacteria; kingdom Pseudomonadati; phylum Pseudomonadota; class Gammaproteobacteria; order Alteromonadales; family Alteromonadaceae; genus Alteromonas; species Alteromonas sp. CNT1-28. The sequence goes on along the minus strand of NZ_JAKREZ010000028.1, from coordinate 42,182 downwards.
TTAGCCAAGAAGTCATCAATTGCTGTCTCGATATCGTGCAATGTAGTTTGCATTGCCCAATGTAAAAGCGGTAAATCTTCTTTTAGACGACCTTCTTCGTCGAAGCGTTTAAGCGTTGTACTACCCATGTAAAGGCCACTTAGGATATCACCTAAACGCGCTGATAAACGCTCGCGACGTTTAAGATCACCACCAAGCACACCCATAGAAACATCGGTTAGTAGTGCTAAGTTTGCACTGTAGCCTTGAAGTAGTTTGTAGTAACGCGCCGTTTCGTCAGTGAACGGTGCGCTGCTGAATGCGCCATTGGTTAACGAGAACCAAATACTGCGAACAGTATTAGCTACCGCAAAGCCAATATGACCGAATACCGCTTTATCAAACGCTTTCAAAGCTTCTTTTTTGTCTTCGATAGACGCAGCTTCTATTTCCTTTAGCACGTAAGGGTGACAACGCATTGCACCTTGACCAAAGATCATCATGTTACGGGTTAGAATGTTTGCGCCTTCAACCGTAATTGATACTGGTACACCTTGATAGCCGCGACCAAGGTAATTGTTTGGCCCAAGCATAACGCCTTTACCGCCGTGAACATCCATCGAATCATTAATGATTTGACGCATCTTCTCGGTTAAGTGGTACTTACAGATAGCCGAGATAACAGAAGGTTTCTCACCAAGGTCTACACCCACTGTTGAGAAGCGTGTTACGCCATCCATCAAATATGCATTACCACCAATGCGCGCAAGCATTTCTTCAACACCTTCCATATGACCTACAGGCATGCGGAACTGGCGACGAATACGTGCATACGCACCCGTTGCAAGAGATACTGATTTAGCACCACCAGCAGCAGATGAAGGGAGGGTAATACAGCGACCTACCGACAAACATTCAACCAGCATACGCCAGCCGCGACCTGCCATTTTCGGACCACCAATGATGTAATCGATTGGAACGAAAATATCTTCACCTTTAATAGGGCCATTTTGAAATGGCGTATTGAGTGGGAAGTGACGACGCCCAATCTCTAAACCTTTAGTGTCGCGAGGAATAAGGGCACATGTTATGCCCGGCTCTTTGTTATCACCTAGAAGACCTTCAGGATCTTGAAGTTTAAAGGCAAGACCAATAACCGTAGCAACAGGCGCAAGGGTGATGTAGCGTTTGTTAAACGTTAGGCGCATACCCAACACTTCTTCGCCATTCCACTCGCCTTTACATACAACGCCAACATCAGGGATCGCACCTGCATCAGAGCCAGCTTCTGGGCCGGTTAATGCAAAACAAGGGATTTCTTCACCGGCAGCAAGACGGGGAAGATAATGATCTTGTTGCTCTTTTGTACCATAGTGCTGAAGTAATTCGCCCGGGCCCAATGAGTTTGGTACACCGACTGTGCTTGATAGCACCGCGCTAACGCCTGCAAGTTTTTGAAGAACGCGAGACTGGGCATATGCCGAAAACTCTAGACCGCCATACTCTTTCTTGATGATCATCGCGAAGAATTTGTGTTCCTTAAGGAACTGCCAAATTTCAGGTGAAAGATCAGCATCTTTATGGTTTATTTGCCATTCATCGACCATTGAGCACACTTTGTCACAAGGACCGTCTAAGAATGCTTGCTCTTCAGCAGTGAGTCGACCTTTCGGAATGCGGTGTAATTTATCCCAGTCTGGCTTGCCGCTGAAAATATCACCGTCCCACCATACCGTACCTGCGTCGATAGCTTCTTGCTCAGTGCTCGACATTTCAGGCATAACTTTGCGGTAGAAGGCTAGCAGCTTCTTAGAGATGTGCTGCTGTCTGATATTTGCAAGCGTGAACGGCAGTGTTAAAGCAAGGAACACTACCCAACCAAGCAGGCCGATGTCACCGAAAAGGGTGCCTAAAATCATAACACCTGCGCCCATGGCAACCGCTGTTACCAAGCTGGTTCGCTGATAACTAGCTACCGCTAGTGTCAGAACGACCAGTAAAAACCATATAAAATCTGCCATACTTCACTCCTGAAAGGCGTTAAACGTTACGCTAGTCTTAACTCGAGCGTAGTGAGTTGCTTTATGAAAAGCAGTCACAGATCGAGGTCAGACCAGCATGCTGTAAACCTATTATTTAATAGGGCAAAGATCAAGATTTTTACATGAATATTCTATTAACAACGACATAAATAATAGGGTAGTGCGTTATCCGCTCTATAAGTATAGTCGTTGCTTATAAATACTGATTTAGAATGTGAATTGTGTTGCGAAACGAGAAGAGGTTACGTGAGGATAAGACAGCAACAGTGTAAATAAAAAAGCACGTCTGAATGCTAGTTCATAACGTGCTTTATTCAACAATTGTGAAAAAGTTGTTGAGACAAAAAATGGTTTATCTTTGCGCTTTACTGCGTCTCAAACGATTTCAGTTTGATATCGCCCTGTTCATCGCCTTCTTTGAACTGTTGCAGACGAACTAACGTGTAGTTAAGTGATGGCGCAAACCAGGCAAACGTCTCACGCTTATTTGATTCGCGAATAAGCTTAACTTTTACAGTTTCAATTTTACCGAAAGGCAAAGACAATACCTCTTCATCCACCACTTGAACGCCATAATGACGAAGTTCACCGCGGTAGTTGACGAAGTTATAATCTAACGACGTTTTACCTTGCGCCAACTGCTTTGCTAGATCAATACGATAAATCTGGTTATCAAATTCACCGTTCCAATCAAATGTTTCGCCATTCTCGACTGCAATTTTGCCTTGTCCCTGATGACTAAACGTTACCTTAAGCTCTTTATCAGGTCCTGTGCCAGAACGATTATAGTAGTACTCAGAAGGTACGACGGTATTATCATTAACAGTAAAAATAGAATGTTCACTGCGTTTGTCAGACAAGAAAAACTTAGACACTTTTGACGTGTAAATTAGAGAGTACTGTTGGTCACCTAATTTCGAGAGCTCAATATTCGCTTCGCCTACGTCGTCACCCCATTTGTATGCGGTATAGGTTGCCTTGTAGGGCTGAAGCGGTAGCTCTGCACTATCCGTATTTTCTGTACTAGGGTTTGCTTGCGAGGCCACTGAAAGCGATGCTGCTAACAGTGCACCTAAAGCAAAAGGCTTAGTCGCTTGCATAACCAGATTCTGGTAATTCTTGCTCATCTAAAACTGCCTTATTGTTTCGCATCGATAATCGGCCTGCACTAAACCAAGATAGCACAAGCGGATAGATACGACGTTCTTGTTCTTGAACACGCTCGGCCAGGTCGCTTGCTGTGTCGTCTTCAAACACAGGTACGCGGCTTTGAATGATAACAGGGCCGCCGTCGAGCTCCGGTGTAACAAAGTGCACGCTAACGCCGTGCTCCTTGTCTCCATTGTCGATAGCTCGCTGATGCGTATTCAAACCTTTGTACTTCGGCAACAAAGATGGATGAATGTTCACTAATTTTCCAGCAAAGCTGTCGACGAACTCCGGTGTTAAGATACGCATAAAGCCCGCAAGAACAACACAGTCTGCGCCAAAAGCCTCAATTTGTGCTTTGAGCGCCCCGTCATAAGACTCTCGTGAATCGAAGCCTGTATGATCTAAGCAAACCGCATTGATCCCGGCTTCTTTAGCGCGTTCCAGACCATAAGCAGTAGGGCGATTACTGATTACGCCGCTGATTTCCGCATTCAGACGGCCTGCTTTTATTTCATCGATAATGGCTTGTAAATTGCTGCCATTACCTGAAATAAGTACGCATAGTTTGGTTACACTGTTACTCACGCGTTGATCTCTACTTGCTCTTCGCCATCTTTTGCTGCGATATCACCAATAACCCAAGCATTTTCACCGTGTTGTTTAAGAATGTTCAGCGCAGCATCGGTATCGCTTTCGTCAACAACGATTACAAGGCCAACACCACAGTTAAACGTGCGGTACATTTCGTGGCGAGTCACGTTACCGTTTTCTTGTAACCAAGAGAAGATTGCAGGCCATTCCCAAGTGCTTTCGTCAATAACCACTTTCGCATCTTCAGGTAATACGCGAGGGATGTTCTCCCAAAAACCACCGCCCGTGATGTGAGAAATAGCGCTTACTTGCACTTCTTCAAGCAATGCCAATACCGATTTAACATAGATGCGAGTAGGCTCGAGAAGTTGGTCGATGATAGGCTTGCCGTTTAGGTCGGCGTTTACATCTGCACCACTAACTTCAATAATCTTTCTAACTAATGAGTAACCGTTTGAGTGAGGGCCCGATGAACCAAGTGCAATTAGTTTTTGACCTGGTTTAACGTTAGTGCCGTCAATAACCTTATCAGCTTCAACCACGCCTACGCAGAAGCCTGCAATATCGTAGTCGCCATCGTGATACATTCCAGGCATTTCGGCTGTTTCACCACCAATTAATGCACAACCTGCTTGCTCACAGCCGGCGCCAATGCCGGTAACAACCGACGCGGCTACATCAACGTCAAGCTTGCCAGTTGCGTAGTAATCTAGAAAGAATAGGGGCTCAGCACCTTGAACAATAAGGTCGTTTACGCACATTGCTACTAAGTCGATACCAACACCGTCATGACGGTTAGCATCCATAGCAACTCTTAGTTTTGTACCCACGCCGTCAGTACCTGAAACAAGTAGCGGCTTTTTATATTTAGTAGGCAGTTCACAAAGTGCACCAAAACCACCCAGGTTACCTTTCACTTCTGGTCTATGGGTTTTCTTGGTAACAGATTTAATGCGTTCAACAAGTTGATTACCTGCATCGATATCTACGCCTGCATCTTTGTAACTTAAAGAGGTTTTATTTTCGCTCACGGTTGGGCCCTGAAACTAAGAGGTAGAAAACCGCGGATTCTACCAGCAAGTCGTCACAAGTCCAATTTGTGAAGGCTATTTTATGCGCTTTTTGATCTTTTTTATTTTAGGGGTGAAATTAAACCCAATATAAAAGACAATAGAAGGCTATCTATTGGTGAACATCTTGCTTGATAAAATGTCTCGCTCTAAAAAGTAGAGTGAATTGCGCGCAGGTTAGTCCAAGTTTACCGTATATAGGTAAACGAGATTAACTGACGATTCGATAGGTAAGGAATTGATTTTAAGAGAGTATGGAGTGTCAATGTTAACGGCAGTAAAGCGTAACACCAATGGAACTAATTTAACGAGAGTTAGCTTGAAAGGCATTCTGGGCATTTCATTTCTTGCTGCGCTGACTTACGCCCCCTTTATAAATGCGGCTCAACGCGTGGTGGTCAACGAAGCGCAGATTCAAGTTGAAGATCAAACTCAGCGTACCCAACAAAACGCGCTTAAAAAAGCATTAAGGCAGGTTTTTGTGAAGATGTCGGGCAGCACAAGCGTGCTCGATAATGCCGGTGTTAGAGCAGCGTTATCGTCGCCTCAATCGCTGCTTCGTTCCTATCGATTTGCTTTTGACAAAGGTAGAACGTATTACGTTGCGGAGTTCGATCAAGCAAAACTCAATGAACTTCTTCAGCGTGAAATGCTTCCGCTCTGGGGTGATAGACGCCCTGAAACGATAGTGTGGCTTGCGCAGGAAGACGAAAACGAAACTCGCGTCATCTTAGATGAATCTCTCAATACAGAATTACAACATACGCTCAAACAAACAGCGAAAGAACGAGGCGTACCATTAAGCTTGCCTTTAATGGACCTTACCGACAATGTAAATATTTCTACTTATGATGTGTGGGGACGATTTGTTGAGCCTTTGCGCAAAGCATCTACACGCTATAGCGTCGACAACATTATTGGTGCCAGAGTTTATCGTAACGACGCGAGTGCAATTCCTGATTTGCCGGAAAATGTTGTGCCTTCTGGCACAGTAGAATCTCTTGATAGCGTGCTAGATGAAGAAGCACAGTTTAGAGCACAAACTGATGGACAAAGTTTCGATGAGCGAAATCCGCGTGTAGATAATACGGACGCACAGCGCACCTTTTCAGATAACGTTGAGTCCGGTGCGATGAATAACGGTGTTGATGCTCAGTTAAACGACGGTTATGACGAAACAAACCAAAACTTGAATAATACTGATGGTACCTCGGCGAAGGAGCTAGCGCAGGAAGAGAGCACAACGATGCCGTTCACCATGAACGAGTTTGCCAACTATGCGAAGCGTGCCGATGAAGGTGACTATGCACTAGACTGGGTGTTCGTTGGTGGCGGTAAGGTTAGCTATGGCAGCATATACGGTGATTCGCCCGAAGTTCTTGGCAATCAGTTAATCGATGCCTACTCAAATTATTTATCGTCGCTTTATGCCATCGTAGGAATCGAAGCGTCTGAGCGAGAAGTTATCAAGGTATCGATTGCCAATATTGGCTCGGTAAAAAGTTACGCCAGCGCTACTGACTATTTAAATAGTTTAAGTGTGATTGAAAACGCTACGCTAGTAGAGCAATCTGGTTCTGTTGCCACGTACTCACTTACATTAATTGGAACGGTGGACGATTTACTTAACAGTATTAAACTAGAAAGCAAATTACGTCCCGTAACCGATTCGTACGGACAATCCGTGAAAGGACACAGTTTCTATTGGAGCAATTAATTTAGCATGCAGCTGCCTTTGCCTGTCACGCTACCTGTTGACGAAAACTTCGATAGTTTTGTCAATACGGGTAACGAAGAAGTAGTTTCAGTCCTTAAGCAGATTGCAGATGCGCTGCCACACTGGCGCGAGGCTCCTGAATTGGGGCCATTAGCATCGCTTCAGCTGCCTTTGCTTACTTTACTAGGCAGTACCGCTATCGGTAAAAGCCACTTATTGTTTGCCACTTGTCATCAACTAGCCGAAAAATCGGTTAGTCACCTTTATTTAAATCTTAATAATTATGAAGCGTGGTCGCTCGATATTTTTGAAGGCCTAGAGAATCTTTCGTTAATCGCATTAGACAACATTCACGCGATAGCCGGCGATTTACGTTGGGAAGAAGCGTTGTTCGATTTGTTAAACCGAGTGATTGAGACTAAACAAACCATGGTACTTTGTTCTAGTCACCTAGGCCCATCTAACCCGGCTTTTGTTTTACCTGACTTGCGTTCTCGCTTGGCGTGGGGGGTTATTTATCACGTAAACCAACTGGATGACAATGGTCGTGAAGAAGCCGTGCGCTTACGTGCAGCGGAACGTGGATTAAAGCTATCAAACCAAGCACTACAGTTTCTTTTGCACCATAGTGAACGAGACCTAAAAAGCCTCATGTCACTATTAGCCCGTTTAGACACACGCTCACTCCAAGAACAAAAACGCTTATCGGTGGGCATGGTTAAGCGCGAGCTTAACCTAAATTAGCCAAAGCGGGAGCTTAACCTAAGATAGTCTAAGCGCGAGCTCAACCTAAGTTAGCCAAAGCGCGAGTTTAACCTGCGTTAGTCAAATCGCTGCTCTGTTGCCGTTTATTGTTCTTTTCTTAAACTATGAGCGCTTGATGTGGTGCTAAATTCTTCTGCTACCGTCATTAGAGTTCCATCGGAAGTAACCGAATTGTTTCCGCCGTTCTGTAGCATTAACTTATCGCTCGCAAACTGTACGTTTGGATTTGTACTAGACGCAGAGTCCCGCCAGGTAATATCGTTCGGAAGCAGATAAGGGCTTGGAAGTGACGCTTGAATAGCAGGTACATCGAGTTCGGGTAAAATTCTACTTAATACGTAATCTACGCGCATAGTAACGTTATCATCATTAACACGGTTTCTCTGAGCCCAAGTGGGAATGAAACTGCCGTCTTCCAGTGTCTCTCTTGTAAATACGCCTACATCCGCTTCTGCCTCAAGCCGGTAAAGCATCATGAAGCGCTCGAATAACATGGCGAGATCTTCTCGTTCCGTAAAGTAAGAATAGAAAGCAACCGCACCATCATCCTCAAACCAATTTGCCACTTGTAGCGCGGTATAATTTCGCTGCGCGCTTGAAGCGGTTGCACCGCCGTATCGAACTTCGGCCAAAGCATGGAGTTGTGACGACGTAAGAGGCAATGAAGTTGTTAGCCCCGTAGAAATGGGAGAGCTGTCATCATAAGACGACAGTGGGCTCGCGCTATTGCTGAGTTGTTGCCATTCGGTGTAGTCGAAAAAGTCATTGGCGTGAGCTAGCTCGTGGTATAGCAAATAGCTTAATGCTGCTTCTACGTCGCTCACGTCACGTGGAAGTCTATCTGCTACGTTCGCTGTGCTGATATTAGGGAAATAATAGGCCCCGTTTTTCACGTAGCGCCATGACGTCGTAAAATCGAGCTCACTACCAAAACCACTTCTATAATCTGGGCGAGTATTTAGCGTGTCTCGCTCTTGCGGTGTGCGCCAAAAGTTGTTGGCATCTAAGTAAATGGCACCAGTGGCAACCCAATAAAATGACGGGCGGATATCGTAAGAAATCACAATCGCGTTAGTTGCGCGTAGTAACTTAAGCATGTCATCACGGGTTGCTGAAGTTTCTAAATACGTTCTAAATGCATCGCCCATCCACGGATGCGAGACGTATGTTCTATCTAAAATATCATCGATAGTGGGGCTTTCGGTGACTTGGCCAATCAGTGGTAGCTGAGAGAACGTACAGCTGTTTGAAACCTGATTGTTATAAACACAATCAACAAGTGCCGACGCGTAAGGGCTGTCGACTCTATAGGGCTGCATATGCGCGCTTACCGTTTCGGGAATACTTGTCTCGTCATCTACAAAAAAGCCGCTATTGTTAATGTCGATGTTTTTCACTAGAACTTGCGCGCTATCGGTTAACACCTCGCCATTTGAGAGTGTAACGGTACTTTCTATTTCAATGATTGTGTCGTTGCTGACTCGAGGCGCTTGAAAATATATCGAATGAGAATAATCACCATCATCAAAGTTGAAGTTATTGACGATTGGCCCAGACGTTTGTTGCCACGTGATATTTGAGATTGTTAACCCTTGCGAGTTAACGGTGTCAACGCGAAGAGAAACTCTGCCGCCTTCGGATGCCTCATGACCCAATCGTAATGCGGCAATCGGCGCGGTACTTTCGTTCGTTTGTAACGTTATGGTGTCTGTAAGCGTTGTGCCATTTTCTAAGCTAACGTTTACGGCGATATCGAAGCTACCTGAAGAGGTAACATCAAAGCCTATAGCCTGCGTGTGAGCACTGAGAGGCTGCTGTGATACGCCTGAGACTTGCCAATCGATATCTACAATAGCGTGGCCAGTAGGCGAGGCGACAGCAAAGTCGACCGCATCGCCTACAACGGCGTTTGTAGGGCCTGAAATGCTAATGGTTGGAGGAATGGAAGGAGTGCTTGGGGCTGAACTATCGCCTGAACCAGAGCCTCCACATGCTGCAAGTAACGATAATGATGCGATTACTAATGTAAGTTCAGGCAAATGGCGTGTCATATTAACCCCTTGGCAGCATGTGTTTTCGCTGTGTATTACATGATCATTGTTGACCTTGCTCAAAGCGTGCTTTTTCTTCTTGCATCTCTTCTTTAAGCTTTTTAAGGCCCAAACCCAATTCACGACCACGTTTTCTAGCAAACGCACTACAGCCGACAAACATACCCGTGCATAGAATAATCTCTACCACTGCATACCAACGTTCATCAGGTACAGCGTATGCCACAGTGCATCCGTGAATAAGGTAAAACAAAACGACAAAATTGGCCCACGCGTGAGTATATGGCTTGCCTTTTAATATACCCCAGTAAGGTAACAGTAAAGGTAAAATATAAAACAAGGCAATAAACAAAGGAGAGTAAGTATGCTCTTTAGTAAATGTAAATTGCCACAGTGTTATCCATACGATTAACCCGGTGTGGCTTATAAGTGCGAGATAGCGATAAAAACGCGTATCTGGTGCCATGGTAATGTCTCCGAAACAATTTGTTTTTAATGTTCTTTATAAGGTCTACGTTTTATGCGCCAAATAACGTAACTGTTAGGCGTTGTCAGCTAGTTTTTTAGCGAACATTGCAAGTCGCTTACCCTGAGCAATGCATAGCGCTTTTTCATCTGCACTCAATTGCTCTGGTGCACTTAAACTGTGATGAGCGACGTGTGTTACACCGTAAGGGGTGCCACCCATTGTGGTGTTGTGTAGCGCAGGCTCACTGTAAGGTAAACCGCAAATCACCATGCCGTGATGGATAAGCGGAACCATCATGGAAAGTAATGTGGATTCCTGGCCGCCGTGCATGGAAGAAGAAGATGTAAACACGCACGCAGGCTTATCAATCAACGCGCCTTTTAACCATTGACTGCTTGTAGAATCCAAAAAATGTTTTACTGGCGCTGCCATATTGCCGAAACGCGTAGGACTACCTAACGCCAGGGCACTGCACTGTTCGAGTTCCTGAAGGGAAACCTCGGGTACAGCACTAGATGCCGCGTCATTAGCTGCATCGCTGATACTCTTGACTGTACGTACTATCACAGGAACACCTAATGACGATACACCTTGGGCGATGGCATCAGCTAATCGCTTTGTGCTGCCGTTGCGGCTGTAATAAAGTACGAGAACAGGTTGCACTATAAAATTTCCAAAACAGATTCTGGTGGACGACCAATTCTGGCTTTCTCGCCATTAATAACAATGGGACGCTCTATCAACTTGGGCGTGTGAGCCATTGCTTCAAAAAGCGCATTGTCAGACAGTGCGATGTCACCTAAGTTAGCATCTTTATATTCTGCTTCTTTAGTACGCATCATATCTCTAACCGATCCAAGGTTAAGTTTTTTAAATATCTCTTTCAGTTCTTTTGCGTCTAGAGGGTGCTTTAGGTACTCAACAATAACAGGCGCTACACCTTGCTCTTCAAGTAATGCTAGGGTTTGTCTGCTCTTTGAACAGCGAGGATTGTGAATAATGGTAATGTCTGTCATAAATACTCTTGTTCATGATTATATGAATTGGCGCGAACTATTGCGTTTTTGTCATAGAATATCAAGCAGTTTACCGATAACGGGTAATAAATTCGTACTATTCTTTGTTTACAGCATCGTTTCTGGAAAACGGTGTTTAAAAAGCGTGGTTGAATTTATGTTAGTGCGCGAAGTAAGAATCTGGCACTATGAAAAAATAGTCAAAATTAGAAGGTTATATGTTGTTGTCACAGCCAAAAAGCAATGCAGGAAAAATAAAGTCTATACTCTTTCTAGTGCTGTTAGCGCTTGTTGCGTTTGCCGGTGCATATACGTATCAGCGTCTTCAACATGACTTTGAAACATTAGATGGAACTGCTTACCTTTGGCAAGATCTTGAGGGGAAGTGGGTTGTGGTAAATTACTTTGCGCCATGGTGTGCACCATGTCTACGAGAAATGCCTGAGCTCGTTACATTTAATCATTCGCTACCTGACGATACCCGTCTTTTTGCTATTAACTATGACCTTAAAACGAAGCCTGAACTCAAAGCCATGGCTGAGAAGTTTGATATTGATTTGCCTGTTATTATAAGTTCGCCAGACACTAAACTGCCCATGCAAAAACCCCCTTATTTACCAGCAACGTTTATTCTTGGACCTGATGGGAAAATAAAGGATACGATAATGGGAGAAATTACGGCAGCGCATCTGCGTCAGCGCCTAGCTGAATTGAAAGGCGCTGACGAATAGCAGGGAAGTGCGATGGTCTAGAGTCGTTGTAAACGCTCTTCTTGGTCGCGAAATTGTTTTATTCTCGCTCTGATTCTTTGTTTTTCAAGGTGATCATCGCCTGCGAAATTATACGCATATTGAAGTTCGTCAACCGCGCGGTTATAAGCACCATACAATGCATATACTTCCGCTTTGCTCTGATGCATTTGCGAGAAACGTTTCGACTTTTGATACGCCTCACTCATCAACTGATGTGCCAGTTGATAATCTTTTTTAACCAGCAGAAAATCCTTAAGTAGAGACACCGCTTCTTCATATTTGTTTGCGCTTATGTAAGCATTGGCCTGGTTTAGTGCCAATACTTGATTTCTAGGGTTATGCGTAACGTGAGGTCTTAGCATTTCAACGGCTTTTAAAGGCTCACCTTGCGAAATATAGATATCTGTCATAGCGTCGAGATAAAAAAGGTTTCCTCTATCTTTTGCTATTAACTCATCCATAATGTCTTTGGCTTGTTCGATTTTTTCGGCGCGCATATAAGCAAGCGCTAAACCATATAGTGACGCTTCTTTACTGCGCTGTACGTCTTGAGCCACTGCCGCTTCGAAATATTCTACAGCGTAATCAGCTTTAAACGAGTAGCGTGCCTTTATACGTGCTTTTGCCAACTCGAATTGCTTGTTAATGGGTAAGTAGCGTCTAGGGTAGTCACCAGCGCGATTTCTCGCGTCAGCAATACGGGTTTCGGTTAAAGGGTGAGTAAGCAGCCTTGCGGGTGGACGAGAAACCATGCGGTACTCTTCCGCCATGGTAGAAAAGAATGAAGCAGCCGCACTCGGATCGAAGCCCGCACGAGCAAGCATTGCGATACCAATTCTATCGGCTTCTTGTTCATTTGAACGGGTATAGTCGATTTGCAATTGTGCAGAGGCTGCGGTTCCCGCCTGCATGGCCGCAATACCCGCTTCTGGGTTGGCCATAGCAATTAGCACCCCGCCGATAAGTGACGCCAAGGCTAGGGGAGATGAGCGCTGCTGCGCCTGCATACGTCGTGCTATGTGGCGTTGAGTTACGTGAGAAATTTCGTGCGCTAGCACCGAAGCCAGTTCACTTTCATTTTCAGCACGACGCATTAAACCTGTGTGAACACCAATGTGACCGCCAAAAAACGCAAATGCGTTAATGGCATCATTATTTACCCAGAAAAATTCAAAAGGAAATTTGGCGTTGTCAGCATGGACAACCAATCGGTTGCCTACATCCTGTAAATATTCATCCAGCACCGGATCTGAGATTACAGGACTTTGACCGCGCATTTGCCGCATTACGGCATCGCCTACAATCATCTCTTTATCAAGCGATATGGCGTCTGACGCAACAACACCTATTTCAGGTAACGCATTTTTATTGCTGTAATTGGCATCTTGTGCAACAGCCGTGAGGCTCGATGTGAGCACGAAGGAAAGGGCAATCAAAGATGCTGAAAACTTTTTTCTCATGAACCTACAATCATTGTATACGGTTAATACTGCTTAATCCTTAGAGCGCTAAGTTGCTAAACAGTTTCAAATTTTATTTTTTTCTTATATGCATCATTTTCGAAGGCACAAGGCAATATCGCCTATGCCATCTCGTTTATGACACGTCAGTTATACCAATGCGACACAAACGCATCCAGTTTATTCTTTTACTGTTGTAACAACCACTCTACACATTAATGCTTATACTGTAAAAACATCATACCAGTTTGATTTTGAAAGATTCTTAAGTGCTACTTATTGCTAAGTGCTAGCGCTATCAACTATGATGCGTGTCCTATTCTTAGTAATTTCTAGGCGTTTATATGATTAGCGTTTTTGGTCGTTGGTACCGACGCAAATTTTCTGATCCTGATGCAGCAATGTTGCTTATCTTGATCCTTTTGACCACGGCAGTGTTGCTATTGTGGGGCGGGCTAATTATGCCTGTGTTGGTTGCAGCAGTGATTGCGTATTTACTCGATTGGCCAGTCTGTCGCTTGGTAAATGTCGGCGTAAGTAGAACGCTCGCCTGCGTCGTTGTAATGCTCGGCTTTATCACTATAACCATATTAACCTTAATTGGCCTTGTTCCAATTATATCAAAGCAAAGCGTTAACTTAATTCAAGAAACGCCGCTAATATGGCAGAAAGCACAAGAATGGATATTAACGCTTCCGGACAAATATCCAGATTACGTTCAGGTATATCAAATCCATCAAATGATGGAAGGTTTAAATGACAAATTGGTTGAAGTGGGCGAAACCCTTATTTCTGCTTCGTTTAGTAATATCGCCAACTTAGCTGCGTTGCTCGTTTACGTGATCCTCGTACCGCTTATGGTGTTTTTCATGCTAAAAGATAAGCTTTTCTTTTTAGGCAGTATTTCTCGCTTGCTTCCTAAGGAGCGACGCTTAATCACGCAAGTTGGTCACGAAATGAACTCTCAAATTGCCAACTATATTCGCGGCAAAGTGATCGAGATTATAATTGTGGGCGCGGTGAGCTGCGTAACGTTTGTATTGATGGATTTACGTTATGCTATTTTGCTTGGCGTATTGGTGGGATTTTCAGTACTTATTCCGTACATTGGTGCAGCAGTGGTTACCATACCCGTGGCCGTTGTCGCCATGTTTCAGTGGGGTATTTCACCAGAGTTTTGGTATTTAATGATAGCGTACGGCATTATTCAGGCGTTAGACGGTAACTTGTTGGTACCGCTGCTATTCTCGGAAGCGGTTAGCTTGCATCCGCTTTATATAATCGTAGCAGTATTAGTGTTTGGAGGTCTTTGGGGTTTCTGGGGCGTATTTTTCGCTATTCCTCTCGCTACCCTCGTGAAGGCGGTAATTACAGCGTGGTCTAGTAACCCCGTTATTGTACCCGAAGAGGCAAAATAGTTATTCCCATTTGGCGAACCAGTCAGCGCCATCCAGTACGAGATTCAAATAGGCGTTATAGGTAAACACTCATACGAATTGAGCAAGTATAAAAAAGCCCCGAAAACATAATGTTATCGGGGCTTTTTGAATTATATACAGGTTTAGCTGTTTAGATAATCAAGTACTACGGTGTGGTGTTCTTTTGTTTTGAACTTGTTGAAGACGTGCTCAATAACACCGTTTTCATCCACGAGGAATGTTTGGCGATGAATGCCATCATATTCTTTACCCATAAACTTTTTAGGTCCCCACACACCAAAAGCATCGGCAACGGCGTGGTCTTCATCTGAAAGCAACGTAAAGTTTAGGTTTTCTTTTTCGATGAATTTAGGCAGGCGTTTAACTGCATCTGGGCTAATTCCAAGCACAACCACATTTTTCGCCGTTAGTTCTTCGTTTACGTCGCGTAAGCCCTGGGCTTGTACTGTGCAACCTGGCGTCATCGCTTTAGGGTAAAAATAAACCAGTACTTTTTTACCTGCGAAATCAGCTAAAGATACGGTTTCTTCATTTTGGTTCTGCAATGAGAATTGTGGGGCTTTATCACCAGCTTGTAACGTTTTCATTGGGATCCTTTTTTTGTTTGTCTACAACTTTACCTGTCACATTTAACGAAGTGAACAGGGACATTAGATCAGATTCTAGTGCGTCTACATTTTCATTAGAGGGAAGAGAAACAACAAATTTGCAGCGCATGTTGTCTTTACCCGATGTCTTGTCTTTAAATGTGCGTTGTCTAAATGCGCTTATCATTGCATGACGCTCGGCAAAAAAGCCGGTCACCGCTTTAATCAAGCCAGCTGCATCTTCTCCGCTAAACTCGACATTAAAAAGATGGGCAAGGTTCTGCTTTTCGTGATGGCTAGTGCGCTTCATCATAGAAAGCAGGTCAAGGCGCTGAAATAGCGAAGGTAAAATACATTCAGCTTTTGTGATAGCGCTTTGCGTTCCTTCTATGATCATGGTCAACGAGAACTCTTTGCCGTAAATGGCTTGCCTGCTATCTAGAATATTGCACTGAGCTTCTGATACCGTCGTTGCAATTTCGCTTAAAATGCCACTTTTGTCTGTCCCCAAGATGGTGACGATAAGTTGGTGTTTCGACATCTACTTCACTTCAATGTTAATAATGTCGGGATGTTAGCACAGAGTTTTTTTATAAGTCAGCGCCTTTTTCTTGCCTTTGAATAAGATATTGTCAAATTCTTGTCATTTTACTTGCGCTATTACTTGTGTTTAAGCACCGACATATTTACCATGTGCGCTCACATTTTTCGGAGAGATTATGTTTACTGGTAGTTACGTAGCACTCGTCACGCCGATGTTCGAAAACGGCGATATTGATTACAAGTCTTTAGAGAAACTTGTGAAGTTTCATGTAGAGCAGGGCACCCACGGTATAGTGTCGGTTGGAACTACTGGTGAGTCAGCAACGCTACCTTTTGATGAACACATCAATGTGGTTAAAGAAACCGTTGCAATGGCATCGGGAGCAATTCCGGTTATTGCCGGCAGTGGCGCAAACTCTACGGCAGAGGCTATTTTTCTTACAGAGCAATTAGGCTCTACAGGTATAGACGGTTTCCTTAGCGTAGTACCTTATTACAATAAGCCTCAACAGGCGGGTATGGTCGCGCACTTTAATGCAATTGCAGACGCTAGTGAATTACCTGTTATTCTTTACAATGTGCCAGGCCGCACCGTAGCCGACATGCTGCCTGAAACGGTGGCTAAATTAGCAACGCACAAAAATATCGTTGGTCTTAAAGACGCGACTGGCAATATTGCACGCCTTAAGGCTACTCAGCCTTTGGTTCCCGATGACTTCGTTTTACTTAGCGGCGATGACGGTTCAAGCTGCGAGTTTATGTGTGAAGGCGGTCATGGCGTTATCTCCGTAACGGCTAACATAGTCCCTAAAGCAATCGCACAAATGTGTGAAGCTTCGCTAGAAAATAATTTTGATAAATGTCGCGATATCGATGAAACCATTAAATTACTTCACAGCGAACTATTTATTGAACCAAATCCAGTAATGCCGAAGTGGGCATTGTATAAAATGGGCATGATGGAAAGCGCAGTTATGCGATTACCTATGGTTTTACCGGAACTATCAAGCCAAAAACGTATCGAAGAACTACTAAAAAAATACGCATTGATTTCTGGTTAATAAGGAACACAGATGAAAAGAACGCTGGCTATAGCAAGTTCAGTAGCGATGGTTGCACTTGCAGGTTGTTCAAGCCAAATAGATAGAAAGACCGCGTCTGGCAGCTACGAATACTTAAAAACTAAAGAACAAGAATCGCTAAAAGTACCTTCTGATTTAGATGCACCTGCTTTTTCTCGTGATTTTGCATTACCTGACTTAGGCCAAGAGGCCGACCCGAAGCTAGTGGGCAAATCTTTGATGGTTCGTTCGCCTGCGCTTGTTTTACCATTAGTAACTGGCTCCCACATTGAAGAGGGTAAAAGCTCAGCGACTATCTGGTTTGACCAGGTTGACGATAGCCAACCGTTGAGTAGAGCAATTTGGAACTCGCTTTTAAGTTTCTTAGATGAACAAGGTATCGGTGTAGATAGCTTTAGCCCAGAAGAGAAAGTGCTGGTTACTGACTGGATGGTGATAACTAAAGAAGTCGAAGGTCCTTGGTATAGCTTTACAGATGAAGAAAGCGAAATCGGTCGACGTTTTGAATTCAGCTTAGACGTTAAACCTCACGGCCGTAGTGCTGCGCTTACTGTTGAATTAAAGGACTACATGCAAACATTGGGCAACGATGTGGTTGCAGAAGTCTCTTCAATGGAAGAACGTCGCGAAGAAGTTGAGGTGTTGAACCAAGTTATTGGTCACTATGAGTACCAAATTCAGCTAGCAGAGACACGAAGAATTGCTCGTATCCGTCAGGGTATCAATACCGAGATGGGTTTTAATGCCGATGGTGATGCGGCGTATATCGTAGAAGCTAAGTATGATGTAGCGTGGCCAAGAATGCTGTTGGTACTGCGTAAACTTGGTTTTGACGTTAAAGATTTAGATAAATCAAACGGCCTATTATTTGTCACTTACAATGGTGATCAAGGTAGTTGGTGGGATGGTTTATTCTCAAGCGATAAAGAGTTACTAAAGAAAGGTGACTATCGTTTGAAAGTTGCAAGAGCGGGTGCAGATCGCACGTCAGTTACCTTCATGAATAATGAAAGTGTACCGTTTGAAGCAAATCAGGTTTCCGACCTTTACAGTGCATTTGCTGAGGTCATGTCAGAAGATAACCTTGATATATAACTGAGACTGAGAATGGAAAAACGCGACGAGCTTTACCGCGGTAAAGCAAAAACTGTTTATTACACTGATGATAGCGATAAACTTATTCTTCACTTTAGAAACGACACTTCGGCGTTTGATGGTGAGAAGATTGAACAGCTAGAACGCAAAGGTGAAGTAAACAACAAGTTTAATCACTTTATTATGACAAAGCTTGAAGAAGCAGGCATTGCAACGCAAGTTGAGGCGCTGGTTTCTGACACTGAGTCTTTGGTTAAGAAGCTCGACATGATCCCTGTTGAGTGTGTGGTGAGAAACTTGTCTGCTGGCTCTTTAGTTCGCAGACTGGGTGTGGAAGAGGGCAAAGAGCTTAACCCACCTATTTTCGAGTTTTTCTTAAAGAATGATGCACTTCACGACCCAATGGTAAATGACTACCATATTTTATCATTTGGTTGGGCAACCGAAGCGCAAATTGCTGAAATGAAAGCATTGACCTTCAAGGTTAACAGTGTTTTGAAAGCACTCTTTGATGACGCGGGTATGTTGCTTGTAGACTATAAACTAGAGTTTGGTGTCGACAAAGATGGCAATATCGTACTAGGTGATGAGTTTACACCAGATGGCTGTCGCTTGTGGGATAAAGAAACCCGTAAAAAGATGGACAAAGACCGCTTTAGACAAGGTTTGGGCTCTGTAGTCGAGACATATATTGAAGTGGCCGAGCGCTTAGGCTTATCGCTTTAAAACTCTCATCAAGTAATGACTAATTTAAGAGGACCTTTCGGTCCTCTTTTTCGTTTTAGGCAGTTTGGCCTGTCTACGTCGTTGTAAAATATTGTCTCTTGAGTTTTAGCATTTACTTTTCGATGCATTACGGGATAAGTTAGTGTACTGCTAAGCATTTTTGCGTTTAAAACTAGGGAGATTCGGTTTGTTGAAAACCTTTGTATTGGTCGCTATTGCCATGATTGCATTTGCTGCTAATTCGCTACTTTGCCGCATGGCTCTTGCTAATACCGATATAGATCCTGCTAGTTTTACTATCTTGCGTTTAGCGAGCGGGGCGATAGCGTTATTACTTTTGTCTTCTTATTTCCAACGTCGCAAAAGTGGGAGCGTGCCTTCTCAAGGCCTTTTTCATGGCCTAAAAACCAACGCCAGCGTACTCGGTGGCATTTCGTTGTTCGTTTACGCTATCTGCTTTTCATATGCCTATATTTCAATGTCCACGGGAACGGGGGCACTTTTAATATTTGGTGCCGTGCAACTCACTATGATTTCCGTAGGGTTGTTCAATGGCGAGCGGTTTATAAAATGGCAGTGGTTGGGGTTTGTGTTGGCATTTTTAGGCCTTGTTATCTTACTGTTGCCTAGCGCGGCAGCACCGCCTCTTTTAGCAGGCGCGGTTATGGTTTTGGCGGGTATGGCCTGGGGCGTCTATTCGCTTTTGGGTAAAAAAAGTAGCTCAGCCCTATTATCTACATCGGGTAATTTCGTCTTTGCCGCGTTTTTCTGTGTTCCTTTGGTTGGGGTGGTTTGCTTCGTGGGCGCAGATAATTTTGTCTTAGACAGCGAGGGTGTTTATTACGCGCTTGCATCAGGGGTGTTTGCATCGGGTTGCGGATACGCTATTTGGTACAGCGCGCTTCCCCTTATCAAATCAACCACCGCCGCGACAGTGCAACTGAGCGTGCCTGTCATAGCATCGCTGATGGGGTGGATAGCGCTTGGTGAGCCACTCACAATGCAGATCCTGGTTGCTTCAATAGCTACGTTGGGTGGCATCTACTTGGTTATAAAAAAATAGCGTTTTATACGCTACGTTTAAAACAGCAAAAGCGTTATTTTCCGCCGTAGCGAAATAATTCTATATAAGTTTAAAGGGGGAGCGTTTACGCGTATTTTTGCACTAAAGAGCAATATTTGAATTTTCCAACAAGCAACGGCGGATAGTTACCGCTACAAGCGTTCGCTGTCAGTGGTGATGATCGATATCGATTTTTTTAAACGTATCAACGACACTCTCGACCACGACATGGGTGATAAAGCGATTAAGCACGTAGCAAAAATTTTAAAAATGTCTTCGCGTAATGCAGATTGCGTAGCGCGCACTGGCGGCGAGGAATTCGTACTGTTATTGCCTGATACCGACCCCGACCCCGACCCCGACCGCGCAGGCACCTTCAAGTTAGCTGAAAAGTTAAGAGATCGAATAAGTAAAAAACCTCTAGATGTGAACGGGAAGTTTATTGATATCACTGTTAGTGTGGGTGTATCTTATGTAAAAGAACATCATGACACTATTGAGTCAGCACTATCGGAAGCCGATGACGCATTATACAAAGCCAAAGAGAGTGGCAGAAATAATGTTCAACTGGCTTAACCACGCTATTGAAAGCGTGTTGCACAATGTGCGCAATTCGACCGTGTTCGATTTAGGAGTGAGTTGTGCGCACACCCCCGACTATTGTAAATGAAAATGAGAGGCTGGCCGCACTCAACAAACTGAGAGTGCTCGATACCCCACCAGAAGAGCGCTTTGACCGTATTACTCGACTAGCGAGTAGCATTTTTAATTGTAGTTTCGCATCGGTCACATTTGTCGATGACAGTAGGCAGTGGTTTAAGTCGGCTATTAATCTCGATATGACTGAAACAGAAAGGGATGTCGCGTTTTGTGCCCATGCTATAGCGCAGGACAAAACCTTAGTCGTTCCAGATACTCAAGAGGACCCTCGCTTCAAAAGCAATCCTTTTGTGGTTGGTCATCCTCACATTCGTTTTTACGCGGGTGTTAGGCTGATGATAGAGGGGTTTGCGGTGGGAACGCTATGTGTGTCGGATAATAATCCAAAAATATTCAATTGCGTTCAAATACAGCAATTAGAGCAGCTTGCAAAACTTGTAGAGTCGGAACTACAGCGACAAGAATTCAATGATCTCTCAACTCAGTTGGAAGAGTACCAATTTAAGCTAGCTCAAACACAAAAAATCACCCGTGTGAGGAGCGCTATTTTAGAGAAAGTGGTAAATGCAGAGTCATTGCATACCGTACTCCACGACATTGTGAATGCTATAGAGGCCGAATACACAGATCAAATTTGCAGTATCCTGCTATTAGAAGATGGCAAGCTGAAAATGGGTGCTGCGCCTTCTTTACCCGACTTTTATAACGACGCTATCGATGGCGTTGAGTTTGGTGTAGGCAGGGGATCATGTGGAAATACAGCCGCGACGAACTTACCGACCATTGTTGAAGATATCAGTACGCACCCGTTTTGGACCGATTGGAAAGATTTAGCATTGCGCGCTGGTGTATGTTCTTGTTGGTCACAGCCAATACAAGGAGCTAATGGTGACGCTATTGGTACTTTTGCAATTTATCATAGAGAAAGAGCAGTACCGACAGCGGACGAAATGCGCTTAATCGAACAGTTCGCGCATATCGCTAGCATCGCTATTGAAAGAGAGCTGGCGAATCAACTTATATGGAAGCAAGCCAACTTTGATTCTTTGACAGGACTTCCTAACCGAAACCTTATGTTGGATCACTTACAGTTAGCCATTAAGGCTGCCGATAGAGAGAGCGATAAGGTAGCGGTGATATTCTTGGACCTTGATAATTTCAAAGATATTAATGACACGCTTGGTCACGATATAGGTGATAAGCTTTTAATTGAGTGCGCCAGAAGAATAAAGCAGTGTTTGCGTTCAGATGACACCGTTTCCCGATTAGGCGGTGACGAATTTGTCATTATCCTAAACGGCATTAAAGGCCTAAGTTCTATAGAACTGGTCGTACAAAAGCTACTTGGCGAGATCGTAAAACCTTATAGTTTAGAGCTGGAACGTGTGCATACTAGCGCGAGCCTAGGTGTCACCTTATACCCGGACGACGCAAAAGATGTCAAAGGCCTGTTAAAGAATGCCGACCAAGCGATGTACGGTGCTAAAGATCTCGGTAAAAACAACTATCAGTATTATACCCACGACATGCAAACTGCAGCAATCAAGAGAATGACCTTGTTGAATGATTTGCGCTATGCAGTTAAGAACAAAGAATTGTTTATTGAGTACCAGCCAATTGCATGTTTCAGCAGCCAGAAAGTGATGAAAGCTGAAGCGTTACTTCGATGGCAGCATCCCACGAAGGGGAGAATTACACCAGATGAATTTATTCCACTTGCGGAAGAATCTGGACTCATCATTGATATCAGTAATTGGGTATTTAATGAAGTCTGTGCCAATATCAAACAATGGAAAGCCCAAAACCGTCAAGAGCTGCAGGTGAGTATTAATACGTCACCTAGCCACTACTTCAATTTAGAATCTAATATAACTCAATGGTTAAACCTGCTTTTAGACCAGAAGATCTCTGCGCGTTCTATACTTCTTGAAGTCACGGAAAACTTATTAATGGAAGCCAATGAGATGGTGTCCAAGAAGCTTTTCCAGTTTAGGCAAGCAGGCGTTGATATCGCGTTGGATGATTTTGGTACAGGTTACAGCTCTATTTCTTATTTAAAGCGCTTTCCTACAGACTTTATCAAGATTGACAGGAGCTTTGTGAAGTCGATGACTGACGTTAGCAATGATAAGGTGCTGTGCGAAGCCATTATTGTGATGGCGAATAAACTCGGAATAAAGGTAGTAGCGGAAGGTGTCGAGACACAAGAACAATACGATATTCTAAAAAGCATGGGCTGTGATTATGCGCAGGGTTATTTCATTGCAAAACCGCTCAGCAAATCAGACTTTGAGTCCTTTTGGGAGAGGCACTAGCGCAACTTTGCCGCGCTAGTGCTTAATTTAATAGGGCTTAAGACAGCGTTGCTAACGCTTTACCAGAGTATTGCTCTAGTTCGTTGGTGCGGTTTTCTTTTATTTTGTTTGCCCAGTTCGGATCTTGTAGTAGCGCTCTTCCTACAGCAACCAGATCAAATTCGCCAGCGTCTAAACGTTCAAGTAAATCATCGACTGAGCGAGTGCTGGAATCTTGCCCTTTGAATGCGCCGAAGAAGTCGTCATTGAGCCCAACTGACCCTACCGTTATGGTGGGCTTGCCAGTTAATTTTTTCGTCCAGCCTGCAAGGTTTAAATCACTGCCTTCAAATTCGTTTTCCCAATAGCGGCGCTGAGAACAATGAAAAACATCTACTCCAGCTTCACTTAGCGGAAGAAGAAACTGTTCTAGTTCTTGGGGCGTGTGCGCTAAACGAGCGGTGTAATCTTGTTGTTTCCACTGCGAATAGCGCAGTACGATCGGAAAATCGGGACCGGTTGCATCACGTATGGCTTTAATTATTTCAACCGCAAATCGTCCACGATTTTCCATGTTACCGCCCCAACTGTCAGTTCGCTGGTTTGTGCCTTCCCAGAAGAACTGGTCGATTAGATAACCATGAGCACCGTGAATCTCAATTCCATCCATACCAATAGTTTTGGCATCTGCTGCTGCTTGTGCAAAGGCAGTAATCACGGATTCAATGTGTTCAACGGTCATAGGTTCAGCGCCCTGTTTTCCTGGTTTGAATAAACCTGAAGGCCCTGCACTTGGAAGTTCAGGATAAGGCGCTTTTTCCGCTACCCTCGCCATACCCACGTGCCATAGTTGAGGCATAATTTTCCCACCGACACTGTGAACTTCATCTACCACATTTTTCCAACCGGCTAGCGCTTCATCGCCATGGAATTGAGGGATATTTGCGTCCATCGTAGCGACTTTATCGTTTACTGTAGTGCCCTCGGTGATAATCAAACCTGTGCCACCTTGAGCGCGGCGCTTATAGTAACCAGCTACATCGTTGGTAGGTACGCCGTTAGGCGAAAATTGACGAGTCATGGGGGCCATAACAATTCGGTTGGTTAACGATAGGTTGCCCTGTGAGTAAGGCTTAAACAGTGCGTTAGCTGCCATTTTTTGTTCCTGATTTCTTTATTGCAATTGGGGCCGTTTGTACTTTCATCATAGAAAATGAAACGCCGCCATTATTATAGAAGTGTTAAACAAGTCATTAAGTTGGGGATTGTTGAGTCTTGATGTACAACAAAGAATAACTGGCTCTAGTATATCCTGCGTGATGTGTTGCAGGAATAACATGATGGCTACCCAACTAAAAAACTATGGTTGATTCCAGATACTACTGTCGAGTGAGGGCAAGTCAATTTTCAAATGTTGATAGTAAGCCATAAGTAAAAGTGAGCTAAGAGCTCCATATCAGAAGCTCTCTTTCAGATATGAGCAGGCATAATCTAAAATCTCTACAATTTCCCTTGTGGCTTGAAAAAGGCGTACCACTTTGTTTTCAATGCGAACTGTTACTAACCCGTCTTCTCCCAAAGGCACAATGATGCGGGCATGGTTGTAAATATCACGATCTAAACGATTTCCAACGGCTAGCTTTTTTTCCCAACCCGGCGGTAATTCACCTGTTCGTTCATACTTTTTTTCTATACCCGGAGGGAGTGATTTATCTTTATGAGGGTTAGGGTTGGCGCAAGCAGGTAAACTATTTGCTGCTAGTACGGTTGTTATTCCGATAATAGGTAGAACTTTCATTGTTAACCTCGCAAATTACGTGAAAGCGATGCCCCATTTTGATGTAATTATCTACGCAAACTATTGCGATAGTGCTTTGAACAAAAGGGCATGTAGACTCTGCATTAAAATATCTGTTTTTAGACAATCAGCAATTAAAAATAGAGAAGTCTACAAGGTGTATACGAAAATCATACCAGGCCGAGTCTACATGCTAAAAAAATCTAAAATTAGGCGTGCGGCGTGTTAACGTTAAAACGTTTATAATTGCTAACGAACAAGAAAAACGATAGTTGAGTCTAAAACAAAGAACGTGACATTTTATAAGTGACAAATGAAGGATGACAATGAGTGATATTGCATTTACCCGTGAGGAAAAAGACGCGCTAGTCGCTAAACTGCAACGATATTTTGATGATGAATTAAGCGTGGAACTTGGTCAATTTGACGGAGAATTTCTTCTGGACTTCATTAGTAAAGAAATGGGCGCATCGTTTTATAATAAAGGCGTAAACGACGCGAGAGCCGTTGTTGCATCTCGCTTACAGGTCATTGATGAAGAATTGTATGCCATCGAAAAAGTACTTTAAATTCAGAAATAAATTAAGCCTGCTTTTGCAGGCTTAATTATTAGATGGCCAATCAATACCATTACGTTAGAAATGAGCTGTATTAGAGTTCCTGACGGGTAGGTCTGATGATCATTTCGTTTATGTCTACGTCGCCAGGCTGCTCTATGGCAAACGTTACTGCACGTGCAATAGCATCTGCATCGATAGCATCGTCATACATATCATCTGCCATTTGCTTTGAGTCTTTGTGAGAAATGTGGTCAGTAAGTTCTGTCGCCACTGCACCAGGTGAGATGTTGGTAGAGCGAATTTCACCATTTGACTCTCTGCGAATGCCTTCACTTATTGCTTTTACAGCGAATTTAGTTGCGCAATAAACCGTTGCTCCAGGGAACACAACATGACCTGCCACAGAGGAAAGATTGATAATATGCCCGCTTTTTTGCTCTCGCATTTGTCCTAATACAGCTGCTACTCCATACATAACGCCTTTTATGTTTACATCTATCATCTGATCCCACTCGTCAACTTTCATCTCGTCAAGCGGAGCGAGTGGCATAAGACCAGCATTGTTGACGAGCACGTCAATACGCCCATAGGCATCTATGGCCGCTTTCGCAAGCGCCTTGACTTCATCCTTTTTCGTGACATCTACCGTTTGATAAGTAGCTTGGCCACCTGAAGATTCAATTTCATCTACAAGTTTTTTAAGACGGTCTTCACGGCGGGCGCCCAACACTAATTTAGCACCTTTATCCGCAAGCATTTTCGCCGTTGCTTCTCCAAGCCCGCTACTTGCACCTGTAATGATGACAACTTTTCCAGAAACTTCACTCATAACATTATCCTTACGTTTGATTAGTGTTAAGTTGCTACGTAAAACTATTGAAGTGGATTACTCTAACGCGCAGAAACACTGTGAGTGTGATAGTGAGAACGATGAATGAAGATTTTACAGCGGTACTTTTATTTTTAGCGGGCATTTAGCCACGCAACAACAAGGAAGAATTTCATCGTCGTCAATGAAGGCGAGGGGATCTGTGGTGTACTCAACTTCGCCTTCAATTAGCTTTGTGCGGCATGCACCACAAAAGCCTTCACGACAATGGTAGTGAATATGAACGTCCGCTGCTTCAAGGGCGTTTAAGATAGTGGAATCAGAAGGGGAAATAATCGCCCCCACATCGACAACGTCGATGCGGAGTGATTTATCGTTGCTGCTCATTAAGCTGTAGTTTTACAGCTCAAAATCAGCAAAGTCGTCTTCGCTCACGGCAGAGTCGATTTGACCAACAAGATAAGAGCTGATTTCAGACTCTTGAGGTGCCACTTGCACGTTGTCTGAATTCAAATAGTTATTCATCCATGGAAGTGGATTACTGCTTATCTCGAACGGGGTGTCTAGACCAATAGCAGACATACGTTGATTCGCAATGTACTCAACGTACTGGCAAAGAATTTCTTTATTCAAACCAATCATTGAGCCGTTTTGGAACAAGTAGTCAGCCCACTGCTTTTCTTGCTCAACAGCGTTCATGAAGATAGCGCGCGCTTCTTCTTTACACTCTTCTGCAATTTGCGCCATTTCAGGGTCATCTTTACCCTTAGCCCACAAATTAAGGATATGCTGTGTTGAAGATAAGTGCAGATTCTCGTCACGGGCAATCAAACGAATAATCTTAGAATTACCTTCCATCAGCTTCCGCTCAGCGAAAGCGAATGTGCAGGCAAAAGACACGTAGAAACGGATTGCTTCCAGTGCGTTCACCGAGTTCATGCATAGGTAAAGCTTCTTCTTAAGCTCATACATGTTGATAGTGTGTGCAACACCATTCACTGTATGTACGCCTTCACCCTGTGTCTGCCAAAGCTGAGTGGCGAAAATGAGATCATCGTAATATTTAGAAATATCAGCAGCACGTCGCTTAATTTCGTCATTCACTACGATATCTTCGAATATTTCGCTTGGGTCTGAGAACAAGTTTCTCAAAATATGGGTATACGAACGTGAGTGAATAGTCTCGAAGAAAGACCATGTTTCAACCCAAGTTTCTAACTCTGGTAGTGAAATAATAGGCAAGAACGCGATGTTCGGACTACGGCCTTGCACCGAATCTAACAGGGTTTGGTACTTAAGGTTTGAAATAAAGATGTGCTTTTCTGGGTCGGTCAATTTTTGGAAATCAACACGGTCGCGAGAAACGTCAACTTCTTCAGGGCGCCAAAAAAAGCTAATTTGCTTCTCAATAAGCTTTTCGAATATGGCATGCTTTTGCTGGTCGTAGCGTGCAACGTTTACGGGGTTACCGAAAAACATCGGCTCGATCAATGGATTAGTACTTTGCTGATTAAACGTAGTGTATTTCATGATGGCCTAACTAAAAACTTAATGATTAACGCGTATTATTGTTTGTGTTCTTGCTGCGAAACGTTAATGGCAAATGCAGTTAACTCCTTTTATGCATTTGCCATTTAAACAGGGGGCGTGTTCTAAATCTTACACGCACCGCCTGCACAATCATCATCTTCCTCTACAACCACTTCTTCTTGACGTGGCATAGGCTCGCTCGCTTTAGCATCGAGAGCAGATGTGTCTGACGCGCCGTCGCGAGTGTTATGATAGTAAAGTGTTTTAACACCCAGTTTATACGTAGTAAGAAGGTCCTTAAGAAGAAGCTTCATTGGTACCTTGTTACCTTCGTAACGGCTTGGATCGTAGTTGGTATTCGCTGAGATAGTTTGGTCGATAAACTTCTGCATGATACCAACAAGTTGTAGGTAACCATCGTTTGAAGGAATATCCCAAAGTAGCTCGTATTGGTCTCTTAGCGTTTCGTACTCAGGTACAACTTGCTTAAGAACACCATCTTTACTCGACTTAATGCTGATAAAACCACGCGGTGGCTCAATGCCGTTTGTCGCGTTTGAAATCTGAGAAGACGTCTCTGACGGCATTAATGCTGACAGCGTAGAGTTACGCAAACCGTGAGTTTTGATTTCTTCACGAAGTGCATCCCAGTCGTAATGAAGTGGTTCATTACATACGCTATCAAGATCTTTCTTGTAGCTATCAATTGGCATGATGCCTTGAGAATAGGTGGTTTCGTTAAACTTAGGACACGCACCTTTTTCTTTAGCAAGATTGTTCGACGCTTTTAATAGGTAATACTGCATTGCTTCGAACGTGCGGTGAACTAGACCGTTCGCGCTGTGATCAGAATATTTAACGCCATTTTTAGCAAGGTAGTATGCAAAGTTGATAACACCAACACCCAGCGTACGACGTCCCATCGTTGCGTTATATGCAGCAGGAACTGGGTAGTCCTGGTAGTCAAGCAGGTTATCTAGCGCACGTACTGCAAGGTCAGACAGCTCTTCAAACTCGTCCAGTGACTTAATCGCACCTAAGTTAAACGCTGACAGCGTACATAGTGCAATTTCACCATTCTCATCATTAACGTGCTGAAGCGGCTTAGTAGGTAGCGCAATTTCAAGGCACAGGTTGCTCTGACGAACTGGCGCAACTTCTGGGTTAAACGGGCTGTGCGTATTACAGTGGTCAACGTTTTGTAGGTAAATACGACCTGTGCTTGCACGCTCTTGCATGAACAAGCTGAATAGCTCCATCGCTTTAATTTGCTTCTTACGGATGCTGTCGTCGTTTTCGTATTTAACGTATAGCTCTTCAAACTTCTCTTGGTCAGCGAAGAAGGCATCGTAAAGACCTGGAACGTCAGACGGGCTAAATAGTGAGATATAGCCGTCTTTCATCATGCGCTGGTACATTAGTTTGTTGAACTGAACGCCGTAATCTAGGTGACGTACACGGTTTTCTTCAACACCACGGTTGTTCTTAAGCACTAACAGTGATTCAACTTCCATATGCCAGATAGGGTAGAACAGCGTAGCAGCGCCACCACGAACACCACCTTGTGAACAGCTTTTAACGGCTGTTTGGAAGTATTTGTAGAACGGAATACAACCCGTATGGAATGCTTCACCGCCGCGAATAGGGCTACCTAGTGCGCGTATACGGCCTGCATTTACACCGATACCAGCGCGCTGGCTTACGTATTTAACAATGGCACTTGCCGTTGCATTGATTGAGTCTAAGCTATCGCCGGTTTCGATAAGTACACATGAGCTAAACTGGCGAGTAGGCGTACGTACGCCAGCCATAATAGGTGTAGGCAATGACAGCTTGAATGTTGAAGCGGCATCATAGAAGCGGCGGATGTAGTCCATACGCGTCGCTTTATCGTAATTTGCGAAAAGGCATGCCGCCACTAAGATATATAGGAACTGTGCACTTTCGTAGATTTCACCTGTAACTCGGTTTTGAACCAGGTATTTACCTTCGAGCTGTTTAACTGCAGCGTAGCTGAAGTTCATGTCTCGCCAATGGTCGATATACGAGTCCATTTCAGCGAATTCTTCAGGCGTGTAGTCTTCAAGCAGGTGCTTATCGTATTTGCCCATATCAACCATTTTACCTACATGCTCAAGTAGGGCAGGCGGCTCAAATTGACCATAGGCTTTTTTGCGAAGGTGGAAAATGGCCAAGCGCGCAGCCAGGTATTGATAATCTGGCGCATCGGTAGAAATAAGATCTGCCGCTGATTTGATCAGGGTTTCATGGATCTCGCTAGTATTGATACCGTCATAAAACTGGATTTGTGCCTTGATTTCAACTTGTGAAACTGAAACGTTTTTAAGTCCTTTGGCTGCCCATGTCACGACTTTGTGGATTTTCTCTAAGTCGATGGACTCTTTTTCACCGTTGCGTTTGGTGACTAATAAGTTGTTGTTCATGTTACTGGCCGTTTGTCTGTTAGCGCTTGATGCGTGGGCTATGTTATGCCCATTTTCATTTTTAATTTATTGAGTGTGAGTGACATTATCACCATTGGCTCACGCCAGATAACAACACACACGAAAGCGGCCTAAACCAATACTGAAAGTACAAAGTAGAGACTGCTCATTTAATTTTTTCACTGCATTTATATTTTCAGCGAGGTTGATGTCACACACTACATATGGCATTGCCATAATCTCGTTAGCGATCTGTGCGATCCCAGAAAATCTGCATTGGGATCACGTGCTGAATTAAACACAAGATAGTGAGGTTTTAGTCTTAATGCAACCCAATATCTGGTGGTATTTCAAGCACTCAATCTGGCATGAAATTTATGTTAGTAACAACTAACTTTTTAGCGTTCTACAAGCGTAAAATATCTGGATTGCAAGCATTTTTAATTATTTCTTCGACATAAAAATTAATTTATTCTTAGAAAATAGTTTTTATATAAACACGATATATGGTGTTTAAAATATCGCCGCAACCCAATATATAGTGTTAAATTAATTTTGCGCTACTGTATATAGTAAGTAGTTAACGTCGACATTATTCGCAGAGAGATAAAAGCCGTGAGAAATTGGGTCCATGTGTAGACCTGTCATATCTCGAGGCAGCAAACCAGCATTATCGGTCATCGCCATAAGTTCAGATGGTTTGATGAACTTACTGTGATCGTGGGTGCCTTTTGGAACCAGTTTAAGGATATATTCCGCTCCTACGATCCCCATCAGATAAGACTTTAGGTTTCGGTTAAGCGTAGAAAAGAAAACATGGCCACCAGGCTTAACCAACTTAGCACAGGCCAATACAACAGAAGCCGGGTCGGGTACATGCTCTAACATTTCCATACAGGTTACCACGTCGAACTGTCCCGCATTTACTTCTGCGAATGCTTCGGCAGTTGAACATACGTAGTCAACTTTTACACCTGATTCTAAACCGTGCAGCTTCGCTACTTCTAACGACGCTTCAGCCATATCCAAGCCGGTTACCGTCGCGCCTGCACGCGCCATAGACTCTGCTAAAATACCGCCACCACAGCCAATATCGACGACCTTTTTGTCAAACAGGCCTTCACTGTGTTGATTAATGAAGTCTAAGCGAAGTGGGTTAATAAGGTGCAATGGCTTAAATTCGCCTTCTGGATCCCACCAGCGTGAAGCGAGTTCAGAGAACTTATTGATTTCTTGTTGATCGACGTTCGTCATGAGTAAAACAATCCTTAATCTATCTCTTTTTAAGATATCGTAAATTACGGTTGTGTTTCACTGTTTTTAAACAGAAATAGACAAATTATAAGAAGGGTCGAACGAAAAATAATCGCTTGCCTTTTAGTTGATTAATAAGCGTAATTAAGCGCTACATAATTCTGTCATCAAGTGGTACACTCGAAGCACGATTATGACCCACATAATAATAACAGTGCGCTCCCACGCCTTGTTTTCACAATGATGTGAAGCGAAGTGCTGGATAACGCAGAACAAACCAAGATAAAGGGATTAAGCAGTTTATGTCTGATAACGCTAAAGAAATCCTCCCCGTTAATATTGAGGAAGAGTTAAAGAACTCTTACCTTGATTACGCGATGAGCGTTATTGTCGGGCGAGCCTTGCCTGACGTAAGAGATGGCTTGAAGCCAGTGCACCGTCGTGTGCTGTTCGCAATGAACGAACTGAAAAACGACTTTAACAAGCCATACAAAAAATCTGCCCGTGTGGTAGGTGACGTAATTGGTAAATATCACCCTCACGGTGACTCTGCAGTTTACGACACTATTGTTCGTATGGCCCAACCGTTCTCACTTCGCTATATGCTAGTAGACGGTCAAGGTAACTTCGGATCGGTAGACGGCGACTCTGCTGCTGCGATGCGTTATACCGAAGTTCGCATGGCTAAAATTGCGCACGAGTTACTTGCCGATTTAGATAAAGAGACCGTAGATTTCGTACCTAACTACGATGGTACAGAGCATATTCCTGAAGTATTACCAACGAAGGTGCCTAACCTTCTTGTTAACGGTTCATCGGGTATCGCGGTTGGTATGGCGACGAATATTCCGCCACATAACCTCACCGAAGTAATCAACGGCTGCGTAGCGTTAATTCAAGACCCGTCTATTACCATCGACGACTTGATGACACACATTCCAGGTCCAGATTTCCCAACGGCGGCGATGATCAGCGGGCGCAAGGGAATTGAAGATGCGTATCGCACAGGTCGCGGTAAAATTTATCTTCGTGCTAAGGCGGAAATTGAAACTGACAGCAACGGTAAAGAAACCATTGTTGTTAACGAGATCCCTTACCAGGTTAACAAAGCGCGTCTTATTGAAAAGATTGCTGAACTGGTAAAAGAAAAGCGCATCGAAGGCGTTTCTGCACTGCGAGACGAGTCTGATAAAGACGGTATGCGCATTGTTATCGAAGTTAAACGCAACGAATCTGCTGAAGTCCTACTTAATCATTTATACGCGAATACCCAGCTTCAAACGGTATTCGGTATTAACATGGTTGCGCTTGATAACGGTCAGCCTAAGGTATTCAACCTTAAAGAAACGCTAGAATGCTTTATTCTTCACCGCCGTGAAGTAGTAACACGTCGTACTGTTTTTGAATTACGTAAAGCCCGTGACCGCGCTCACATTCTTGAAGGTTTGGCGATAGCGCTTGCGAACATCGACCCAATTATCGAGTTGATTAAAGCGTCACAAAGCCCAGCAGACGCCAAGAAATCGCTTGTAGCACAAGGTTGGGACTTAGGTGATGTAGCGCAAATGCTTGAGCGTGCAGGCGATGACGCTGCACGTCCTGACTGGTTAATGCCAGAATTTGGTATTCGCGACGGCAAGTACTACCTGACAGAACAGCAAGCGCAAGCTATTCTTGACCTTCGCTTACACAAGCTAACGGGTCTTGAGCACGAGAAGATCCTTGAAGAGTACAAGCAACTTCTAGAGATCATCGCAGAACTTCTTCACATCCTAAATAGCCCAGAGCGCTTGATGGAAGTGATTCAAGAAGAACTTGAAAAAGTACGTGATGAATTTGGTGATGAGCGTCGTACTGAAATTACGGCAGCAAGTCACGATATTGATATTGAAGATCTTATAGAGCAAGAAGATGTTGTAGTAACGCTTTCTCGCGAAGGTTATGTGAAATATCAAAAACTTACAGACTACGAAGCACAGCGTCGTGGTGGCCGTGGTAAGTCAGCAACCAAGATGAAAGATGAAGATTTCATCGAAAGATTATTGGTAGCTAATACTCACGATCACATACTTTGCTTCTCAACCCGTGGTCGCTTGTACTGGTTGAAAGTATATCAGTTGCCGTTTGCTAGCCGTAACGCGCGCGGACGCCCAATTGTTAACATCCTACCGCTTGAAGAAAACGAACGTATTACTGCTATTCTTCCTATTAAAGAGTTTGAAGAAGGCAAGTTTGTACTGATGGCGACGGCAAACGGTACGGTTAAAAAGACTGACCTGAGCCTATACTCTCGACCACGTTCAAGCGGTATTATCGCCGTTAACCTGAACGAAGGTGATGAGCTGATTGGTGTTGATATCACTCACGGTGATGACGACATAATGTTGTTCTCTGATGCAGGTAAAGTTGTTCGCTTCAACGAGAAGCTTCGCGACAGCGAAACCGGTGAAGTTAAGCGTGACCCAGAGACGGGTGAAGAGCTTCTGGCACTTCGTCCTATGGGAAGAACAGCCACAGGTGTTCGCGGTATTCGTCTGCAAGATGGTCAAAAAGTGGTATCACTTATTGTTCCTAAAGGCGACGGCCCAATCCTGACAGCAACAGAGAATGGTTTCGGTAAGCGTACTCCGCTTGAAGATTACCCTGCTAAGAGCCGTGCGACACAAGGTGTTGTATCAATTAAGGTGTCTGAGCGTAATGGTAAAGTGGTTGGCGCGGTTCAAGTAGACGAAACCAATGAAATTATGCTTATTAGTGACCAAGGCACACTGGTTCGCACCCGTGTAGGCGAAGTGTCAGTAGTAGGCCGTAACACACAAGGCGTTCGCTTAATACGTACAGTAGAAGGTGAGCACGTTGTAGGGTTACAACGCATTGAAGAAGTGGAAGAGTTAAAAGAATTCGACGAAGACGGTAACCTAATCATTTCAGACGATGCGCCAGAACAAGCAGAAACTGCTGTTCAAGAGCAAGAGAACACCGCAGAAGACGGTGACGGCTCAACGACAGAAGAGTAGGGATAGGGCGCAGGTATTCATACTTGCGCATTATCAGTGTTCTTTCAAACAAGCGGCTTAAGCCGCTTGTTTACCTAATAGACCCGCAAAACGTTCAAAACAAAGCGAGTTAAACGGTAATTATCTACAGGTGTTGAAAAACGCGATGAAAGAGGTTTTTAATTTTAGTGCTGGCCCGGCCATGCTTCCAAAAGAAGTCATGGAAAAAGCACAATCAGAATTTACAAATTGGCGCGATTTAGGCTGCTCTGTAATGGAAGTAAGCCATCGTGGTAAAGACTTCATTGAAATAGCGGCAAAAGCTGAGCAAGATTTGCGAGATTTATTGTCCATTCCTTCCAACTACCATGTGCTGTTCACGCACGGTGGTGGGCGTGGGCAATTTGCCGCTGTACCACTCAACTTATCCAACGCTAACGATACCAGTCTTCACCTAGTCAGCGGTTCTTGGTCTAAAGGTGCCGTTGACGAAGCAAACAAATACAACCACGCCAAAGTGGTGGGTGAAGTGTCTGAAAAAGACGGCTGTCACTACGTTGCGCAGCCTCAGTTGAGCGATATTGATCAATCTGCCGCGTATTACCATTTCTGTCCAAATGAAACCGTTGACGGAATCGCTTTTGATTGGCTACCAGAGTCGGGCAAGGTTCCGCTGGTTTCTGATATGTCTTCGACTATATTGTCACAGCCGTTAGATGTAGCAAAACATGGCGTTATATACGCTGGCGCACAAAAGAATATCGGCCCAAGCGGCTTATCGGTTGTTATTGTTCGCGAAGACCTGGTTGGCAAAGCACGTAAAGAAACGCCGTCTATCTTCGATTATGCATTAGCGGCAAAGTCTGACTCTATGTACAACACACCGCCAACGTTCTCATGGTACTTAGCGGGGCTTGTATTTGAATGGCTTAAAGATATGGGCGGCGTTGACGCTATGGCTAAACGCAATGCTGAAAAGGCGGCGTTATTATATTCAGCCATCGACAGCTCTGACTTCTATTCAAGTAAAGTTCACCCTGACAACCGTTCAAAAATGAACGTGCCGTTTCATTTAGCCAATGCTGAACTTGACGGATTGTTCCTTAAACAGTCACAAGAAGCAGGGTTACTTGCTCTTAAAGGGCATCGTTCAGTTGGGGGCATGCGTGCCAGTATTTATAATGCAATGCCAGTAGAGGGCATTGTTGCGCTAGTTGAATTTATGCGCGAATTTGAAAGAGTGAATGGATAAAATGGAGCAGTTAACATTAGACCCGATTGCAAAAGTATCGGGAGAGGTCAATGTACCTGGCTCAAAAAGTCTGTCTAACCGCGCACTACTACTAGCCGCGTTAGCTGAAGGTGAAACTGAATTAACTAACTTGCTTGATAGCGAAGATATTGAGCATATGCTTAATGCACTAACAAAGTTAGGCATTAACTATCGCTTGAGCGAAGACAAAACGCAATGTGTTGTACAAGGTAACGGTGGCGCATTCAACGTAGCTGAGCCTCTTGAGCTTTTCTTAGGTAATGCCGGTACCGCAATGCGTCCTTTATGCGCGGCACTTGCTGCTAGTAATGTCGACACAGTACTTACTGGTGAGCCACGCATGGAAGAGCGTCCAATTGGTGATTTAGTGGATGCGCTGCGCGAAGCTGATGCTGAAGTAACCTATCTCAAAAACGAAGGTTTCCCGCCGCTTCAAATTAAAGGTAAAACTTTAAACGGTGGCGAAATGTCGGTGGACGGCAGTGTATCTAGCCAGTTTTTAACAGCCCTTTTAATGGCTGCGCCGTTATTTTCTGGTGATGTGACTATTCGCATTAAGGGCGAATTGGTTTCTAAGCCTTATATCGATATCACGTTAGATACCATGGCGAAGTTTGGCGTTACTGTTGAAAATGATAACTACCAAACGTTCACGGTTTCTGGTGACGCTAAGTATATTGCGCCGGGTAAATTTATGGTTGAAGGCGATGCATCGTCAGCATCTTACTTCCTTGCAGCCGGTGCCATTAAAGGTGGAACGGTACGCGTAACCGGAATTGGCCAGAACAGCATTCAAGGTGACATTCGTTTTGCTGATGTACTTGAGGCCATGGGTGCAACGGTGGTTTGGAACGATGAGTATGTTGAAATAACGGGGGCGCCGCTTAAAGGCGTGAACATGGATATGAACCATATTCCAGATGCGGCCATGACCATCGCGACTACGGCATTGTTTGCTGAAGGTCCAACTACCATGACTAATATTTATAACTGGCGTGTTAAGGAAACAGACCGTCTTGCGGCTATGGCCACCGAGCTTCAAAAGTTGGGTGCGAAAGTGGAAGAAGGGCATGATTATATTAAAGTGTGGCCGACTGACTCGCTAAAACATGCTGAGATAGACACGTATAACGACCATCGCATTGCCATGTGCTTCTCGCTTGTTGCGTTAAGCGATACTCCGGTAACAATAAACGATCCGGGCTGCACGCGCAAAACGTTCCCAGACTACTTTACCCGCTTTAAAACACTGTATAGCGCGTAAAGGCTCAAAAAATATTCCTCTTAAATAATGGTAGGCAATGCCGGTAATCGCCTCACTTGCCCCATTGATCTGAATCAGGTTTAACCTGATGTTCAATGCCGCCAATTAGAGGCGGCATTGCTTATCTCTCACTAAAGCGTATAATTGCGCGCGATTTTTAGTAATTTAAACGATGGAGCAGGTATGCATTCCACACCCGTAGTCACGGTTGACGGTCCTAGTGGTGCTGGTAAAGGTACGTTAAGTAGCTTGCTGGCAAAGAAATTAGGGTGGCACTTTCTAGATAGCGGCGCAATTTACCGCGTATTAGCAGTTGCTGCACTTCACCACGACCTTCCGTGTGATGATGAAGAATGTGTTGTTCCTCTAGCAACCGGTCTTGATGTTAGTTTCGAGACGAATGGCGATAGCACTCGCATAATCTTAGAAGGCGAAGACGTTACTGACGATATTCGCACCGAAGAAGTTGGCGCCGTGGCGTCAAAAGTTGCGGCATTACCCCGGGTTCGCGAAGCACTACTTCGCAGACAGCGTGCTTTCCAACAAGATCCTGGTCTTGTTGCCGACGGTCGCGACATGGGTACAGTGGTATTTCCCGAAGCGCCTGTAAAGATTTTTCTTACAGCAAGCGCAGAAGCCCGTGCAGAACGCCGCTATAGCCAGTTGAAAGCAAAGGGCATGGATGTTAATATTGCGCGCCTTTTAACCGATATCAAGGCAAGAGACGAGCGCGATACACAGCGTGCAGTGGCTCCTTTGGTACCGGCACAAGATGCAGTAATTATAGATTCAACGGACTTGGATATTGACCAAGTCTTTGAAAAAGCGATGGATATTATTTCCTCACGCCTTTAATGACGAGAGCTGATCGCATCCAAAGCAGTGTTGCTACAGGAAGTGGCGACTAATTTTAATAACCCCGCGTTATCCGGATAAGAAGCGTGGATATCAACTTAAAAGTTATTTGAGACTTATGACTGAAAATTTTGCACAACTTTTTGAAGAAAGCTTACAAGAACTAGAAACACGTCCTGGTTCAATTGTAAAAGGTACTGTTGTTTCTATCGACAAAGACATCGTTCTTGTTGATGCAGGCTTGAAATCAGAAAGTGCTATCCCAGCTGACCAATTCAAAAACGCTGAAGGCGAACTAGAAATCGCTATCGGTGACCAAGTAGACGTAGCACTAGATGCAGTTGAAGACGGTTTCGGTGAAACTATCCTTTCTCGCGAAAAAGCGAAGCGTCACGAAGCGTGGGTTGAGCTGGAAAAAGCTTACGAAGATAAAGCTACTATCAAAGGCGTTATCAACGGTAAAGTTAAAGGCGGTTTCACTGTTGAAGTTAACAGTGTACGCGCGTTCCTTCCTGGTTCTCTTGTTGACGTACGTCCGGTACGTGACACTACGCACCTTGAAGGCAAAGAGCTTGAATTTAAAGTTATCAAGCTTGACGCTAAGCGTAACAACGTTGTTGTTTCTCGTCGTGCAGTTATCGAAGCAGAAAGCAGCGCAGAGCGCGAAACGCTTCTTGCTAACCTTGAAGAAGGTCATGAAATCAAGGGTATCGTTAAGAACCTTACCGATTACGGTGCGTTCGTTGACCTTGGTGGCGTAGACGGTCTTCTACACATCACTGACATGGCTTGGAAGCGCGTTAAGCACCCAAGTGAAATCGTGAATGTTGGTGACGAAATCAACGTTAAAGTACTTAAGTTCGACAAAGAGAAGCAGCGTGTTTCTCTTGGTATGAAGCAAATGGGCAACGATCCATGGCAAGAAATTGCTTCTCGTTACCCAGAAGGTACTAAGATCAACGGTCAGGTTACTAACCTTACTGACTACGGCTGCTTCGTTGAAATCGAAGACGGCGTTGAAGGTCTTGTACACGTTTCTGAAATGGATTGGACTAACAAGAACATCCACCCATCTAAAGTTGTTAACCTAGGTGACACTGTAGATGTAATGGTTCTTGAAATTGACGAAGAGCGTCGTCGTATTTCTCTAGGTCTTAAGCAGTGCATTGCTAACCCTTGGGAAACATTTGCTGAGTCACACGAAAAAGGTGACAAAGTGTCTGGTAAGATCAAGTCAATCACTGACTTCGGTATCTTCATCGGTCTTGACGGCGGCATCGACGGTCTAGTTCACCTTTCTGACATCAGCTGGAACAAGTCTGGTGAAGACGCGGTTCGCGACTACAAGAAAGGCGACGAAATCTCTGCAGTTGTACTTCAAGTCGACCCAGAGCGTGAGCGTATCTCTCTTGGCGTTAAGCAAATCGAAGAAGATCCTTTCAACAAGTATCTGACAGATAACAAGAAAGGTGCTATCGTTACTGGTACAGTAACAGCAGTTGATGCGAAAGGCGTTACTGTAAACCTAGCTGAAGAAGTTGACGGCTACATCCGCGTTGCAGATCTTGCTGTAGAGCGTGTTGAAGACGCAACAGAAGTAGCAAGCGTTGGTGATAGCATCGAAGCGAAGTTCATGGGCGTTGACCGTAAGAACCGCACTGTTAACCTATCTGTTAAAGCGAAAGATCAGGCTGACGAAAAAGAAGCTATCGATAAAGTTAACCAGCAAGAAGATGTTGGTTTCGCTAACGCGATGGCAGAAGCATTTAAAGCTGCTAAAGGCGAATAATGCTTTTGTGGGTGTGCAGATGCACACCCAATTCGCGATAGCTGTTTAAACAATAATATTGACAATGAGGTTAAGCATGACCAAGTCTGAATTAATTGAACGGCTCGCGGATCAAGCGCGTCATATTCCGGCGAAGGAACTTGAGCTGGCGATAAAAGAACTTCTAGAGCAAATGGCGCAAACTCTCCAAAAGGGTGAGCGTATTGAAATTAGAGGTTTTGGCAGTTTCTCTCTTCACTACCGCGCTCCACGCGTAGGTAGAAACCCAAAAACGGGTGAGACAGTGAAACTTGACGGTAAATATGTACCGCACTTTAAGCCTGGTAAAGAGCTTCGTGAAAGGGTAGACGCCTCAATCGCATAATGCATTTTAAAAGCCGCTGAAAAGCGGCTTTTTTGTGTCTGCTGCCCTATTGTTATTTAGCAAAATTCAATAGTCTATTTGCCTTAGCTAAAATAAGGCACTCGTTATTGCTGATATACTTTCGTTTAATTTTTGATACCTATTGACCCCAACTCAAATAGGGTTATATATTGTTCAAATAATAATAAACGGTATTCATAGAAGTAATGTCAGCCGGCGACGAACAAGCAATAATAAAACAATACCAGCCGCTCATTCGCGCGTTAATTCCTTATGAACAACAAAACAAGCTGTTAGAAGGAATTAACAAGTTTTCGAAGCGTCTACCTAGTAGTGTTCGAAAAGTAGTAAAAGAGGAGGTTGTTCGATTAACGTCGTTAACCGACGCACCTGCTGATAACTCTGCCTTTGCTCAATTCCCCGTCATGAAATTCAAGCACTTCGGGGTTCAAATGCGCCTTGATAAAGTCGGCGCGCAGATACTCAAAAACGAAACATCGCTTTATCAAGACAGATATACGGTAGGCGTGTTTGAGTCAGTAATGAACTCAGACTTCTACCAAAACCAAATAAAAAAAGAACAGTTCAAAAAAATTGTCGATGCTTTTAATGTTGAAAGCCAATCATTTACTGATATAGATTTCGGCGATGACATCGCAATTCGCCCAAATTTTACTATTTCTTCCCCCGATTTTGAGAAAGGCCGTCATTGTTCAATCAGTTCGATGTCACACAAAGGCATTGCTCTTGAAACTAAAAGGCCACCGAACGCTTCTACTGGTGACATTATTACGTTCACTATTCCTGAAGTTAAAGGACTTACTAAAGAACCGACTGAAATAACACTTGAACTAGAGTCGGTAAAATACAACAAGCACTTAGGGAAGTATGAGACATCGTTTGTTTTTCAAGACGACGTGGATAAAGGCTTTCTTGCAACCCTTAAACGATATGTAGCGATTACTGCGTATAAACAGCCTTTGCAGCGTGATTTAGAAATAGAACGCGCCATGCAAGAGCTAGAACGCGACCGAATACTTGAAAATAGCCCGTGGTTGCCCGTGTTTCTCGCGCCAGAGAAGAAGTCGCTTAAGCCCATTATTGCGCTGTTTACCAAAGCCAATGTCGAGCATAACGACGCCGAAAAACTATTGGCTAGCCTACAAGATAAGCCTATCTTCGCGACGTTAGTTGACGAGCTACGCAAGTACAATGAAGCGTATGTCTTTCATGGCAACATCAAAACCAAAAATGGTAACGTTCAAATAACAGCGACGCATAGACAACTGCTGGCATTAAAACAGCTTAACGCGTTGGTTTATCTTCTTGCCAAAAGTGGCGACTTCATCTGTACCCATTGTCGACTTGATAGCGTGACGCGAGAAGATAAACAAAAAGCGTTCGCTATTCACGATATTGCCAGTAAAGAATTTGAGCAACTGGCGCAGATTTCCCATGTTCTTTACTGTAAAGACGTGTCTGCTTATCTTACTAATCTGACCCTTTCAGCAAAATGCGATTTCAAACCCTTGTCAAAAACATTGAGGGCTAGTGGCAATAACTGGCGAATTGATTATGTTATGGAAGAGGATTTAGATAGACGTAGTGAGACACGTTACGTTATTGATAAACCTGCCTCTATTAAAGTTGGACTGCTGACATCGATTGATGCGCGGGTTGCTGATCTAAGTGCAAGCGGGATGAAGTTAATCGTTGCACCGAAAAGTGAGCTACAAAAGGAAATTCGTGTTTCAGTACCGGAACTGAAAATTAAAGGTGAAAAATATAAGGTTGTGCACTACCAAGCGGAAACGGGCGTGGTGAGGTTGTGTCTTGTTGAAGATACACGTAAGGCTAAAGTGAGCTCGAGCGTCGATCATATGGTTGAAGAAAATACCGCGTATTTCAAAGTAAGAGATATTGCGCGTATTCAACGCTCAACTCACCGTTATATCTGGGAATTGGCGGTTAGGCATATGCCGTCTTTATCGGTACTATGTGTGATGAACCGCTTTACGTTAGACAGGCTCAAAACGGTGTATCAAAGTGACGCATCTGATGATCTTTATCCTTTTTCGCGCACTCAAAATATTATCCCACTGCACGGCTTTTTTGCAGACAAAGGGCAGGCTAAGCCCAAGTCACAAATTCTAGAGGCGATGTTCAAAGAAACATCTGAACAAGCGTTAGTGGTTCACTGCGTTAGAAAGAGCGACAGCCGCTTAGTGTATATAAAAGAGCGCGACTTCCTTTTTTCTAAGTTGCGAACACAGATAAAAACTCAGTTAGATGAAGAAAAAATACATCTCAGCGCCACAGATGTCACTGCTATTCGATGTCACGGTGCGATAACGCCATTAACTAAGAAGCGTCTTGCCCAGCTATCAAAGCTAGACAAAGCCATGTATGACAAGCTCGAAACGATGCAGGCGGGTTATACACACTGTATTTTTATTACTAATATGTCAGCCCTTCACCACGATTTAGTGGTAGACAATCTTATTGCCAAACCCCAACGTCAGGATCTAGAAAGCGAAGGCGCTGCTTAATGCCAAAGCCTTCTGAGTGGGCAAATATCTATGCGGATTAATGGTATGGACCCTCTCCTCCCATAAAGGCTTCAAATGAGCCAAGATAGGGTTGTTCAAATCACTATCAAGAAGGAGAAGGTCA
>NZ_JAKREZ010000027.1:0-64414 GCF_022348345.1 Alteromonas sp. CNT1-28 | reverse complement strand
AATTACGCTAAATAACTATGTACATGAGCCGTATACGAGGCCCGTATGTACGGTTCTGTGAGAGGGATGAGGCGGTGACGCCTCACCCTACTCGATGTGTTTGCCGATCAGCGCTGGATGGTGCGCGGATACTTTTCGCTTACGTAAAAAGAAACCCGCTATGAAGCGGGTTTCTTTTTAAACGCGTTTGTTGCGACGCTGGTATGCTAAAGCTAATGGCTTTTCACCTGTGATGTCGCGCCGCTGCTAATTACTTCGCAATTTGCTGGTGAAGCTTGATTAGGTCAGGAAGCTTTTTCGCGTAAATCGCTTTCTTCGTACCTGGGTGAAGTAATTGGCTCACGAACGTGCGTAGGAAGCCAAGTACAAACGTTTGAACGCGATCAGCGTCTGCATCACTTGGGTTAGCAATAAGCTTGTCTGTCTCCGCTTGTACTTTATGTACAATCGGGTCCATGGTGTCTTTTCCAGAAACTAGGTCATTACCAGTCACAACGCCTTTGCCAAGCAAGTCTCTAACTGCTGAGTATAAATCAGCAGAAACAGCGTTAGACTGTCCCCAGTTCGCAATGTTGAATTCTTCAGCAATCTTATCTAGATCAGCAGTTGGGTCGTTCGACTTCAATAGGCTGTCGATAAGTTTATGGGCTTCAGTTTGTTTTACGGGTGTTGATATTTCTGACATGGTTACATTTAATGATTATGTGGGTGAGCGCGTTATAAATATTCTGCCAGACAATGTCAACCCGTTTACCGCCAATAGAGGCAAGAACGAGAGAGGAGCTTGCTAAGTCATTATGTAAACATGGCGAACCAAGCACCGAAATAGCACAGAAATATTACTGAAAGAGTAGCAAAATAGAGAAAAGGCACCTGCTGCCAAGCACCCTTTATCATATGAGTAAACGGACTACGCGGAGATCCTATTCTCTTTGTCTACTTTATCTATCTTGCCTGTTCGACGTACTGGGAAAGGCAACTTAACTGGACGTTTACCATTTAATGCAGCATGTTCTGATTTCACACTATAATGAGCGCTATCTTTACTATGCATGCCCTTGGGTGTATCAGTTACATCGAAAAACGAAGCAACAGGCTGTCTGTTTTCCTCTAGCTGGTAAGCAATGACTTTGTTTTCGGTTTCTAAAAAGGCACTTCCAGCTTGCTTACCAAGCTTATAATCATGACGAAG
This sequence comes from Alteromonas sp. CNT1-28, assembly GCF_022348345.1. Lineage (NCBI taxonomy): Bacteria > Pseudomonadati > Pseudomonadota > Gammaproteobacteria > Alteromonadales > Alteromonadaceae > Alteromonas > Alteromonas sp. CNT1-28. The sequence continues at coordinate 63,222 of NZ_JAKREZ010000027.1, read as the reverse complement.
TTGTGCGTCTGTACTACCTAACAATTTACTTTGAAGCTTATCTGACGCAAAAATTTGAATAACCTCTACGCCTTCTGGCGGGTTTTCAATAAATGCCAATTCTTTTTGATACGCTTGTTCGTGCTGCAGCAGATAGTCGATGGTCTTTGGGCACGTGCCCGTTGCGCACATTACCGCGCTTAACTTTTGTAGCCAAGGCGACTGTACTTGAAAGCCTCTATCTACGGTGCGAATAACTACGATTTTCGTCGCGCCGCGCTTGTACGCTTCGGTAACAGGCAACGGTGCAGCCAAACCACCGTCTAGAAAGAAATCGGTATTGGCTGCCTTTTTTGTCTCGACATCAATGTGCAGCGGTACGCCCTGTTTGTAAAGTAAGGGGAGGGCGCTCGAAGCCTTGATAAGATCGACCCAGTTGTGAGTACTTTTCATTGGATCGAGAAAATACGCCTGTCTGTCTCTGGAATTTGTAGCGGTAAATAAAATTTCTCTGTCCGCAACATTAGCCTTCGCAGTATCAAGATCAAGTAAACGGTTCGCTTCTTGGGTTTTGTCAAAGTACCAGTCTAAATCGACAATATGTTTGCCCATTAAACCTCTTCCCATTTGGAAAAAGCGTTTGTGTCGAGTTAAGCCGCGAATAAGACGCTTTGCATAGCCTTTTTGACGCGCCACAAAACTCGTTAAGTTCTGTGAGCCTGCTGATGTGCCGATAAGAATATCGAAAGGGTCGTGTCCGGCGTCTAACCATGTATCGAGTACGCCTGCCGTGAAAATTCCTCGCTGTCCACCACCTTCCGCAACCAAGGCAACTTTGCCATTGTTCGACATTTTAGCATTGCGTGCTTTTGAATAAGCGAGAGAAGGAGCAGATTGTTGACCCGACATGATAACCCTCTATTTGACCATGACTATAAATTGACTACTTGGTCTAATTGTAGGGAGATCACGACGCCGGAGAAAATTGAAAGAATAAATCGGACTGATAGGAAATAACTGATACTGAAACATTTTTTGTTATTTCATTGTGATTTTTGTGTTTACATTTTGATCGTTTAATCGCAGTCTAACAAAGTGTTGAAAGCTAAACTTTCATTGGGAGTCAATAATGAAAATTGCCGTGTTAGGTGCGGGAAGTATTGGATGTTATGTAGCGGGCTGCCTGTTAGCCTCTGACCCCACATTGAGCGCCGCTAATGCACTTACGCTCATTGGCCGTCAGCGTTTATATGATGATATTACTGCCAATGGTCTTAAAGTAACGGATTGGCAAGGGCGTGAGCAGCTAACAAAGCCTGAGCATATCGCTTTTTCAATTGAGAACGATAGTTTAGTTGATGCTGACGTCATTTTGCTTTGCGTTAAAAGCCAAGATACCGAGCAGGCTGCTGCGATAATCAATCAGCATGCAAAGCAATCAGCAGTCGTAGCCAGTCTTCAAAACGGAGTGGGTAATGCACACCTGCTTCGCCAGCACATAAAACAATGCGTAATTGCAGGTATGGTGCCTTTCAATGTTTTTTATAAAGGTAACGGCCATTTTCACTGTGGTACAGAGGGTAATATTGCCCTTGAAGACCCCAATAACCAATGTAGTGACGTCATAAAAGCGCTTAGTAACGCGTCGTTGCCCGTTACGGTTTATAACGATATGAAAGCTGTACAGTATGGCAAACTCATTATGAACTTGAATAACGCGGTCAATGCACTGTCGGGTATACCGCTGAAATCACAGCTAGGGGATAGGCAATATAGGTTAGTTATGGCAAAGGTGTTGTCCGAGGCGTTAGCAGTACTAAAAGCGGAAGGAATTACACCAGCAAGAACCGGTAAGGTCATTCCCAAACTGATGCCAAAAATTATGAAGCTACCTAATTTTTTATTCAATGTGGTGGCTTCATCTACGCTTAAAATAGATCCCGAAGCACGTTCATCAATGTATGAAGATTTGGCGCTGGGGCGACGAACGGAGATTGATTATTTGAACGGCGAGATAGTCAGGCTCGGTGAAAAAAATCACATAGCTACGCCAGTGAATAAGCATATTGTTAACCTGATCAAACAACACGAAGTTGCTCAAAAAGGAAGTCCTCACTTACCGGCAAATGCTTTACTGCTTAAGTGAAACGTCTATCTAACGGTGTATTTCAACGTTAAATATTACAGTTTTGTGTCATTTTTATGTCAGAGCACTTGATTCTTATACTAAGATATATATCCTGCGTGCAAACTTCCGTTATATTTAGTGTGCTTTGCTTTTCCAAAATCATTTTTCTTCTTGTCTTCTGTTGAGTACTTTATGTGCGTCGCTTTTCCATACGACGGTTTTAGCGTCTGAGGTTGATGTCGAGCGTGAATCTAGCGCAACGTTCTCTCAGTACAATGGCAACGGCCTTTCATTTCAAAGCGACAACAATACCTTCTCACTACGCGTGCGCGGTAGACTTCAGTTTCGCTATGCCAATCCCGGTATAAGCCAGCCTACCGAGCGTGCTGACTTTGAGCATAATGCCGGTAATCAATTTGGCGTTAACAGGGCGCGGGTTAAATTAGACGGTCACATTGGTTTGCCCTGGATTAAATATGGTGTGGAATACGATGCTGTCGATCAGCGCACGCTCACCGCTACACTATCCTTTGAAAAGTATGACGCGCTTCGGTTTAAGGTTGGTCAGTGGAAAGTCGAGTATTCCAGAGAGCGCAGTGTTAGCAGTGGCGGCCAGCAAATGATGGATCGTTCAATCATCAACAGAATATTTACGCTAGATAGGCAAATGGGGGCATCCCTTTACGGAAATCTTGATGGCCCAGGCGCGGCCAATTTCAATTACTGGGTAGGAGTATTCAATGGCTCAGGCCGTGGTGATTATAGCAATCACGATGGCGAGAATATGTATACAGGGCGATTACAGTGGAATTTCTTAGGTGAGTCTGTCGGGTTTAAAAACAGTGACATTAAACGAACAGCTACCCCCAAAGCAGCGCTAGCAATAGCAGGGGCGAAGTTCAAAAGCCAGTTTACACGTTTTTCATCGTCTGGCGCTGGTAATTTAGCCAACTTTAGTGCGGGCGAAATCGAAGGTCAGTTTGACATTCAGCAGTTTGTGATTGATGGTGCCTATTTTTATAAAGGGTTTAATGCTCAAGCGGAATATCATGAAAAAGATATTGTAGATTTAGCGAACAACAATAGAGAAACTACGCTGCGCGGCTATTATGTGCAGGCGGGTTATTTTTTGAGTGAATCAATCAGCTGGTGGCCAGAGCCCCTTGAAATGGCTGCACGCTTCGGGACCTATTCGCCCCGAGACAGTGAACAAGACGAACGCTTTTTTGAAAAGACAGTAGCATTCAACTATTTTTTTAATGGCCACAAAAACAAACTAACCGCAGAGGTAAGCAGGGTTTCACTGGATCAGTTCGATACTGAAGTAGAGGACGAGACCATCTATTCTCTGCAGTGGGACGTCAGTTTTTAACTACTCACGCCGAGTGAGCAAGAAACTCACCTAGTGTGTTAACAAGGCGAGCCTTGTCTACGGGCTTGCCCACATGGGCATCCATTCCTGCCGCGTGACAGTTGTCGATATCTTGCTGCATGGCGTTAGCCGTCAGGGCAATAATGGGGGTTTTTAACTTAAGCACATTTCTTATATGCCGTGTGGCGCTAAGCCCATCAACTTCAGGCATTTGAATATCCATTAGTACCAAATCATAAGTGCACGCTTTCAATGCATCAATGGCCTTTTGTCCGTTTGATACGTGTGTTAAATCTAAATGGAATTCATCAAGAAGCGCTTTTATTACTTCAACATTTATGTCGTTGTCTTCTGCAAGGAGGACACGAGCGCCTTCTAGCGTAACGTGTTGCTGAGTTGTCTCAGACAGCGGAGCATCAATATCTGCTGCAACAGCAAACGTGACATCAAAAGAAAAAGTAGAGCCTCGTTCTAATTCGCTTTCAAGCGTTAGTGAAGAGCCCATTAGCTTAAGCAGATTATTACTGATGTTAAGCCCTAGGCCTGTGCCGCCATACTTTCTCGCTATGGAGCTTTCAGCTTGCGTAAAAGGCGTAAACAGCTTTACTTGGTTTTCTTTCGAAATACCAATCCCGTTGTCTTTTACCCAGCAGTGCAGGGCACAATGACTATCGTTCGACTCTGATACGGATAATCCAATTTCTATAATTCCTTTATCAGAAAACTTGATGGCATTGCTTATTAGGTTTGCCAATATTTGCTTAAATCTAAGTTCGTCAAACATCAAATCGTTATTAAGGTTTTTGTCGATATGAAGCTGGAGCACTAATCCTTTGCGTTTCGCTTGGTCTGAAAATATGTCGACTAATGTACACAGGCTTTCATTGATGTCGTGAGGCCTGATAGCCAACGTTAGCTTGCCCGCTTCAATCTTCGAAAAGTCGAGTAGGTCGTTAATAAGTTGAAGCAGCATTTCAGATGCATTGACGATTTTCTTGGTAAGATCCTTTGCTTGCACGTCTGCTGCGCGGCTCGCTAATGATTGTCCAAAACCAATAATGGCATTTAAAGGCGTGCGAATCTCGTGACTAATATTAGAAATAAACTCAGACTTCAACCGATTGTTTAATTCTGCTTTTTCTTTCGCCGTTAAGTAAAGCGCATTAGCCTGTCTTGATTTACTCAATAAAATCAGAATGATAACAATTGTTACTAGTGTGAGTGTGATAAGTATGACGAGCAACGTGGAAAAAAGTGATTGGGTGCGCTGAGCCTCTGTTTTCAACAAAAGCGCTTCCTCGAATGCTTTATTCTCATTCTCAAGTTGATTTGCTCTGTCTTTCTCTTGGGTTATCTGATCAATTAAGTTGGCGCTTTTTATTAGCTCTAAGTCTTCATATTTCTTTGCATTCAAATAGGCTTCATGGAAAACCTCAAATTGTTTGAATGCCAGCGCGTGATCACCTTTCGCAGCAGTAATGTAGGCTTCTGTTTTGTCCAGCTGTGCGCGCCAAGTCGTTTGCTCGGCTTCGCGGTTTTCATCGTAGAGTACACGTGCTTTATTGAGCGCGTTTGTCGCCTTATCCAGTTCTCCTAAACTAAGGTGAGCTTCCGCTTTTAAACGGTAAATTTCGCTATTGTAAAAAGAAGATGAGAGAGGATGAGCAAGAACAATATCAGACAGTGTCAGCGCTTTCTGGAGATTGCCTGAACGATAGTAGGTGGTGGCGATACCATAAGTGGCAAGGAACTCAGAATAGTTAATATCAATTTGTGAGTCGAATTCTATGGCACGCTCAAAGTAGTCGATAGCCTTGCCATAGTCTCCTAGATTTCTATACAGAATACCAATGGCGTATAGGTTGTCACTGACCAAAATTCGCTGGTTTTCAACTTTGGCGCCATCAAGCGACTTCTCATAGTACGACAGCGCAATGTCATAAGCGCTGACTGATTGATAGTAGTCTGCCACAATTGCATAGTACAACGGTCGAAGCTTGGTAAGCGTATGTTTGGTTAGTATATCGTTTACTGTGTTGATAAGCTCAGCGTTAGGCGCAAAAACCTGCCCCTCGCTGTAAGTTAATACCTGGTAAATAAGCGCGTAGGCCTTTACGCTTGGCGGAATATCAGGCGTTGCTACAACGCGGTTAAAGTGCTCGTAGGCTTTGTCGTAGTCTGCTGAAATACCATACATTCTTGCTACGCCAGTAGCTATTGTAAGCCCTTCACTCGAGTTGTCTTGCAACGCAATCAGCGAATTTAAGATTTTTTCGGAAGGGCGTTGATGTATTGAGAGTTGGTACTGAACATAAAGCGCGCCCACTTTTCTTTTTTCATCTTGCGTTAATGTGTCAGATAACAACCAAGCTTCAAGCTTTTCTATTGCTGCCCCTATAGGCGTAGGCACTAAGGTTTCAACGTCCACTTTAATTTCGCTGACCTTGTCTGAGATAGATGCATGAACACTAACCGTTCCCATACTCCAAGTTAGGGCAAGCAATAAAGCCAAACTAATAAAATGCTGCAAACTAAGTGACCCGAATAAATGCTATTTGTCTTATGTTAAACGATTAAGCACGTTTAGAATTTAATCGATAAGTCTAAAGTTGGTGATAGTATGAGCTCATCATTTTTTAAAAAGAGGAGAGTGACATGCAAGAAAGCACCAAACTCAACTATGTAGAATTTGCATCTCTAGATATTCGCCGCTCAAAAGCGTTTTTTGAAAGTGCGTTTGGCTGGTGTTTTACCGATTATGGCAGTGAATACAGTGCGTTTAGCAATGCTGGCATGGACGGAGGGATTTTTTCTGCACAACGTGTGATGAAGGCAGAAAGTGGTGCGCCTTTATTGGTGCTGTATTCCAATAACATTTCTGAATCGCAAGAATGTGTAGAAAAAGCAGGTGGAGCAATTACTAAACCGTTGTTTGACTTCCCGGGGGGCTGTCGCTTTCATTTTGTCGAGCCAGGTGGTAATGAGCTTGCTGTTTGGTCTGAGTCGGCAAAATAGCGCTATCGTGTCAACGAAGTCTAGTGATTCTGGCTTTTATAGTCTGATAAAAAACGCCTTGCGTGTAATGACACAGCAAGGCGCTCTAAATTCAGATTAATTAGCTATAAGCTTGACGTTACTTTTGCTCAAGCACAATGCGCAGCATTCTGCGAAGCGGCTCTGCGGCACCCCACAATAGCTGATCGCCGACAGTAAATGCCGAGATATATTCAGGACCCATGTTAAGCTTGCGAATACGGCCTACGGGAATAGACAGTGTACCGGTCACTTTCGCTGGCGTAAGTTCTTGCATCGTCGCGTCGCGATCGTTAGGAATCACTTTTACCCAGTCGTTGTGGTTAGCCAAGATTGTTTCAATTTCGGCTAGAGGCAAGTCTTTCTTTAGCTTAAGTGTGATAGCCTGGCTATGACAGCGCATGGCGCCAACACGTACACAAATACCGTCTATCGGCACTTCACTGCCTTTAATGCCTAAAATCTTGTTGGCTTCCGCTTGGGCTTTCCACTCTTCGCGGCTTTGACCTGAAGGTAGTTGCGAATCGATGTACGGAATTAAGCTACCCGCAAGCGGAACACCGAACTGTTCACTAGGGTAGTCTGCGCTTCGAATAAACTCAGACACTTGCTGGTCAATTTCTAAAATCGCGGTAGCAGGATCTTCAACTTTAGCTTTCACATTACTGTGAATTGCACCCATTTGATTAATTAGCTCACGCATGTGCTGTGCACCTGAACCTGAAGCGGCTTGATAGGTCATTGGCGAAGCCCATTCAACCAAGTCTTTCTCAAACAGGCCACCGAGTGCCAGAAGCATAAGGGAAACCGTGCAGTTTCCACCTACGTAGGTACGAATGCCTTTTTCAATGCCACTATCAATTTCTTTACGGTTTACTGGATCTAGAATAATTACGGCATCGTCTTTCATACGAAGCGCTGACGCAGCATCAATCCAATAACCGTTCCAGCCAGTGGCTCTTAAATCGTTGTACACGGCTTTTGTGTAGTCGCCGCCCTGACAGGTAATAATGATATCCTGTTTAGATAGCGCTTCGATATCGTGCGCATCTTCTAGAACACCAGCATCCTTTCCAGCAAAATCTGGTGCTGCACTACCTTTTTGCGAGGTAGTGAAAAAGGTGGGCTCAATGTGCGCGAAATCTTGCTCTTCTTGCATGCGCTGCATTAATACTGAGCCAACCATACCGCGCCAGCCCACTAAACCTACTTTTTGTTGTGACATTAAATTGAGAACCCTTGTTACTAAAATGAAAAGTACTTCACCACCTACGCCTTTTGCTCAACGCTAACACATGTACTTTTGAATTAACGTGTCTATCAATTGAACGTAGAATGATGTCGAACGCCGCTGCTTTATTGTGCTGGCGCAATACCTGTCGTTTTTATTTTTGTCTTTGCAGTCTAAGTGTTATTTATCCCGCTGGCTAGATGGTTTTTATAAATAATCTATCGCTGATATAAGCATTTTAGAAACGGCTAGTTCATGGCAAAAAATTTAAATAAAACACTTGAAGGAGCAATCAAATCGCAGGGTAGAGAGTGAACCTGTATTAACCCCTCATTGTGTCTATGCACTGCTTACGGTCTAAAAATTGCTTTATAAATAGAATTAATCCCTCACAATGTGTGAGGAAATATACAATATTGAGATACGCTTTAAGGAAAACGTAGTTCTTAATATGAAAATAAAAGAGAGGAACGCATGCAGTACGATAGTCATAATAAATTTGCTACCACTACAGTATTTTTGCACTGGTTGGTTGGATTAACCATTATTGGCTTGCTTGCCACTGGCATTTACATGTCGGAAAACGGTGTGTATGCACTATACCCCTGGCACAAAGCGATTGGTTTTCTTGTACTCTTTGTCGCACTAGCACGTGTGGTATGGCGCATGAAAAATGGTTGGCCTAGCGCTGCTGCTAACTATAAGCCAATAGAGCACAAATTAGCGTCAGTTGTGCACTGGGTGTTGATTATCGCCACGCTCTTAATGCCAATTTCAGGCTTGATGGCGTCGGTATTGGGTGGGCACGGGCTGTCAGTTTTTGGTCTGGAGGTTTTCGCGCCAAATTATAGTGTTGAAGATCCTGAGAAAACGCTACCGATAAATTACGAGCTTTCCAAAGCAGGTGGCGCTATACACTTCTATCTTGGTTATACCGTTATTGTCGCACTCTTGCTACACATTGCTGGCGCTCTTAAGCATCATTTCGTTGATAAAGATGGCACATTGAAGCGCATGCTAGGCAAAACCATTGGGGAGTAGTGCTTAATAACCTAGTTTTCTTGTATACCTTTGTCATCGTAAAAGTATTTTGACTGAAGTTTACACCCAGTGAGTACAGGTAGATAACTTTCACGTAGAAGCCGAGCTATTTTTGCTCGGCTTTTTTTCTCCAACATTTATTGGCTGCCATTACGTGATGCTGAGTCAGCAAAGAAGAGATAGTCATTGGGGGCTGAGACCTTGTTTTGTTTCGCTTTGTACATGGCAATGTCAGCCAGTTTTATTAACGTACTCATGTCATCGCTCATGGCAGGGAAAAATGAAACGCCGACACTCATTGAAATAAACGTTGGCTCTGGGTCGCCGTTAAAGTAGAAAGGTTGCTTTACCCCGTCATTCACTTTTTCTATGGCGCGTTTTACAGAAACTTCGTCTTCAGCTTGAAGTAATAATACAAACTCATCGCCGCCCCAACGTATCGCTACATCGTTTTTGCGAATTTTTTCCTGTAACTGTTCAGCCACAAAGATGAGTACTTCGTCGCCCGCATCATGACCGAAAATATCGTTCACCGCTTTGAAGCCGTTCAGGTCAATTAACGCGAGAGCGAAGTGGTGGTCTTTTCTCATTAACTTCGCAATCAGCTTTTCACCGCCATTGCGATTATAAATACCTGTGAGTGCATCGAAGTCTGCCTGTAAGGCCAGTTTCTGGAGTTCGTGTTTTCGACTAGAAATATCATTCAGCGTCAGCTGATAGTAGCGTTCGCCATCATCAGTGACTAAAGGGCTTGCGATTAGTTGAACCCATGTGACATCGTCAGTTTTATCTGATTTTAGTTTATATTCACCTGTTGCAAACTCATTGCGTGCAAATGCCTCCGAAAGCGAAGTTTTCATTGCAGTAGGCGCTTCAAATAGCTCCTCAAGTAGCTCGCCATAGCCTTGCTTTATCTCTAGGCCAATCTTTTCTACCAAGTCGTTGAAGGCCTTATTTCTAAGCTCGATAATTCCATTTTCCGCCATTAACACAGTGGCAGACTTTGCGTTTTCAAAAAGCATTCTGAAACGCTTTTCCAGAAATTCGATTTCTTCCCTAAGTTGACGCTCTTGAGTGAATTGCTCTTCGACTTTGTTTAACAGTTGATTGGTGTCCTGCACCAGCTCGCCTATTTCACTTCGGGAGTGATACTCCGGCATTTCAATTCTTTCTTTTGTGCCTGGAGTAATCTTATGCAGTGAACGACCCACGCGAAGCATAGGAGAGATTATGATGTAGTAGGTAATTATCAACGCAACAATGCCGACAACCACTGCTTCAACATACAATGAATAATTATTGTCAGTACTTATTTTTTTCGCCTGTTCAATAATGTGGGCAAAGTTAGGGTAAACATTGACCTCAGCCAAAGTGTCTTCAGGAATGAATGGGTGCCTCACCAAAAATACCCGAGGCTTGACGTCTTTGCTGATGGCATCGTTCACATTGAATTGATAATACATTGCATCGCTTTTAATAGACGCAGCGAGTATTTTTTCACTTTTAACTAAGCCGTTGATCGCCTCTTTTGCCAGATCTTCATCTTCTAAAAAAGCAGCGATAGACGCCGTTGAGGCAACGGTTTGGTAAAGTTCTTGAATATCGTTGTTCGCTTCACTAATTTCGTGCTCATACGTAGCGCGATAAAAAAATTCGGCGGTCGTAAGTACTACCAGCATAGCAGCAGCTATTAATATGAGTGAAAAACGAAACCCTAAGCCGTGGATGTTAATCAAAGCGGTACACTACCTTCATTTTGTCGCTGACGTACGACTCATATACATAGGCTAAGGCTGACTCATCGTCTTCTAGCCGCTGTTTGACATCTTCCATAGTTTGTTCTAGCGCAGGTGGTTTAACACGTCCAGAAAACTTCAGTCTAGACCAATACGCATTAACGCGAGCAAGGGGAAGGCCCACCAGCGATTTATAAAATTGACCTTTTAGCTCGTCGTTAAGCTCTATATCGATGGGCGTTGCCTGCCTACCGTTAGGGAAAGCCGAGTACTTGCCCATGAAGAGATCTATAACCCCTTTCTTATCTAAAACCTGCACATCATTGTTTAAGTTAGTAACAACAACGATTTTCTCTTGTGATTGCGCTACAGAGGAAAAGCTATACAAGGCAAGCACGACAGCCAGTAGGGGTGAGAAGTGTTTATAAAAAGTCATCTCCTCCCCCTAAAAGCTGAAACTTAACGCAACAAAGAGGGTGTGAATAACCCCATCTTCATCATCTACAACGAGACCATCTCTGGCGCGTAGGCCAGTTCCTCTAGCTTCAACATCAGTTCGCTCAAGCTGCACTTTAAAGGCTAGGTTTTCTTGCAAATCCCAACGCCATCCGAGAGAAAGTGTTTGTTGATGATGTGCCAAGCTACTCGCTACTTCTTCTACAGAAACGGCTAGTTGAGCAGTGCTCTCGTTTATTGGGAAGCCAGGTTGCTCTTGGCTAAGAAAGTATGTGTCTGTCTTTGCAAATGAGTATAAACCGTAGAATGTATGCGCACCATAAAGATAGCTGAGGTTGAGGAAGCCATTAAAAGAGGGTCTCAACGCAATTGAATTTGAATCGATATATGATAGCTCGCCAGAAAGCTCCCACGCATCAAAATAACGGTTGAAGTAAACGGACGTATAGTGAATGGTTGTATCTTTAAGGCTTACTTCTTTAGCAAAGTCTATGGCGCCGCTCCAAAATGGCTGTAGCTGCGCAACGGAAGCAGCGACAACTGCTAAATCTTCGTCGTCATTGTCCGCTTCGGTTTGGGTGTGTTTAAGAGCAAGGCTCCAGTCGAATGAGACAAATTCAACGCCAATTGAACGTAAGTTATTAAACCTAATCGGGTTGTAATCGTCACTAGAAAAGTCACTCTCTCCGCTTCCCCAAAAGCCTTTAATCAATAAATTAAAGCTGTCGTAAGGCTTAGTGTAGCTAATGTCTCCTCCATCAAAGCTTCTTGCGGGAACAATACCGTAAACCTCGGTGGGGACTTTCACCCAAGGATAGGCTATCGACACGTCTCTGGTATCACTGAAGTGAAAAATATCGGCCGCAAGTCTTCCTGCTCTTACTTGCCACGATGGGGTTATATCGTATCTTAGAAAAGCCATCTGGGTTATCGAATCCAGGTTTTGCTCATCTTGCTCTCGATAAACGAATTGACCCACAAAGTCTAGGTTATCAGAAACGCTGTAATCAAGCTGTACGCCAACTAAACTCAAAGGCTTGAATGCAAGGCCGCCTTTTTTCGCCGATTCAGCTTGAGACCGGTCTGAACGAAACTGATACCTGTCAGAATCGGAAGTTGCTGTTGCAACGGTGCCAAAACCACTAACCTTTACGTTCTCTTTTTCAGCAAACGCACTATTAACAATGAGGAAGCTCATCACCATAGCGATAACTGAGAAGGGCTTTTTAATCATCAATGCGTATCCAAATTCAAGCTTGTCTTTGCTAACACCTAAAAATCATACTTTCGAGCTGCTGGTTACAGTAAGAATAGTAAAGAAACAGGAAAACGTATGAAAAGTCAGCTTTTTTTATTTTTTTAACCGAGCGCTTGATAAATGCGAGTGGTATCTTCGAGCGTTGTTTGACCAGCATATCATTTAGCTTGTCGTTACTGTAGGGGGGATTCCTAATATGACTTATTGTTACTGCTGTTTTTTTATTTTCAACAGAAATGTTTGTAAGCGGCTTTCACTGTCTACGGCTCCAATTTGCTTTATAATTCCTGACGTAAAGGAGAAAAAACGTGAATGAATATGCTCGGTATTTTAACGGCTACCCTTCAACTATTGTGGAGCAAGCCTTACAGCTCATTTCCAACAATCGGCTACAGCATTATTTACTAAAAAAATACCCAGAGGCCCATGATATAACCACCGACAAATTGCTGTATCAGTACGCGACGGAATTAAAAAAGCGATACTTAAAAAATGCGCCACCATTTGGGCGCGCCGCGTTTAAAAAGCAAGGTGATATGATAACTAACGCGCTAGGTACGCATACTTACCGTATGCAGGGTAAAGCGCGCAAACACGACTTGGCCATTAATAACGATTTACTCTATGCCCCAGAGGCCTTGTTAAAAGCCCTTGTAGTGCATGAACTGGCGCACTTTAAAGAAAAAGACCACAACAAAGCCTTCTATAAATTTTGCTGCTATATGGAGCCAGATTATCATCAACTAGAGCTGGATTTACGTTTGTTCTGTGTGGCCGTATCAATGGGAGAAAACCCGTACACGTAACATGTGAACGCCTCATCAGGTGTCGCTATGTTTAAACCCGTGTTGAGTACAATTGTCGTGTGCTTGCTATAACTAAATTAAAGTCCAAGCACTGGAATTAACGAGGAGTATTAATGAGCATTGCTAAAATTATGTCTACGCGGGTGGTTAGCGTGCACATGGATGACAGTTTACAGTCATTGCGTGAGCTCTTTGCTGCTTCGGGGTTTCATCATTTGGTCGTGGTGCATGACAATAAGCTGCAGGGGATTATATCTGACAGAGACTTGATGAAATCGATTAGTCCTTTTGTAGATACCCTAAGCGAACGAAAGCTTGATCGCGCTACATTGGATAAAAAAGCGCACCAAATCATGACTCGTGAAGTCATTACACTTAACCCAAGTGACTCTGTTTATTCGGCTATTGAGCTTTTTAATACCCACAAAATTTCCTGCATTCCCATTATCGACACGAAAAGGCATCCAGTAGGAATGGTGTCGTGGCGCGATGTGATGAAGTTTATGCAAAGTAGGGTAGAGGCAAAACGTTAGGTCGGTACTCGTATGTTATTAATAGTGAACACCGCTTGAAAGGGGAGTGGTCTCTCTACCTGCGTTTATAAATTGCGGTAAAGAGACCGTTAGTTTTAAAGCGTTAGCTTTTGCGGTAGCTGACTTTAAACAGCAAACTGTAGAGTACGGGCACGGCGATAAGTGTAAGTACCGTCGCAAAGGCCAGGCCACCCATAATGGTCACTGCCATATCGGCAAAGAAGGCGTCGAACAGCAGCGGCGCCATCCCTAAAATGGTCGTTACCGCCGCCAGTGAAACAGGGCGTACACGGCTGATCGTAGCGTCAACAATCGCTTGGCGAATGGCTAATCCTTCTTCTATCTGAAGATCAATTTCTTCAATAAGTACAATAGCGTTCTTAATAAGCATGCCAAACAAGCTTAAGAAGCCGAGTAGCGACATAAAGCCAAACGGCATATCGGTACCTAATAGACCAGAGACTACACCAACAATAGCCATAGGTACTACAAGCCAGATAATCAGCGGCTGACGAGCATGACCGAATAGCAATACTGAGATAATAAACATGACTAGGAAGCCAGCAGGCAAGCCCGCGCCCAGCGCTTTTTGTGCATCGCTAGAGCTTTCAAATTCGCCGCCCCATTCTAATGAATATCCAGCTGGAAGTTCTATGTCTTCAATAAGTGGGCGGATTCTCGCTAACGCGTTGGCTGCAGTTTCATCGTCACCTGGCTCAGCTTCTACCGTAATGGTGCGAACGCGGTCGCGACGGTGAATACGCATTTCTTCGGTCATTAACTCCAAGCCCTGAGATACCTGTGTGAAAGGCACATATTGGCGCTGTTGCGTAGACCATACTTGTGATTCACGTATTGATTGAAGCTCTGTATCTTCAGCCTTACCCATCTTTGCAATAATGTTGTAAGCATAATCACCGTCTTGCACCGTACCTAGCTGAACGCCGCTACTTGCATACTGTATGGTCTGGCTAAAGTCACTATGCGAAACGCCAGCAATCCCTGCGTTGTAGTTGTCAAACTGCGTATTAATGGCAAAGCCTTTTTCACGCCAGTTATGTCGAACGTCTTTCACTTGTCCGTCAGCAAAAAGCAGTGCTTTGGCTTCATCCGCCAGTTCGCGAAGTATTTCAGTATCTGGGCCTGAAAAACGGGCCTCAAGTTTTGCACCAGAGCCGGGGCCAAACTGCATGCGCTCCATATAAAAGCTAGCGTCGAAGTCCAGGTCGGTAAGCTTACTCGCAAGCGCGCTTTGAATAGCCGGAATATTATCAAGTTCATTCGCGCGAACCATGAAAAAGGCATAGTTTTCGTTAGCACTTTTAGGTGCATAAGTGAGGGTGAAACGATCGGCACCTTGCCCTATAAAGGTGGTTACTGCCGTGACGTTTTCCATTCCCAAAATACGAGCTTCAGCTTCTTTTGCAATGACTTCAGTGGCACGTATATCTCTATCTTGCGGGCCCCAATAATGCACAAAGAACAGTGGCGCGTTTGACGGAGGGAAAAAGCCTTGTTTTACCATGCCAAAACTTCCATAAGCCACGATAGTAATAACAAACAGTGCACCAATGGTTACCCAACGAAGCTTAAGTGCGCCTAAAAGTGCACGCTTAAACCAGCGTTGCGATGCAGAGAGTTCGTTACCTGTGGTTTGCCCAATACCTTTGCGGTAAAAATATGCGCCAAGCACGGGCACCAAGGTTACCGCTAATACCCAACTTATCATGAGGGAAACCAACACTACGGCAAACAATGAATAAAGAAACTCGCCTGTAGCATCGTTTGAAAGGCCTATGCCTGAAAAAGCCGCAATACCGATAACGGTCGCGCCAAGTAAAGGCCACTGCGTACGCTTAACAATAAAGCTGGCTGATTCTTTAGCTGTAGAGCCGGTGGCCATGCGCAGCATCATCCCCTCAGCAACTACGATAGCGTTATCTACCAGCATACCCATGGCGATAACCATGGCACCAAGTGATATTCTTTGAAGCTGAATATCCATAAGCCACATGATTAGAATAGTACCTAGCACGGTGACAAGAAGCACAGAGCCAACTACCACGCCTGAGCGCCATCCCATGAACAAACATAGCGTTAAGGTAACAACCGCCACCGACATAACGAGGTTATTAATAAAGCCGGTAACCGATTCGTCGACGACTGAAGCCTGATCGTAAATAGGCGTAAGCGTAATACCGACAGGCAGTTCTTGAAGCAGCTTTTCTACTTTTGCGTTAACACGCTCGCCCACATCAACAATGTTAACGTCGGTCAACGCTGATACTGAAAGCGTAAGTGCTTCTTCGCCGTTGTAGCGCACATGAACGGGCTGTATGTCGGCAGGCTCTAACTTTAGCGTGGCAATATCAGCAACCCGAAGGGAACGGTTTGTGCCAGGCACTACCACTGACAGATTAGATATTTCTTCTAGTCTGTCTGGTGCGCGCTCTACAATTAGGCGCACATTTTTCTCGTCAACTTTAATACGGCCGCCGTTGAACGGGCGCAGGTTGTCTTCAAAAAGAGAGGCGAGATCAGGAAATGAAATGCCTAAGCCCGCGAGTTGATAAGGGTTGATATAGGCCACTATCTGTTCTTTTTGAACGCCAGTAACATTTACTTTGGCAACGCCTTCTGTAGTAAGCAGGTCACGTCGAATAATTCGGGCGAATTCTCGAAGCTCCCGGGTATCGAAATCAGGTGCACTTAACGCGTAATAAAGCCCGTAAACGTCACCGAAATCATCAAATACCACCGGGTTTTGTGCCCCCGTTGGCAACGAGCTTGCGGTGTCGCGAAGTCGCTTTCTCAACTCATCCCAAATCTGTGGCAAGAGGTTACTGTCGTAAGTACTCTTAACTTCAACGGTAATTTCGGAAAGGCCCGGCGATGAAACTGACGTCACTTCCTTTAACTGCGGCATTTGCTGAATGGCAATTTCCAAGCGTTCAGTGACTTCATGTTCTACCTTTTCAGCACTGGCTCCAGGATAGTTGGTGTATACCTTTACCTGTTTGATGGTAAACGCAGGGTCTTCTAAGCGACCAATTTTGCTCATAGCTAAAATGCCGCCTAAAAGCAGGATGACTACCATTAGCCAAATGTTGACGGGCTTATCAATTGAATAGCGTGCGATATCCATAAATTACTTCTCTCCTTGGTAAGGAAGCACTTTCATGTCTGCACGCATTTGTGTTGCTCCAGCAGCAACCACTTGCTGGCCAAGGGTGATTTCGCCCTGGCTCTTACCCTCAATAATCGCTAGCTCATTTTCAATATGCTTCACGTTTACAGCTTTCTTGGCCACTGAACTTGTTTCATCGTTATATACCCACACTGCAAAGCCTGAATCCTTGTCACCTACAAGTGCTCTTACAGGCACAACAAAGCCTTCTGGATAGAGGCTGCCTTGTAGGCTGACTTTTACCACTGCGCGCGCGCCCGGTGTTAGGGGAAGTTCTTCGCGAGGCTCCATGGCAAACACTACTTCATAAGTTTGCGACACAGGATCAGGTTGGGTAGAGTGCTCTACATAGTTCACCGGGTACCACTGGCTGCGATTGGTGGCTAATGTGGCGCTGGCTTGTTTTATCCCACGGCCAATATTGGCAGTAAGTAAGCGCTCAGGA
This sequence comes from Alteromonas sp. CNT1-28, assembly GCF_022348345.1. Taxonomy (NCBI): domain Bacteria; kingdom Pseudomonadati; phylum Pseudomonadota; class Gammaproteobacteria; order Alteromonadales; family Alteromonadaceae; genus Alteromonas; species Alteromonas sp. CNT1-28. Next base: position 46,017 of record NZ_JAKREZ010000027.1, on the reverse strand, counting down.
ACATTAATGTTGAAGTATATTTTAGACACATCTTGCAGGCGAGCAATCGGCGTACCTGCGGCAACAAAACTGTTATTTTCAACAAGTCGTTGAGATACCTTTGCATCAAAAGGAGCATATAGCTGAGTGTAGCTCAAATCTTGCTCTGCATTTTTTAAGTCGATAACCGCTAGTTCGTAAGATGTTTTTGCAGTATCCAGAGAGCTCTGTGCAACTAGCTTTTGAGCGAACATTTTCTCAATTCTATCAAGCTCTCGTTTGGCCTGATCAAGTCGTGTCGTAGACTCGTCCACGCGTCTTTCGAATGGTTTACGATCAATAGTGGCCAGTAACTTGCCTTTATTGATATCACTGCCTGTCACCAAGTCGGTCTGGATAAGGCGGCCTGAAACTTCAAAGCTTAAATCGACGGTTTTCACCGCCGATACAACGGCAGGGAAGGTGAATTCGTCAAAATCTGGAATGTTGCTAACCGTAGCGAGTTTGACATAACGAGGTGCAACGTTTGCTTGTTGCTCGGCAGGCTCTTCGGAAGAACATGCACTTAAAGTGGAAACCGATAAAACGCTTAGAAATAAAATGTGGGAGAATCGCATCATGGACATAGGTGTATGTAATCCATAGTCAGGGTAATTAAAGTATAGATGTGTAAACCCAGGTAGTGATGATATGCACAACGGCAGCAAAGATAGTCATTACCTAAAGTAAACTGGTGAGTGCATTTTAGTGCGGTCGCATTGAAAAGTAAACTGTTCGGTGTAAAATGATCGGGTTAATGTAGCGGATAACTAATTTTGAGAATTTCCATATGGTAGGCAACACACGTACGCGTAGCGACATCAAACGCGAAGCCATTATTCAGGCGGCAACACAGGCATTCCAAGAGTTTGGCGTTAACGGCACAAGCATGGATAAGCTGGCTGAACTGGCAAATGTGTCAAAGCGCACTGTGTACAATCACTTTTCTACAAAAGAAGAGCTGGTGATGCATTTGGTTACGCAGCAGTGGCAAACGGCTATTTTAAATATAAACAAAAAGTACGATGCTACGCTTCCGCTAGACGAGCAGCTAGAAGACCTTATTTTGCAAGACATTGAGTTTATGGTGAGTGAATCACACCTCGATTTAGCTCGGGTTGCGATTGGCCACTTCTTCTACGAGCCGGAAAAGCTAAAAGATGAAGTTGCGCAATTAAAAGCCCAAGAGACGGCTATGCACCGCTGGTTAAAGGATGCCAAAGCCGACAATAAACTCGCGTTTGACGACTTGGATCGGGTTGTCGATGAAATTGATAGCTTAGTAAAAGGGCAGTGCTTTTGGCCTCAGCTGTTCAAAATTGAAGATTCCCTCAGCGATAACGATAAGAAGAGCTTAGCAAAACACACAGTGGCTTTGATTTTAAGCCGCTATGCTGTTGTGTAGTTGGCAGGCTATATCAATGAGTTTGTTCAAGGCTCTTTCAGTATTGAAGGGCCATTGAACTTTTACTTCCCAAACATTTTTTCCGCTTATCCGTCTTCGCGCTAACTTCACAGATCCCTCTTGATTCAAACGGACTACACTTCAGATGATGTAGCCAGTAAATACCTTTTCACTTAGCTGTTTGTTCTCCCTGTCGCTCGTCCTCCGACACCTGCAATATGCTCCTCTACAATCGTACGAAATATATTCACCTGCTTATTCTTTAGTCTATTTTGGTGCAATTTGAGTCTTATTCATCTAATAAATTAAGAAAATTTATAAAGAGTTTTTAAATTTTGTCGCTTTTGCTCTCGTCATTTGTTCTAAATTTTTATAATATCCCGACCAAAAATAACAACTATTATTATTTGCAATTGCAAAGTTCGGCAGAAAGCCGGGTCGTGATAATAGGGTTTTACAGATTTTTAAAAGTAAACACACAACACTTACAGAACACTTGGAGAGCAATTTTGAAATTCAAACTTACGAGTATTGCTGCTGCGATAATTCTAAGCCCAGCAACTTTTGCTGCTGATATGGAAGATATTGAGAGACTAACGGTGAAAGGGAAGTACCTTTCGGTTAACCAGTCCAACTCAATTAAAAGCCCTACACCTATTATCGACGTGCCACAGAGCTTGTCGATTATTACGGCTGAAGAAATAACGGCTCGCGGTATTACTAGCATTGGACAAATTATTGACTACGCACCAGGTGTTAATACATCGCAAGGTGAAGGTCACCGCGACTCGGTAGTATTCCGTGGTGTGCGCTCTACTGCAGATTTCTACTTAGATGGTAACCGTGATGACGTTCAATACTACCGTGCACTTTACAATGTTGAACAGGTAGAAATTCTTCGTGGTCCAAATGCATTGCTATTCGGTCGCGGTGGTACGGGCGGTATCTTAAATCGTGTATCTAAGAAAGCGAAAACGAGCGATAAGTTTGTAAACTACAACGTATCTGCTAATACGTTTGGTGCATACAACTTACAGTTAGACACCAATGTTGACACGGGCGATAAGTCGGCCCTGCGCATTAACGCCATGTACGAAAGCTTAGATAATCATCGCGACTTCTTTTACGGAGATCGTTACGGCTTCAACCCAACGGCACGCTTTGAGTTAAGCGATGACACAATTGTTGATGTGTCGTATGAATATATCGACCACGAGCGCTTTATTGACCGCGGTGTGCCAACAGCCAACGGCGAGCCAGTTGAAGCGTTTGAAGAAATCGTGTTTGGCGATCCAGATAACAATTACCAAACATTGGGCGCTGACGTGTTCCGTGCAAACGTTGAGCACACTTTCTCAGATAACCTGAAAGGTAACTTCAACGCTTTTTACGGTGACTATGACAAAGTTTACTCGACCTTTTATGCGGCAGGTTATAACGCTGAGACTGAGCAAGTAACGCTAGACGGATACGTTGATACTACGCAGCGTGAAAACATGATCTTGTCTTCTAACCTAGTTGGCGAATTTGAAACGGGAAGCATTGGGCACACGGTTATCTTCGGTGGTGAGGTTATTAATACCAAGTCAAACCAAGATCGTTACAACCCTGTGTTTGATTCCACTGACGGTGATAGAGAAACGTTTAATATTTCACGTCCGTTAAGCTTCCGTGGTTTAACTGGTACAAATGCTGAAGGCGTAACAGTTACAGCAGACTTCTCTGACTTGAACGACGATACGCATGTAGACTTAGATGTATACTCTTTCTATGTTCAAGATGAAATTGCACTATCAGACAACTTCGACCTTGTACTAGGTGCACGTTTTGACAGCTTCGATATTGAAGTATTCAACGCGGACCCTGAAGTTTTAGAGACACGCAGCAGAAAAGACGAAGAAGTGTCACCGCGTGCTGGCCTAGTGTATAAGCCACAGAAAAATATCTCTATATACGCTAGCTACAGTGAGTCATTCTTGCCACGCAGCGGCGAGCAATATGCGAATATTAATGGCGACGCAAACGCGCTAGATCCAGACACGTTCACTAACCAAGAAATTGGTATTAAGTGGGACTTCAACGACAGCATGAGCTTTACAGCAGCTATCTTTGAGAACGAGCAGACGTCTTTGGATAACGACCCGAATGACCCCGAAAGCTTTGTTGAAGTTGACTCAGATGTATCTGGTTTTGAGCTACAGCTGCAAGGTTATATCACAGACAAGTGGTATATTACTGCAAACTACAGCAACCTTGATGGCGAAAACGCAAGTGGCGTAGAGCTTCGTGAGCTGCCTGAAAATACGATGTCTGTGTGGACAACCTACGAAGTGAATGAAGTATTTGGCTTCGGCATTGGTGCTACATATCAGGACGAAAGTAAGGTATCGACAAGTGCGTCATCGCCTGTACTACCTAGCTATACGCGCGTTGATGCGTCAGCTTACTACACGCTTAGCGACAAAATGCGCCTTCAGTTAAACGTTGAAAACTTGACTGATACGCTTTACTTCCCGAATGCACACTCTACGCATCAGGTAACAGTAGGTGCGCCAATTAATGCGCGTCTATCACTGATTGGTTCTTTCTAAACTAACCGTCAGTTTTAAAATATTGTTTAAAAGCCATTCGCGAAAGCGAATGGCTTTTTTTATCTCTGCACTTTGTATTTAGAGACTTTGTGCTCTATTCGCCTTGCTTTGCAAAGTCGATAAGTGTCTGTCCATCCATACGATAGCCTAACCATTCACTCTTTGGTTTAGCGCCAAGTGACTCGTAAAAATCGATAGCTGGTTTGTTCCAATCTAATACGCTCCATTCGAAACGCCCGCAGTCGTTTTCTACCGCTGTTTTAGCTAAGTGTTGCAATAATGCTTTCCCTGCACCCAGGCCACGTGATTTTGGTGAAACATACAAATCTTCAAGGTAGAGTCCATTGCGTCCTTGCCACGTAGAGTAATTAAAGAAATACACAGCGAAACCAATAGGCGCGTCAGCGCTTTCACACATTACACAATGCGCGGTTGCGCCTTCTCCGAATAATGTTTTTAATAGCGCTTCTTCATCTGCTTCTACTTCATGCTCTGCTTTTTCATAAATAGCAAGTTCCAGAATGAACTGGCGAATTTGTGAAATATCCTCAGGCGTGGCTGGTCTTATTGAAATGGTGTTGCTCATGGTGACTCCCATCATAAATAATCAAAAAAAATGAGCCAATAAAGGCTCATTTTAAAACAGTTAGGTGTTTGTAGCTTTTCTCAGCGATAAAAGCTAGTCCATCGATGCACTTGGCTGAGGTACATGTGTGTGAGAAGTACTATTGCCGTCGTTATCCTTAGTAGGCTTTTTGCGTACAATCTTGCGCTTAATAAACGTAAACGGACCACGTAAATCAAGCAGTATTAAGTACAAGCACGGCACCAATATAAGCGTTACAAGCGTAGCGTAAAGTACAGCAAAACCGAGTGCCGCAGCCATTGGTACAACAAACGCTGCCTGTAGGCTTGTTTCAAACATAATGGGCAGTACGCCCACAAACGTAGTGATTGAGGTTAACGTAATCGCTCGGAAGCGCGCGGTACCAGCCTCGGTCACCGCTTCTTTAATGCTGTAGCCTTGTGCACGGCGCTGGTTCACAAAGTCAGTCATAACTAGTGAGTCATTGATAACAACCCCTGCGGCAGCGATTAGGCCAAAGTTAGACATCATAGATAAGTCTAAGCCCAGCACAAAGTGGCCGAAGACTGCGCCTGTAAAGCTAAACGGGATAACCGACATGATAATAAGTGGTTGCCCATAACTTTTAAGTGGTACAGCAAGAAGGATATACACCATGATCATGGCAGCTAAGAAAAACAATATCTGCTCATTCTGTTGCGCTTGCTGCTCCTCAATGTCACCGCCAAGTTCAGTCATAACCGACGGGAACGACTCTTTTAATTGAGGAAGTAGCTTCTCTCTAATTTCAGTGACCACTTCGTTTGGCTCAATCTTTTCTTCATCGATATTGCCCCAAATGTAAACGCTTCGGTATCCACCTTCACGGCGAATGTAGCTTATACCTGGTTTCTCCTCTAAGGCCACAACGTCACCCAGCATAACTTCCTGACCATTAGGCGTGGTGATCAAAGAGTACTTCAAGTCGGCGAAGCGTTCGCGGGTAAGTTCTGGGTAGCGCACCATTACTTTCACTTCTTCACCGTTTCGAATAACACGTTGTGCCTCGCCGCCGTAGAAGCCTGCACCTACTTGAGAAGCGATGTTAGATAGAGTAAGACCCAAGTCGTACGCAACTGGAAGCAATGTCATTTGTACTTCTTTGCTTGGAGGGTCGATAGTTGAGCTAACGTCAAACAAGCCCTCTTGCTGCTGCAGCATTTCAATAAACTTAAGACCTGCTGCGTTTAGGGTGTCGATATCAGGGCCAAAGAGTAAATAACCAAATTCGCCGTCATCACCATCACCGTTTACGTCATCAACTACGGTAAATGATTTCATGCCGGTAATTTCAGGAATGGCTTCGCGCCAGCGACGAGCAAGCTCAAACGTGTCGATAGGGCGGTCTTCTTCATTAACTAATGGCGTTAAAATACGGCCTTCAGTTCTGTCATCGTTAAACGCCAGGCGGTCTCTTATCATGCCTTGACCAAACTCATCGATGATTTGTTCTTCAACGTCTAAGATTGTTTGCTCAACAATTTTTAACGCGTTAATGGTTGCTAAATCTGAGACGTTTTCATTCATCTCTATTTTAACGCTTGGGAAGTCATGAGGTACTTTCGGATTGGGGACCATTCTTACGTAATTAGCACCAATAAGCCCCATACTTAGCATTAGCATTGCGACGAACATCATGAGTACAGCCCAGCGCCATTCAATCGCTTTCGCTAGAGAACGCTTGTAAGGACCGTTAACAAAAGCAAAGAATCGCTTGTTAAAACGCGACCGCCAGCTATTTTGTTTAACTGGGGAAAATTTAGTGTGGGCTAAGTGCGCCGGCAGAATGAGCTTAGATTCAACTAGACTGAATGCTAAACACAAGATTACGACAACAGCGATATTATAGAAGAACGCGCCTTCAGGCCCGCTGCTTAGCGTGAACGGAGCAAACACGGCGATAGTGGTTAAAACACCGAATGTGGCGGGCGTAGCTACGCGCTTGGCACCGCGGATTACATTGTCAACACCGCCACCTTTGCTTTCAATTTCGGTGTAAGCACTCTCGCCAATAACGATCGCATCATCAACCACAATACCCAGTACCATGATAAATGCGAACAGCGAAAGGATGTTTATGCTTACACCAAACAAAGGCATTAGCATCATGGCACCAAGGAAACATACCGGTAAACCAACCATAACCCACACGGCAAGCCTAAAGCGCAAGAACAGGGTTAACATTAGCGCCACTAGAATTGAGCCTTGAACCAGGTTCGACAACATCATGTCTAAACGAGCGTTAAGGTAATAGGTCATATCAACCAGAATTTCTAGACTTACTCCTTGAGGAAGGCTTTCGTTTTTCTGATCAATATAGGCTTTTACGGTTTCGGCTACAGGAATGGTGTTTTGGGTTTTAGTGGCTTTAACGGCAATGTAGATAGCGTTCATGCCGTTGTATTTAAAGTAGCGTTCACCTTCAACAAATCCATCGTTGATATAAGCGACATCGCCCAAGGTTACCTTAGCGCCGCCCGCACCGATTTTGATGGGAATTTGCTTAAACTCATCGCCGCTGTAGTACTGGTTTTCAACACGTACCGATACGATACCTGAGTTAGTTCTAAGCTGACCTGCGGAAATGTTGGCAGAGTAACTATTAATTGCCTGTGTGACATCGGCAATAGTTAAGCCGTACTTCCTAAGCGTATCAGGTTTAATTTCAATGGCAATTTCATCGTCCGGCGTATTGGCTTCAACCAAAGAGATAGAGCCAAGTTGTAGAAGCTCATCTTCCACCTCTTTTGCCAGCACTTTGAGTTCTGATAAAGGCAAGTCACCGACAATAGGCATTTCGATAACTTGCTGCTGGAACTCTACTTGGGAAACATTAACCGGCTCCATGCCTGCAGGGAAGGTGGCAATACTGTCAACGCGAAGCTTCACCTTATCAAGTACATCTGTTAATTCAGCTTTGGTATCAATTTCCAGTGTAACTGCACCGCCACCGCGAAATGCACGTGAAACCGTACGCTTAATCTCAGTAATGTCTTTTACCGCTTCCTCAACTTTAATGAAAATACTCTCTTCAATCTCTTGAGGTGAAGCTCCAGGGTAGTTGGCTTCAACGGTGATGTAGTTTATTTCGATGTTTGGAAACATCTGACGCTGAATAGTGAAATAGCTCGCTATCCCCATGATGATGATAAAAATCATCAGTAGGTTGGCGGCCACGGAGTTTCTGGCGAACCAAGAAATAATGCCGGTTTGTGTATCGTTGTGGTTTTCCATGACAGCTCCTTAGTTCGCTTTTGCTGTCACAATTTCGGTCGTTGTCTCAATGACCTTAACAGGCATACCGTTTTGAGGATATTCAGGCAAACTCATCACGACTTTTTTGGCATTGAAATCGCCTTGAATAAGGAAGTCGCCATTTTCTTCGCGAACAACTTTAACCTTTTGCGATTTTAATCTGTCTTCGTCATCTAACGTCCATAACAATCGATTGGTTACTAACTCTTGAGGTACGCGGTATACGTCGCTAAGGGTTTTTCCTTCAAATGCGATTGTGCTATATGAACCAAACTTCACGATAGGCTTCGACGAATTTATGGCGTAAGGATCTTCAATACGGGCAACGAAATAGCTCATACGCGTGGTGTTATCTACCACACCCGTATCACGGTGAATGGTACCTTTTACAGTAGCGCCCTGCACATCATCTACTTCGATGGCGATTTCACTACCAATGGTGTTGTCTGCTAGAAAAACACGGTCAAAGCCTGCTACAGGGAAGGTTACTTCAGCGTATTCGATGTTGTTAATGACAGCGACTGGCGTGCCTTGAGTTACATAGTCACCAGTGCTGATATCTCTCGATACTATAAGTGCATCGTAAGGTGCTTTTACCTTACAGTTGTCTAAGTCACGCTTGGCGATTTTAAGCTGCGCCTCTGCTGATTTTACGCCAGCTTGCGCACTCATCACTTGAGGTTTGCGAAGGTAAAGGTCAGTAACCCGTGCGTTAGGCATCGTTTTCGCTTCTTTGGCAGCGACATCAGCTTGGGCTTGTTCTTGGATAAGCTGTGCTTGCGCGCTAGCGAGGTTAGCTTCAGCCAGCAACAATGCCGCTTCATATGCGTCAGCTTCTATTTCAAATAAGGTTTCGCCACGTCGAACCAGACCGCCGCTCACAAACTTAGGGTTCCAGCGCTCAACTTCTCCCGATACCTGAGCTGCAAGGTTTGTGGTTTCAAGGGGCGTTATTTCGCCATACGAGGTAAGTTGAACGCGCACGTCTTCTGGCGATAAAGCTTCAATAGTCACCGTTGGGCGGGTATCAACTTCTTCTGTAATAGTATTATCAGAGGCAGAGGCTTCGATTCCTTTCATACCTAAGTAGCCTACTAATAAAACACCAATAGGCAGTGCAACTTTCATCCATTTCATGGCTAAATCTACTTTTATAGCGAATACTTTACATAGTGTAGCGCTAAAGTGTTTCAGGAATACAGCGCAAATGTAACTAAACATGAGTCAATTTTTTGTAAAGTCAGTTATCCGTGCTGATTTAAACAGGGAAATTGGTTTAGTTTTCTGAAAAAGAGGGGGAGCTCAACGACGAAAATTCACACACGCAATCTCGACCATTATCTTTGGCATAGTAAAGTGCTTGGTCTGCTCGACGAACGGCGCAGGAAATATCTATGTCGGGATTCACTTCGCTCACCCCGAAACTACTCGTTACATGGATCTCGCTACCGTTAATATTAAGCGGTGCGTTGTTCAAAATATCTCGAATATTTTCCAAAGCATTTACAGCACCCGCTTCATCAGTGTCGGTAAAGATGAACATGAATTCTTCGCCACCCCACCGTGCGAGAATATCTTGTCCTCGCAGACGAGAACTAAACACTTTTGAAATCTGACGAAGGACCTCGTCACCTTGTTCATGGCCTAAGGTGTCATTAATACTTTTAAAGCGGTCAATATCTGCAATGGCGACCGAAAATTTACGTTTGCTTCTCAGCATTCTTGCGTACTCGCGCTCTAGACACTGCTGCGCGCCTCGCCGGTTTAACAACTGAGTTAAGTGGTCATGCTTGGCCTGGCGCTCAAACTGCTCACTTAAATAGAGTGCGGTGTCGTAACTCTTTTGTCTACTGTACTCATAAAACGCCGACAGAAATGAAACGGTTAAAAAAGAATACAGTAAACGAGTTTTAAACGCGTAGGTGTAGTTTGCTACAAATGAAGCGTCATTGAAGCCGAACAGCACGATGGCGCTAACTAGCGTATAGGCAATAAGTGCGATGAGGCCTCTGACAAAGCCTGCAAAAAACATAGTGACTGGCGGCACCAAGTAAATCCAAAGGGGACCGGTATTGTCTTTACCACCGGTAATCAGCAGCAGGAGAGTCAGTACCATTAAACAGATAATGAGAAGTGTTATAGACCATGTACGAGCTTTGGCTGACGCAAACCGAACTTGTAAGCGCTGTGAAATAGCAAATACTACACTGGCAGTATAGAGCGTAGTTGAAAGGGAATATTCACCGTCAATAAAAGCCCTAGAGCCAAGCAAGAACGTGATAGACATACCCACTGCCGCAAAAAGGTTCACCACCATAATGCGTCTGTTGGTTTCATCTTTGTAGTGACGGCTTACGCCACTAAATACGTATTGCTTGAGAGAGCCGAACATGATTAAGCAGATTTTGTCACAGTTTTTCTAATATCTTCTGCGAGTTGTTGGATAGTATTTCTCATTGCTTTGATACTTGGAGAAAATCCATCATCTTCCAGGGGCGTTTTGAATAAAAATGGGTAGCTTTGCGTTTGGCCTTTCACGTGAGTAATCACATATTGTCCAGATAGAATAACTTCCCCTTCATAGGTGCTGACAAAATCATTGAGGTGCAACGCCATATGAATGGCTTCTTCACTTGCGTAGTGATCGGGGCGAAGCAATGACACTTGCTTTGATGATAACGCGCTGGTTAGCGCCTTAGTAAGCCCTTCGTCTACAGGTTCGGCCCATAAGTGACTGGTTGAGATATGCAAGTTGGTGTCACTGGTTTGGTACACCAGCCCACGGTGTTTGAGATATTCCGGCAGGGTTATCTTATCTATTACAACAGTCGTTGATGCTTTGTTTACGGTATATGCACTGTCACCCGTGGTGTGAAGTAAGTAGTATGTCAGCGAACGAGGCGCGCTACTACACGCCGATAATACGCAGGTGAAAAGCGCAAATACACCGATAAACAGTGCTTTACCTGTAGGTTGAGATGGGAAAACCTTAAACTGCTGTATCATTCTATTTATTCCTTCCATCCTTGTTTTTGGATGTTTCGCTATGGCAATACTGTCAATTGACATTCACTGTAGCGTATTACTTTCTTAATATCGGCTAATTATCAAGGATAAAGAGCATTCATTTTTTACGCCATTGCTGCTCGAAAATTAACCGCGCATTTGTTTGACTCTACTGCGCTAATTCTTCGCTTTAGGTTGAATGTCCGTTTCATCATCCTTTGAAAATATTAAACTATTCGGAGACTGGTTTAGCTTTAACAATAAAGGCTGAATGTTGCGCATGGTTTCTTGCAGCGCATCAACGGTCTCTTTTATCTCAGACTGGTTAAAACCACCCTCGCTGTAATTTTTAAGCAGGCCATCAAGGCTAACAAGAACCTGATTAAGATTACTATTTAATGCTTTCGCATCAATATCAGCGATAAGTACATCAAAGTCGCTGCTTGCCGTTTCCACAGACTCAGCAGCTAAACGCATGTCTTCAACGGCTAACTGCACATTTTCCACCATTTCCTTAAGCGGAAGCTGATTGATTTTGTCTAAAATTGCGTCGGCCTTTTGCGTCAATTGTGTGAACTCGTTACTAACAGTAGGAATTACTTCGTAGCCGTTAATCACTTCAATGCCGCTGTTACTGTCAGCGTCGGGTACGTGCTGTAAATCTACATACAAGCCACCTGTTAATACATTACCCATGCGTAGCGATGCGCGGAGATCTCTTTCTAGCCAGTTTCGAATAGTTTGCTTTATTGCACTAAGGCCTTCTTTAGTATCTGGCTGCCTTGCTTTACCGGGGTAAATATTAATAAGCACTGGGATGGGATAATCTCGCTCCAAAATGTTGCCATCCAAAGCAGGGAAGGAGTTGATAGCAGTCACGTTGCCAATTTCAATACCACGGTATTCAACCGGGGCGCCAACGGTTAGACCTCGAACACTTTCATCGATAAGTAGCAAGTATTCAGCGGCGACTTTATAACGTGCATCTGAGGCGGATGTGCTATCTCCATAAATAGTAAAAAAGGCGTTATCTAGCACTTGTTCACCTTTTGGCACGCCGTCAGGGATCCCAAAGGTAATGCCGTTTGCTAATAGGGTTTCCAAGCTGCCTGTTTCAACGCTTACACCGTTCGATTCAAGCAACAATTTAACGCCGCTGACATCCCAGAAACGTGTCGTGTTGGTTATGAGTTTATGGTAAGGCGCTTCAATAAATGCGTCGTAATACACCACACGTTCTTCAATATTAAAGGTAGCGTCTTCAAACTCGCCAACTTTAAACCCTTTATAAATAATAGGATCGCCAGGTTTGTAGGCAAATTCGTCGTCACTTTTTAACATAACATGCAGCCCTGGAGTACCAGGAGGCGTAACCGGTGGGCGCTCAAGTGCCGTAAAATGGAGTTGCTCTTTGCCTTTATCATGGGCTGACATAGCAATATAGCTGCCAGACAAGAGGGTGTTGAGCCCTGAAACTTCAGAAAAACTTATACGGGGGGCGACAACCCAAAATTTTGCATTTTCATTGAGTAGATGGGCCGCGCTTGCATCAATTCTGGCCGTGACAAGTACGCCGTTTAAGTCAGGTTTTAGCGTTATCTTTTTTACCTGTCCAATATCTAAGTCGCGTACTTTTATCGGTGTTTTGTTCACCTCAATACCTGTTGCTGAATGCAGCTCTATCGTAATAAGAGGGCCCTGATTCTTCCATTGGTAGTACACCATCCAGCCACCAATAACGATAACAAGAATTGGGATAATCCAAATGCGAGAAATGGACGAGGTCGGTTTGACCTTAGCTTCATTAATGTTCGGATCGTTTGTGGTCATGGTAATTGCTTCCACTGCTGCCAAATTAGCCTCGAATCAAACGTCATCGCGGCTATCATCGTTACAAATACAACGGCACAAAAGGCGAGTGCCGCTTGGCCCGGATAAATAGACATGGTATTCCCCATCTGAATAAGGGATACCAGCACTGCTACAACAAAAACGTCTATCATCGACCAGCGGCCTATCGCCTCAGTGATGCGGTAGTAACGTATACGTAATTGTTTTGAAGTGGTTTTCTCTCGCTGTACGGAAAAATTGAGCCAAGCAAGAATGATAATTTTTGCCACTGGCACTACCACGCTGGCAACTAAAATAATTATCGCCACTGGGTATGAGCCCGATTCCCACAACGATATGACACCACCAATAATCGTATTGGGCGTCTCTTGGCCAAAAAATTCAGTATACATAATTGGCAGTACATTAGCAGGAATATATAAGATACAAGCGGTGATCAACAACGCCCACGTACGCTGAATACTCTCTTGCGCTTGTGCTTCACACAGTGGTTTAGGTTGTGGTGGTTGGCCTTGAGACATCCACATGGCGTAGCGTGTGGGATCAAATTGGGATATACAAAGAGCCGTGAACGCTGAAAAGCCAACGAATGCGTAAAATGACAGGCCTATGGAAACGTCGGCCAACTCGGTAATTTTGATAAGGCTAACCAAGGTACCAACAAGAAAAATTTCTGCCATGCTCCACGGTAAGAGGGCTTTCACAAGTTTGTAAAGCCGCGGCAAGTAAAAGGGGCGTCGGTTTTGTAATTGAGCTAACGATAACAATAGCAGGCCGCCGAGTACCATTCCGGGCAGCAGTAACGTCGCTAAGCTGGTTATTATCGCTAGTGATAAATAATCGTTTTCAATGAGTACGGTAATGCCGGTGGGCAAGTCAATACTGTGCTTTTGACCGCTAGCTTTAAATGTCAGAAAGTTAAAAGGTAACGAAAGTAATAAAAATATCAGAGCACTGAAAGTATAAGCGAGCAACTTTTCGCTTGCGCCATCGCGATGAGATATTAGTGTGTGGTTACATACTGGGCACACGGCCCGTTGCCTGTGTGCTAGGGCGGGAATGTGTACCTGAGTATGGCATTGCTCACAAACTATAGATAACGTATTTGATTCAGCCATATGCTTTTGCACGCCACTTTTTGTATGCTCGTTGTATGATAGATAGCAGCCTAGAGGTATAACCCGTTGATTTTTAGAATCAACAGCATAGCTTATTGCGGGCATGTCGGGAAGTATAGCCAGTCGTATTTAGCAGTATAACAACAATAATTGACGATTAAGTGATGGAAATAGCAAACGAAATTCGTAGTGTATATGGAAAAATTAAGAAGCAGGTAAGTCGTTTATTCCTGAAAAGGCGTGTTGGTTTTTTGCGTTTTTGGATGAGTATTACCTTTGCTCAGCGATGTTATTTTTTAGCAACCAGCATGCTTTTGTTGCAAATATTTCTGAACATAGAAAATAGACTGATTGAAGCAATAATGTTTGGTTTTGCACTTACGGGCATTGTTAGCGAGACATGGCCCAGGTTCATGACACTTTGGAACAGCTTACCAGGTAAAGCTGTGATTCTGTTTGTATACGCAATCATCGCAAACTTTGCACTCGCCTCTGCAAGTGGGTTAGTGAATAGCATAACTGGCGTATCAGCAAACGCCTTGCCTTACAGTCACAACTTTGCGCTTATTCTTATGGTGCCAAGCTGGTTCTTTGTTACCACCATGTTAGGGCTCGTGGGTGGTATGCTTCTTATTATTTTCTATCTGTTTTTCTTACTGTTATTGAAGCCGTTTGGCGTTGCGCGGTTTTGGCATCCAAAACACTATCGGTTTGCTACCTCTACCACATTGGCAAGACTAGCATGGACACTTGGCGTGGCGCTGCAGCTGGGAGTTTTAGCTGGGCAAGTTGGGCTACTCTCTGAATTTAGTAGTGAAAGTGCTAACCCTTTAATAAGCATAGAAAACGTAACGGAAAATGAGCTTGAAAATGGTGAAGCGCAACTTACTAAGGAACAAGCGGAAGATATTTCTGAGTTAGAAAAGGACTTAACCACGCTACTGACTAACGCAAAACAAAAGAGTGTTGATTACAAAAAGTCACAACGACGTGCCTTAGCCTATTTCATTTATGAGTTTGAAGCTGACTCACTCTCACGCTGTGCTCATCCTGAGGGAACCCGCGTTGTAGAGCTTAACGACTACGAAATTTTGCAGATTGAAAAGACAGATGAAGTGGAAGAGGGATTTGTTTACACGGTTGAACCTTGTCGCTCTGCTGCAATTGGAATTTCAGTAAGTCCGTAAACTAGCGCTGAGATAATAACGGTTCAAGAAGTAAAAAAGCTCGCGACAGCAAACTGTGGCGAGCTTTTTATTTATTAGTCAAGCAACTGCTTAGAAGCTAGCGTTGCCCGGTGTACGTGGGAATGGGATCACGTCACGTACGTTTTGCATGCCAGTTACGTATGCTACAAGACGCTCGAAACCAAGACCGAAACCTGAGTGAGGTACGGTGCCGTAGCGGCGAAGGTCGCGGTACCACGCGTAATCTTCTTTCGATAGGCCCATTTCGTCAAGGCGTGCATCGAAAACGTCTAGGCGCTCTTCACGTTGTGAACCACCGATGATTTCACCGATACCTGGCGCAAGTACATCCATTGCTGCAACTGTCTTACCGTCGTCATTAATGCGCATGTAGAACGCTTTAATATCTTTCGGGTAGTTCTGCATGATAATTGGCGCACCAACGTGCTCTTCTGCAAGATAGCGCTCGTGCTCAGAAGATAAATCGATACCCCATTCAACAGGGAATTCGAATTCTTTGCCGCAGTTTTGCAGAATTTCGATAGCGTTTGTGTAGTCCATGCGAACAAAGTCAGAGCTTACTAACTTTTCTAAACGCTCAATGGCGTCTTTCTTAATACGCTGAGCAAAGAACGCCATGTCGTCAGGCAGTTCTTCAAGCACGGCCTTACAAACATATTTCAGCATGTCTTCAGCAAGCTGTGCGACATCTTTCAATTCAGCAAACGCCACTTCAGGCTCAATCATCCAAAACTCGGCAAGGTGGCGAGATGTGTTTGAGTTCTCTGCACGGAACGTAGGGCCGAAGGTGTACACCTTAGACATAGCTGTGCAATATGTTTCAACGTTAAGCTGACCTGATACCGTTAGGTAGGTTTCCTTGCCGAAGAAATCTTCTGAATAGTCAACATTGCCTTTGTCGTCGCGTGGAAGGTTCATCATATCAAGGGTTGATACGCGGAACATTTCACCTGCACCTTCTGTATCGCTTGCCGTTAGAATAGGCGTAGAGATCCAGAAGTAACCTTTCTCATGGAAAAAGCGGTGAATCGCCTGAGACAAACAGTTGCGAACACGGGTTACCGCGCCGATAACGTTAGTGCGTGGGCGAAGGTGCGCATATTCGCGAAGGTACTCAATGCTGTGACGTTTAGCGGCCATTGGGTAGGTATCAGGGTTTTCTACCCAACCCAAAACTTCAACGTCAGTCGCGTCAATTTCAACGGCTTGGCCTTGGCCCTGAGACTCTTTCACTGTACCGGTAACCGATAATGAGCAGCCTGCTGTTAAGCGCTGGATATCGGCATAATTTGACAGAGAATTTAGCGCAATAACTTGTACAGGATCGAAGCAACTACCGTCGTGTAGTGCAATAAATGATAACCCCGCTTTAGAGTCGCGGCGTGTTCTTACCCAACCCTTTACGGTTACCGATTCGCCAACGGCGTACTTACCTTTAAGTACGTCAACTACGGGCGCATGCGTCATGTTAATTTCTCCGTCTTACTAATTTTATGTTGTTGCTTACTATTGAGTCATTTTCAACAACACAGTGCATTAAACTGTGAATGAAAAAATGCACTAAAATTTGCTTTATAGTCAATGTTTTTGGATTGCCATGCCGATAACTTACTAGAATCTGTATTAGCTTTTCGCTTTTCAAAAAGGCATTTCGCAATTCGCTTGGTGCCAAGTATAAGCAAAATACAGATCGAAACATGACTTGGTGATGTAAAAATAACCAATGAAATACAATCCAATAGCACGCTAGTATACCCAACATAAAGCGGGATGCCAGAGAACAGAGTGACAAATGGGAAATAAAAATGATTCGAACACGCCAGTGTCTCAGCAAGCACAAGAACCGAGTGCTACGCAAAGTGACGCTGACCGTTCTAGCGATGCCGAAAATGAGAGAAGTTCTATGACTTACGAGCAACTTGCAGAGCGACGTTCAACGCCCCGTTCTAAAACGCCTTTTTATAAGGTGATGCTTGGGTTAAACATCGTTGGCTGGGTTGGCATGGTTGTCGTACTCATACTGTTTCACTATGCGCGCCCAGACTTTATCAGTGGCGTGCAGCAGTACTGGGGAATAAAAGGCGATACCAGTTGGTCTGAAAGTCATTTATCGGCCATGACCATCATGCTGCAGGTATGTTTAATAGTGAGTTTGGTTAGCATAATTATGCGTGCCAGAAGAAACCGTCGTCAAAGCGATAGCTTTGGCATAAACCTATTCATTCTATTTGCTATTGCGGCGATAAGCCTAATCACGCTGGCTACCACACTGGGCCTGTAAATAGAGAAAGCGCTCTACATGCAGTGCACGACAAAAATATAACTCAAGGACAAATAACAAAGCCTTGTAAGTAGCGCTTTCGGCAAACGGTGTTTATGTCACTTGATGGGGTTGCTGTGAGCTTCCCATCAAGTGAGCGATGCATAATAAGCGTTATTATTTACAAGGCTTGCGGCAATAACTTAAATAAAAGCTGCTTGGATAAGCCAGTACGTATAGGCCGCGTAGGCCAGCACAAATGCTCCGCCTTCCAGACGGTTTAAACGTCCTTGGCGCTTAATGCCAATACAGAAAATGAATAGGGCAATGGTTGATGCGAACATCACCATAACGTCGCGGTATAAAAACTCAGAACCTACAGCCATTGGCTGAATGGTGCCTGCAATGCCCACTACTGCCAAGGTGTTGAACATGTTAGATCCGATCACGTTACCAATGGCTAAATCGTGTTCGCCTTTCTTCACCGCCATTAGCGATGATGCAAGTTCTGGTAACGATGTACCAATTGCGATAACCGTCAACCCGATAATAGTATCGCTAACACCAAAGAAGGTGGCGACTTCTACCGCGCCCCATACCAGCATACGCGAGCTTGCAACTAGCAATAAAAGCCCCGCAATCAACCACATTACGTGGGTTTTTACCGTACCTTCGTTGCTATTAATCTCTTCATCGTATTCGTCGGCGAGGGCGTCTTTGTCGCCTTTCATACCGTGATAAATACTCCAAGAAAGCAGAAGCACAAACAGTCCTAACAAAGAGAATGCGTCGTCTTTCGAGATATTTAAGTCCCACACCTGCCATGCGGCAAAGAAGGTGATGCCAAGTAAAACAGGCAGCTCTTTCTTAATGATTTCTGATTTAACCGCAATAGGACTAATGATTGCGGTAAGGCCAAGGATTAACAGGATATTGGCGATATTAGAGCCATAGGCGTTACCCAGCGCTATGCCAGAGTTGCCTTGAATAGCTGCAAACACTGAAACGATGATTTCAGGGGCCGATGTACCAAACCCAATAATGAGCATACCGATGAGCAAGGGTGAAACACCGAAATGATTGGCTACCGATGCGGCACCACCTACAAACTTCCCTGCGCTCCAAAGCAAAACCGGTAATCCGATTAAAATAGCCAAGCTGGCTAATAACATACGTACTCCTTAAACCATTCGTATCTTGTTTGCTTACTTCAATGTATAGGCAAACTCAATAAACAAAAGTCGTTTCAATCTATTCAAATGCACATTAGTTTTTGTTGTCTTAACGATGAAAAAAAGCCGTGCTGATAATGCTATGCAAATGATGAGTAAAGCGTAAACTCAGCGCTACTTTAATCGTGTTTGTAAATTGAACAAACACAGTAATAATTGTAACTGACAACACACTATTTAGAAGCGAATTACATGCACAATACACTGATTGTTACTGATGATGTTACTCCTTTTTGTAACACAGCTTTAACCGTGCTGACTTTTCAAGATTATCTTGCTGAGTTTCCAAAGTTGAACGAGCCCAAAACACGCGTTATCAACATTTGTGATACTACGCGTTACTTAAGCGAAGGGTACTATTGTTCACTTTTGGCTCAGGCACGTAATCACTCTGTATTGCCTTCTGTAAATACCATTAACGATTTACGCATGGCGGAAGAGAAAAGTATCGATCGCATCGTCTTCTCTTTGTCGGTATCTCAAGACAATACGGAAATTACTGATGAGCCTATATTAGTACTTTTTGGCGAAGTGAAAGATCAGCGCTTTAAACGTTTGGCGCGCCAAGCATTTGAAAAATATCCGTACCCTGTTTTGGTGTTAAGCCCAACGGTTACCGATACTAAAGTGTCACCTAAAGCCTCTGGGAAAGTGCAAATTGAAGGCTTTGCGAGCGTGCAGGCAAAAGCGTTTAAAGACTTAAACGCCAAACAACAAGCGCGTTTCATTGAGCAATTAGAAGCGCACACAAAAATACAATGGAAAGCCGGTAAAACGAGCAAACGCACACGTTGGGATATGGCTATCTTGGTTAATCCAGAAGAGAGCACACCTCCTAGTGATGAACGCGCCATTAAAAACTTTGTTAAAGCAGCTGAAAAAGTGGGCTTTCGCGCAGATGTGGTGAGTCGCCTGTCGCAAGAAGAATTGGGTCACTATGATGCATTGTTCATTCGTGAAACGACGGCGATTGACCATCATACTTACCGTTTAGCCCGTGCCGCAGAGCGAGAAGGCATTGTGGTTATGGACGATACGCAGTCAATTCTGCGCTGCTGTAACAAAGTGTACTTGCAAGATGCGTTTGCTTATCAGAAAGTGCCAGCGCCGAAAGCGACGTTTGTATCGAGCGCTACTGATGAAGTATGCGAAAAACTCATAGCTGACTTTGGTTTGCCGCTTGTTTTAAAACTGCCAGAAAGCTCGTTTTCCCGCGGCGTGCATAAAGCTGAAAATAAAGAAGCGCTGAAAACGCGTTTAGAACAGATGTTGGCTGAATCAGCACTTGTTCTTGTTCAGGAATATATTTTTACTGAGTTCGACTGGCGAATTGGTGTTTTAGGTGGCAAACCTATCTATGCTTGCCAATACTTTATGGTCCGCAACCATTGGCAGATATACAACCATCAGGGAGACCGATTCTCTTCGGGTGGATTTGCCACAATGCCAACATTTGAAGTGCCTAAGCCGGTGTTACAAGCTGCTATCAAGGCCGCTAAAGCGGTGGGTGACG
The DNA here is from genome assembly GCF_022348345.1 of Alteromonas sp. CNT1-28. Classification (NCBI taxonomy): domain Bacteria; kingdom Pseudomonadati; phylum Pseudomonadota; class Gammaproteobacteria; order Alteromonadales; family Alteromonadaceae; genus Alteromonas; species Alteromonas sp. CNT1-28. Next base: position 25,935 of record NZ_JAKREZ010000027.1, on the reverse strand, counting down.
GCTTGTATGGTGTAGACATCAAGCAAACCGGCAATGCAGTTTATGTTATTGAAGTGAACGACAACCCAAGTATCGACTCGGGTGTTGAAGACAAATATTTAGGCAAAGAACTGTACGAATTAATTATGCAGGAATTTGCTGACAGGTTGGAGCAAAGAGGGCGATGATTACATCGGCTGAGCGAGTAATTGAAGTGAATAATGCAAGTCCACAGGAAAGCGCAAATCGTGCATATGGCCTAGCTGAGGGCGCATCTAATACTAAATCGACAAATAGTGTTGGTGTGCCTTCTACGCAGTCGAGTGTAGTGCTGCGCATTGCGACATTACACGATCTTGCTTCGCTTCAGCACATTGAGCAAACTTGTTTCACCACCGACAGGCTAAGTAAAAGTCGTTTCAAATTTTACATTGATGCACAGCACGCAGAGCTTATTGTGGCCGAGCGTGAGCCGTCGACTTCAAGTTCTAACCTCGACAAAAATAAGCCGAGTGTAAATAGCATTGTTGGCTATGGACTGTTGCTACTGCGTCGTGGAACGCAGCTCACTAGACTGTATTCTATCGCAGTCTTGCCTGAGGCGAGAGGGCTTGGCGTTGCTGAAAAGCTCATAAATAGCTTGGGGGAGCGGGCGCTTTTGCGGGGAAAGCGATTTATGCGCCTGGAAGTGGCAGTAGGTAATGCCGGCGCCATTGCTCTGTATAAAAAATTAGGGTTTAGTCAGTTTGGTATGTATACCGATTACTACGACGATCACACTGACGCATTACGTATGCAAAAAGTGTTGGTGCCGAGTAAATCAGTTAAGCCAGAGGTTTATCCGTGGTACCAACAAACGACTGATTTTACCTGCGGTCCATCAGCATTAATGATGGCAATGTGTGCATTGAACAATCGCTATGAAATGACCCAAGAAAAAGAACTATCGTTGTGGCGTACTGCGACCACGATATTTATGATGTCAGGTCATGGCGGTTGCCACCCGGTGGGATTAGCGCTCGCCGCGGTAAACGAAGGTTATGCAGCGAAAGTGGTCATCAATCAGGATGTCCCGCTTTTTGTTGATGGCGTTAGAGATACTAACAAGAAAGCGATAGTCGAAAATGTTGAGTCGCAGTTTATGGCAGAGGCACGTAGAAAAGGCATTTCTGTTGAAATCTCTGACTGGCGAGTTGATGTTATCGACCAAACCCTTAAAGCTGGCGGGGCAGTATTGTGCTTAATCAGCACATACGCGTTCGATAAGAAAAAGGTTCCCCATTGGGTTGCGGTGACTAGCTGCGATTCTCATTGCTATTATCTGCACGATCCAGATGCGAGTGAGGGGCAGCCTGTCGAGTATCAACACATTCCGGTTGCCCGCGAAGACTTTCTAAGGCTTGCCAGCTATGGCACGCGTAAAGTAAGAACATTGGTACTCCTTAAAAAGAAAAAGTAACACGAATTTTTGCTTAGGCCTGAGGCACGGAGAATGCTTGAGGCCTCATACCATTAGTCCGCAAAGATAAATACCCACTCAGCGAAACTTAAAATAGCCATAACCGTGGCGTGTCATCGCAGGTATTAGTGATGAACTCGTGTAACGTTAACCTTTTTATTTAGCGTTTTAAGTTGTTTTACTAATTGAGAAAGCTCTTTCACCGAACCTGAATAATCAATGTGCTTATTCATTTCCTGGCCCTTCACAGCACTTCTATAAAGCGCCTCACTTTCAAAACACGCAGTTTGCTCATTAAGCGTGTTCCATTCCGCTTTTAGGCCGCTTGGAATACAGTGGCGTTTTGCAATAATTTTGTCTTTTATTTGCAACACTTTCCCGATTAATAATTGCGCATCTGTTGGCATAATAATATCTCCTGTATAGCTTTTTGTGTTTAAGTTGCTGTTTATCAAAGGTATTAAGTGTTTACTTTGATAGGCGTAGTGTAAATTCAGCAACATCTCAACACACACTCTCAATAAGTGTTGCAGCAAAGATGCCAACTCTTACTAGATGATGACCTAGAACACGCCAAATGTGCCTAAATGCGGAGCGCGACTGTTGAGGCTCACTAAAGCGAGAAAAAGAGAGCGTGGAAAAGAGATGAAAAGAAAACGAGGAAAAGCTATACGAAAAAAATAGCTAAGCCGGCTGACGGATAGAGAAAGGTCCGAGCGATTTTAGTGCATGCCGTGTATAACGCCTTGAAATCTCGGGCCACGAAATATCAGAGCCATGCAGCTCATTAAGATCTAATGTGTTGGTTTAGTGGGACTGGTAGAAGTGGCTTTCTAAAAAAATAATAAACCACGTATTAACAAGATAAACCCAAGTGCTATTTATAAGCGTAGCGCTTGGGTTTATTCTTAATATTCTTAACCTGACAATAGCAGAAGTGTGGCGTCCAAATTAACAGATTAAGTAAGATAGCGGTAACAAGGCTGAACACAATTGACGAAGGCGTTAGTGGGACAGAGGGGCTGAAATTATCTAACACGCGCTTCAGCGTACCATATTGAGAAGGCGAGGCCATAAACACAAGCTTTTCGAAGTAATGACCGTGCTCTAGCTTCCTCATGCCTTGCTCTAAAGTGGTGATCTGGGCGAAGCGTGTGGCTTTCATCGAGGCATTCTCTCGCACAACTGGCTCACTGTTTTTCTGTAAGCTTTCAAGCATGGCTTCAACCGAAGAAAAACCATGCTGCTTGGCGAGCGCTGACGAACTAGAAACTTCATCTCTCAGTGCATCATAATAACCATTGAGGTATTGACGATAATGATCCGCCAAGATGGGGACTTGAAGTGTAATGATAAACAAGACTGCAAATACAACTTTATCTAAAACACGTACTATCATTCAAATCTCGCTATAAACACTCTGCATTAATGATCTAATTAGTGACCCGCTTTAAAGTTGAATGTTCACTCTATAACAAAACTAACATCAACCCTCGGGCCAATTGACGTCAACTGGTGGTTCAAAACTCCTATTTCAGCCAAGAAGATAGTTAGCGTAACAATCTCACACACTATTTCAAGGCGGTGTAAATCGCATGGGTCAGCTTACTTAACTGCTCGGAAGATATAATGTAAGGAGGCATAATGTATACCAATTTCCCGAATGGCCGTATCCACACGCCATGTTTCACAAAATGGCGTTGAATTTCGGCAACATTGACGGGATTTACCGTCTCGACTACCCCTATAGCACCTAACACCCGTACGTCAGCGACTCGCGGCAAGTCTGCACATTTTGCCAATTCGGTTTGTAATTGTTTCTCAATGACAGGGACTTGTTGCTGCCAATGATTTTCGTTAATGAGCGACAGGCTGGCATTGGCCACCGCGCAGGCTAACGGGTTGCCCATGTAGGTTGGACCGTGCATAAATACGCCCGGCTCCCCTTGGCAAACCCCTAAAGCCACGTCTTCGGTACACAAGGTCGCGGCCAGTGTCATATAACCACCCGTAATCGCTTTACCCAAACACATGATGTCAGGCGAAATACCTGCATGCTCGCAAGCGAAGAGCTTACCTGTACGGCCGAAGCCAGTAGCAATTTCATCGCAAATTAAAAGTACGTCGTAGGTATCGCAAAGCTGTCGGCAGCGCTTTAAGTATTCGGGGTGGTAAATACGCATGCCTCCCGCGCCTTGAACAACAGGTTCTAGGATAAGGGCTGCCATCGTGTGATGATGCTTTTCAAAAATCTCTTCAAGTGGAAGAATGTCATCTTCGCTAAACGTTTGGCCAAAGCGAGTTTGAGGAGCGGGCGCAAAAATCTGCTTGCTTAGTACACCCTCAAATAAACTATGCATGCCGTTAACGGGATCGCACACGCTCATTGCAGCGAACGTATCGCCATGGTAGCCATTGCGCGGCGCGACAATGCGTGACTTCTCTGAGCGCCCTTGACACGCCCAATACTGAATCGCCATCTTTATCGCAACTTCAACAGACACTGAGCCAGAGTCTGCTAAAAATACACGCTCTAAACCTGCCGGCACCATGTTCAGTAACGATTTACACAAATCTACCGCCGGCTGGTGGGTAATACCGCCAAACATAACGTGAGAAAATGCGTCAATTTGCTTGTGCGCAGCATCGTTGAGTACAGGATGGTTGTAACCGTGAATAGCTGCCCACCAGCTAGACATGCCATCTACTAGCACTTCACTTGTGGCCAAGGTAAGTTCAGCGCCTTTTGCACCAACTACTTCATAGCAGGGAAGGGGATTAACCGCCGAGGTATAAGGGTGCCAAATATGTTGTTTATCAAATTCTATATTGTTCACAAATTAGCCGTTAGTAAAGGTTTTAAATTGGTCAGAGTTGACAACTCGATATTGGGGCATAGACTAAGCCAGCAATAATAATTAGTAAAGGACAGTCAATGACGCTGGCTAGTGCGCCTTCTGCGCAAACGACAACTATTCGAAACGATTGGACCAAAGCCGAAGTCGAAGCTTTGTTTGCCATGCCATTTAACGATTTACTGTTTAATGCCCAAGTAGTGCATAGACAGCATTTTAATCCGAATGAAGTGCAGGTCAGCACGCTTTTGTCGATTAAAACCGGTGCTTGCCCTGAAGACTGTAAGTACTGCCCGCAAAGTGCTCGGTATGATACGGGCCTTGAAAAAGAACGATTACTGGAAATTGAAAAAGTCATCCAGCGTGCGAAAGAAGCAAAGCAAGTAGGCTCAACCCGTTTTTGTATGGGGGCCGCTTGGCGAAACCCACGCGACAGAGACATGCCTTACATTTTGAAAATGGTTGAAGAGGTGAAAAGCTTAGGCTTAGAAACCTGTATGACGCTAGGTATGTTGACCCGCGATCAAGCTGTGGCCTTAAAACAAGCGGGCCTTGATTATTATAATCACAACCTTGATACCTCTCCGGAATACTACGGCGATATTATCACGACCCGTACTTACCAGGACCGATTGAATACGTTAGAGAACGTGCGTGCTGCAGGTATGAATGTTTGCTCTGGGGGAATTGTTGGCATGGGAGAAACGGTGAGCGATCGGGCTAGTATGTTAGTGCAATTAGCAAACCTTCCTGAGCAGCCTCAAAGTGTACCTATTAACATGTTGGTTAAAGTAAAAGGTACGCCACTCGATAGTGTAGAAGACTTGGACTATTTTGAGTTTATTCGCACTATTGCCGTTGCCCGTATTATGATGCCTAAGTCACATGTGCGCTTGTCGGCAGGCCGCGAAGCAATGAACGAACAAATGCAGGCGCTTTGTTTTATGGCAGGCGCGAACTCTATTTTCTATGGCTGCAAGCTGTTAACCACGTCAAATCCAGATACCCATGAAGATGTAATGCTGTTCAAAAAGCTTGGTATTAATACTGAACGCACAAGGGATTACTCAGACGAAGCACATCAACAAGTGTTAGAAGAAGAAATTGCCCAGCAACAAGAGCAAGGCGACGACAGTAACGACTTGTTTATTGATGCAACCAAGCCTAAGGTAGCGCCAAAGAAACAGCATTTAACGGAGGCGTAATGGCCTTTCACTGGTTAGACGATTTGCTGAGCGCGCGTGCCGAGCAAGGCTTGCTGCGCCAGCGCCACTGCCAACAGTACGAAAAAGACAGTATTATTTGTATTAACGGTGAGCACTACCTTAATTTTTCAAGCAATGACTACTTAGGCATGCGCCAGCATGAGGGTGTATTGCAAAGTTGGGTTGAGGGGCTGGCGCAGTTTGGTGGTGGCAGCGGTGCATCGCCTTTGGTAACTGGACACACACAGGCTCATTTGGCGCTAGAAGCCTACATTGCCGATGGGTTAAACCGAGAAGCTGCGCTGTTGTTTAACTCTGGCTTTGCCGCCAATCAGGCACTGTGCATGGCACTTTTTCCTCACATGTCTCACCCGAATAAAAGCGCGAGAGCAGGGCACATAATTGCTGATAAGCTCATGCACGCTTCGTTTTTAGAGGGGGCGCAATGTGTATCTGATAGCGCCAAGCTTCGCCGTTTCAAGCATAACGATCTAAGTCATTTAGAGAGCCTGCTATCGAGCGTTTGTCAAAGCCAGGTGCCCGATGCGGTTGGTAATTCTGATGCAAACCAGCAAGACATTCTGATTGCCAGTGAAGGTGTGTTTAGTATGGACGGTGACGTAGCGCCTTGCGAAGGTATCGCTGAACTGGCCGCCAAATATAATGCATGGTTCATGTTAGACGATGCACACGGTATGGGTGTATTGGGTGAAAACGGCTTCGGTACAGCAGAAGCACTAAACTTAAGCCAGCAACAAGCGCCTATTGTTATGGGAACATTTGGCAAAGCAGTGGGCACGGCCGGCGCCTTTATTGCGGGAAGCCAAACCCTAATTGATTATCTGGTGAATTTTTCGAAGCACTATGTGTATTCCACTGCCATGCCACCAGCACAAGCGGTCGCGACCTTGTACTCTCTTACACATATCGCCAGTGATACTGCCCGCCGCGAGACGCTACAAACCAATATCACCTATTTCAGAGAGTCGTTTCGAAAACGTTTTGGACAGACACTTAATATAAGCGCGAAAGGCGATGCACCAATTGAAATCACTTTGGGGCAATCACAAAGTGCGATTCAGCCCATTATTGTTGGTAGCCCAGAACGTGCAATTGCACTAAGTGATGGGCTAAAACAGCGCGGCATTTGGGCAACGGCTATCAGGCAGCCTACTGTACCGAAAAACCAAGATAGGCTGCGCATAACGGTTACGTCAAATCATACATCACAAGATATTGACGTATTGCTTGATGCGCTAGAGCTTTCACTTAATAACTCGGCGTTGAGTGAGACTTCAGTAGAAAAAGAATCAGACAGCGCTGTGAATACTCCTGATTCTGTAAGTAAAAAAGAGATGTAACGATGTCACTAAGTCCCGCCGTAAAAGCTGCTATGTCGGCAGAATCGAGAAGTCTCTTCGACGGTAAGCTGTCGCGTGACGCGGCGCAGGCGGCTTTTGAGGCAAACGGGGCTTTTTCGTCCGAGACATCTTTTGAATCCGAGAGTGCGACCTACGCTAAAGGGACTCTCACAGTTAATACTGCTTCCCCTTCAGATAGCTCCTTCAAAGCTGCGGCACATTTGAGTGCAGAGAAGAGCGCTAAGACTGAGGGTCATGTTACCGCTGAGGGCCATGTTACAGCTGAAGGCTCTATAACAACTAAAGGCGCTGCAAAAGCTGAACGCAATAATACTGCTTCAGCAATTAACGAGCAGGACGTTGCACATCGCTTTTCAAAAGCAGCCGCGCAGTACAACAGTATTGCGGGTGTTCAGCGCATTATTGCCAAGCAGGCATTAGCGAACTTACCGATAGACCTACAGGGTACGGCTCTTGATATCGGCTGTGGTACTGGCATTCACACCCAAACCCTTGCAAATAAAGGTGCAGCTGCAACTGGCGTAGACATTGCCGAGGGCATGTTGGCGCAGGCCAGAAAAATGTACTCTGACCCCATTTTCGTAGAAGGTAGCGCTGTTGATTTGCCTTTCTGTAATAGCCAATTTTCAACCGTATTTTCATCTATGGCGCTTCAGTGGGTCAGTGATACTGGGCTTGTTGCTAATGAGATAGCGCGAGTGCTTGAAAAGAGTGGTATTGCCGAGCTGGCTATCATGGTGGCGGGGTCATTTAGTGAACTTAAAACGGCGCGCAAAGTAGCGCAGCTTCCGCAAGCCGAAACTTATATGCCGACAACCGCACAATGGATAAATGGCTTCAAGCAGTCGGGCCTTTCTTTGCAACGGGTGATTACTAAGAACTATGTCGATACTCACGGCGATATTATGTCGCTACTGCGCTCTGTGAAAGGTGTAGGGGCAGGAGAGACCGGCCGAAAACAACCGCCGCTCACCCGTCGAGATATTAAAAAATTAGCCATGGCTTACAGCAATATGAGCGGTGTAGAAAGTAAGTTACCGCTTACCTACCGCGTAAGTCATTTTAGATTGGAAAAACGATGAAGCAGTATTTCATTACCGGTACCGACACCGAAGTAGGTAAAACCTATGTGACCTGCCAATTGCTAAAAGCCGCGCAAAAAGCCTCGTTAAGCGCCATCGGCTACAAGCCTATCGCAGCCGGATGCGAACAGATAAACGGCGAGTGGGTTAACGAAGATGCGCTAAATATTCAGAAAGCGTGCTCTAAAATACGCGCAGATAAAGCCATTAAAATTACAGATAATCACCAGCTAAAAAGCGCAAATGAAAACAACGAAGAAAGTGGACAGACACTTCCTTTGCATCAAATAAACCCAATTGCACTAAAGCCGGCTATTGCACCACATATTGCTGCCCTTGAAGAAGGTGTTGCGTTAACGTTTGACGAGATTGCAAAAGGGCTTGACGAACTGCACGCCTATCAACCAGATCTTCTGTTAATGGAAGGTGCAGGTGGGTGGCGTTTACCGCTAACGGTAGGTGATGAGTATACGCCCACTTACTATCTTTCAGATGTCGTGAAAACACTCAAAATGGATGTGATTTTAGTTGTAGGCATGCGTTTGGGTTGCTTAAATCATGCGTTATTAACTGCAGAAGCAATTCGCGCTGATGGACTTACCATTAAAGGATGGGTTGCGAACGACATCACGGGTAACATGACGCGATACCAAGAAAATCTGCACTCTCTTAAAGCCATGTTACCCGAACCGCTACTGGCAGAAATTCCTTACCAGGTAGCGCCCAACGATGAGGCGTTATTCGCCGCTATCAAGCAAATAAGTTAAATCATCACCTGAATGAATTGGCGTTTTTTCTTCACCTAGAAAGATAAAGCCGTCTTTTTCACCCACTAGGGTAAGTTGATTATGAGTAAGGCGCAGCGCTGTGCCTTCGCGAATAGCAACTACTGGCGTGGTTGGATTAAGCGTGGTGAACTCTGCCAAACGTTGGTCGCGGGTTTCGCCATTGTGACCCGGCGGCTGATAATCGGTGTAATGCGGGTTTAACTGAAACGGCACGATATCTAGTGCATCAAAACTCGGCGGCTCGATAATGGGCATGTCGTTAGTGGTTCTAATTGATTGACCACAAATATTCGAACCTGCACTCCAGCCAATATAAGGCGTACAATCGGCGATGGCGTGCTTTATTGGCACAATAAGCGCGTTTGCATAAAGAGTAGAAAGCAGGTGAAAGGTGTTTCCACCGCCTACAACAATGGCTTGGCCGTTTTTCTTTGCGTTATTTACCGCGGCAACCGGATCTTCAACGGAATGTAGCCCAGTAACCTTGCACTCTGGCAGGGCGGTAGCAACGGCGTCTACATAGCTATCGTACGTTTGAGTGACGGCGGCATAAGGAACAAATAGAAGGTCGCGAATTTCGCCTAAGTGTGCAAAAATAAGCGCTCTAGCGTGCTCTAAGTAAGCCTCGTCGCCTTGACGTGAGCTACTTAGCATAAGTACATGTGCGGTCATACTAACTCCACAATTTTTCTGACGGCGTATCATACGTGAAACTAGGCATAAAGTTTAGTCGCGCTCCGTCACTGCGTTGAAATAGGATTTTGAATGAAACAATCTACATCGGTGTTGTTCGTGTGTTTGGGTAATATTTGTCGTTCTCCAACCGCAGAAGCCGTGTTCAAACACAAGGCTGCACAAGCCGGATTAAATATTGAAATTGACTCAGCGGGAACCCACGGCTATCACATTGGTAACCCGCCCGATAAGCGTTCGCAAGCCGCAGGCGTAGAACGTGGCTACAGTTTCAAAGGGCTAAAATGCCGACGTGTGGATGAACGCGACTTTGAGCGATTTGATTTCATTCTTGCCATGGATAACAGCAACCTTGCTAATTTGCACGGTATGTCGCCTAGCCAGTACCACGATAAAATTAAGCTGTTTCTTGATTTTGCAAATGCAGACGATAAAGAAGTACCTGATCCATATTATGGCGGCAAGCGCGGCTTTGAGCTGGTGTTGGATCTTATCGAAGAAGCGTCGGACGGTTTGATTGCGCATATTAAACAAACCCAACAACAATAAACGCAAATCATATTGATAAACCATCTCGAAAGCCCACGTTGAGAACCCGTATTGACAATGACAGGAACTAAATGCACCGCCGTCACTTTGGTTGTAATAACAGTACTTTTGTCACTCGTCATAGGTGTGGTAGGGGTTGTTGGCGTGACAGGGCTGTCTGATACAGCGGCTGAACTAAAACAGCATATTATTGTTCAGCTTCAAATACCGCTTATTCTCACTGCGTGTTTAGTAGGGGCGGCACTGTCTACAAGTGGCGCTACCTTGCAAGTAGTGTTGCGAAATCCCCTGGCAGATCCGGGAATTATTGGCATTACGAGTGGCGCAAGCTTGGTTGCTGCGCTTTTGCTATTGCTAACCCCACAATGGGCTACAGCGTACCTACACTATTTGCTGCCTTTGGGATGTTTTATTGGTGCGTTGTTATCTACATTTATTATCTACCGCTTAGCAAGAAAACTGCTGGGTTCCTCTACGGCTGTTATTCTAGCGGGTATTGCCATCTCTACCCTTAGCGGCGCCGTTATAGCGTGGCTTTACATGTTCAGCGACGCTAATGCCCTGCGCAATCTTACTTTCTGGTTAATGGGCAGCTTGTACCAAACTAACTGGTTAATTTTGTCAGTGGGCGGCCCGTTAATCGCTGTTGCTGTCGCATTACAGCTTTATTTCGCCGGCGATTTAAACAAGCTCTATGCTGGTGAACTTGCAGCAAAAAGCAGTGGTGTGGATGTGGAGAAACTCACTGAGCGCGCACTCATTGTCTGCGCTATTGCTGTAGGCACTGCGGTGTCTATGGCAGGCTCTATTGCTTTTGTTGGCTTATTAGTACCGCATATCTTACGTTTGATCATCGGGCATAATAATCGCTATTTGTTGCCGTTAAGTGCATTAAGTGGTGCAAGCCTGCTGATGCTGGTTGCGTTAAGCTCTGAAATGACCCGTGCCATTACGCTTCCGGTGTCTATGGTAACAGCTACGTTAGGCGGTCCATTATTAATTTGGGCATTAGCAAAAGGTCAAATAAAAGGGTAGTGAAGGGGGAAATGAAATGACGACAAACAATAGTACTACCCACCAACGCCCAGTTTCGACCAGCGATGTAAAAATAAATACAAGTGGCCATGCCGCACTTGGTGTTAACACAAAGCAAAACAGCAGCAAAAATGGTGTAGGAGAAAGTCCAAGCGAAGCGGATAGCAATAGCCCAGCGAATAGCCATAACCTAGCAGATAGTCGTACCGTTTTAAGCTTACAGAATGTAAAAGTAGCATCGCGACTTTCGGTGGAAGGTTTACGTGCAAAAAAAGGCGAGTGCGTTCACATTATAGGGCCAAATGGGGCAGGGAAATCAACGCTGTTGCTTACCCTTGCGGGCCTTATTGACGCTGATGAGGGCACCGTCATGCTGCTAGGTAAACCAATGAACGATTGGTCGCTGGCAACACTTGCGAGTGTGCGCACCTTTTTAGCGCAACAAAGCGAAAGTGGTTTTCACTTGTCGGTAAAAGAGTACCTAAGCTTTTATGCAACAGCACAGCAAGATGTACTAATTCCTCCGGTTTTAGAAAAAGCACTCGAAATATCGGGTTTCTTGAACCAAATTGTCACCCAGCTTTCTGGCGGTGAGCGTCAGCGAGTAGAAATTTGTCGTTCGCTTTTGCAAATATGGCCGCAGTTAGAGCGCGGAGAGGGGGTTGTGCTTTTAGACGAGCCATTGCAAGGACTTGATATAAGACATCAATATGCACTGGCTAGTTTGGTAAAATTCCTTTGCGACAAAGGGAATACCCTACTTATGACGTCTCACGATATCGCGCTTAGTGCCAACTATTGCGATAGTTTATGGCTTATGCAAAAAGGTCGCATGGTAGCGTTCGGTAAGCCACAAGAGGTGGCCACGCAAACAAACTTAGAAAGTGTGTTTGAATGCCATTTTGCTATAAGCAAGCACGATAACTTTCTAGAAATTCAAGTTTGCGCACCTATTTCCCTAGAATAAATGTGGTAAAGTGCCCCCAGCATTTTTTTAGATTCACATTTTCACATTAGACTGATTAGAAAAAAGCGCTACAGACGCACTGTTAAGCGCGTTACAGTCTTTTTATTCGAAGCATCTAGCTTCAATAAATATTTTCAGTAAAACGTTTGCCCTACGTTTTTTATTCAGGAGAACACCGTTGAGTAATTGGCAAGTAGACAGTTGGAGAAATAAACCTATTCTTCAGCAACCAGAGTACGACGACAAAGTACGTTTAAAAGAAGTAGAGCAAACATTAAGTTCTTATCCACCGCTTGTATTTGCTGCTGAAGCCCGTGAGCTTAGACGCCAGCTAGGTGAAGTCAGCTTGGGTAAAGGCTTTCTTTTACAAGGCGGCGACTGTGCTGAGTCGTTTGACGAATTTAATGCGCCTAAAATTCGCGATACCTTTAAAGTTATTCTTCAAATGGCCATTGTGCTTACCTTTGCTGGTCGTTGTCCGGTAACTAAGGTTGCCCGTATGGCAGGCCAGTACGCCAAGCCGCGCTCATCAGATTTCGAAACCCGCGATGGCGTGACCTTGCCAAGCTATCGTGGTGATATCATCAACAACTTCGAATTTACCGAAGCGGCCCGTCGACCAGATCCTGACCGTTTGTTGGAAGCCTACCATCGCAGTGCGTCAACCCTGAATTTACTTCGCGCGTTCGCACAAGGTGGTTTGGCCGACCTTCATGAAGTTAACCGCTGGAACATGGCGTTCGTTGAAAACAATCCGCTTAAAGAGCGTTATTCTGATATGGCCAACCGTATTCAAGACACCCTTGAGTTTATGGATGTTATTGGTATTAACGCACAAACCAGTTCTACGCTGCACGAGACTTCACTGTTCACGTCGCATGAAGCATTGCTGTTGAACTATGAGCAGGCGCTAACACGCATCGATACCCTTACCGGTAAGCCTTACGATTGTTCGGCTCACATGGTGTGGATTGGCGAGCGTACCCGTCAACTTGACCATGCGCACGTTGAGTTTTTCCGTGGCATTCACAACCCAATTGGTGTGAAAGTGGGGCCAAGCATGCAAGAAGACGAGCTTATTCGTTTGATTGATGCGCTTAACCCGCTAAACGATCCAGGTCGTTTAACGCTAATTACGCGTATGGGCGCCGATAATTTAGCCGACAATTTGCCACGCTTATTGCGTAAAGTGAAAGCTGAAGGCAGACACGTTGTGTGGAGTTCTGACCCGATGCACGGCAATACGTTCTCGGCATCGAGCGGCTATAAAACCCGTAACTTCGATGCAATTTTGAAAGAAATTAAGCAGTTCTTCCAAGCTCACGAAGCAGAAGGTACTCACGCAGGTGGTATTCACCTTGAAATGACCGGTCAGCACGTAACGGAGTGTACAGGCGGTGCTTATGAAATTAGCGATGAAGACTTAGCGCAAGCCTACAAAACGCAATGCGACCCGCGCTTAAATGCAGACCAAGTACTTGAAATGGCATTCTTGGTGGCTGATCATTTGCGTAATGCTTAAAGTGACCAACATCGCATTGGCAAGTTGAAGAAACGGCATCATTGAGATGCCGTTTTTTTTACCTAAATTTTACGCGTATATTTGAGGTTAGGTTGATATGCTCATTGTGTTGAAGTAAACACGATTGACCTATGACCCAATTTAAACACGGTTTCTATACACTCTTTATTATGGCTGTGGCTATTTTAGGGTGTTTAGCACTTAGTAACTGGTTACTGCCGCTTGGCGGTATTCTGCTCATTCTACAGCTCGCGTGTGCCATTGTGGCGTTAACGACCTCAAGGTTTTACGGCTTGCTTGCAGGGGTAGCCGGAGCACTGAGCTTTAATTACTTTTTCACCGAGCCTTTGCACTCATTTCAAATTGCAGAAGTTGAAGACAGCATAAATTTTGTCGTTTTCATCATTGTAGCCATCCTCATTAGCGAGCTTGCTGTCTACGTCAATTCTCAACAACATGCACTACAGGTTGTTAAAACACAATCTAGTGTCCTTCGATCTGTGTCCCACGATTTGCGTACGCCGCTCTCTACCATTATCGGTTCTGTTGAAACCTATATGACATATCAAGACAAGCTTGATGACATTGAGAGACAGGCACTGTTAAAAGGGGTTCACGATGAAGGTAAACGCCTTTATGTTTACGTTGAGAACCTGCTTCAAGCCACACGAATTGAGCATAACGCGTTAGCGCTAAATTTAACCCATGTAAACCTGACTGCCTTTTTAGCTAACCTTGAAAGTCGTATTAACAGTGGTCGACTAAAAGTGATCAACAACAGTGACAGTCGCGGTATAACTGTGTCTGAATCACTGTTTGAACAAGCTTTATTTAACGTAATTGATAATGCCCTTAAATTCAGCGATGACAGTGTATTGCTGATGGTTAGCCACTCTGATGGAGAGTTTAAGTTTCAAATAGCCGATAAAGGCGAAGGGATCAGCGATGAACAGCTACAAGCGCCAATACAGCTTTTTCAAACCAGTCGTCGCAGCGATAGTGGAAAAGGCGGCATTGGCTTAGGACTAAGCGTAGCAGCAGGCATAGTTCACGCCCATAGTGGTGCTATCAAGCTGTCGAATACCACACCAGGCCTTCTCGTCAGTATTACAATTCCAAAAAGGGATTAGCGCAATGAGCCACACCATTCTACTTGTTGAAGATGATGCGAATATTCGTCAGATGCTGAGCATTGCGCTAGGTGCAGAAGGCTACCTTTGTGTAGAAGCTGCTTCGGTTCGAGAAGCTTTGTCATTGTTTAATCAGCACCGTCCTGACCTTGTCATACTCGATTTAGGGTTACCTGATGGTGAGGGGAGTGAAGTACTTAAACGCATAAGAGAATCTAGTCGCCTGCCAGTGCTCGTGTTGTCTGCAAGAGATCAGGAGTTAGACAAGGTCGACCTGTTGTCCCGGGGGGCCAATGATTATGTTAGCAAGCCTTTTGGGATCAGAGAGCTTGTCACCCGGGTGAAAGTACTGCTTAGAGACTTCAATCCTGTGGTTGAGCCCACAACGCCCACACGACAGATTGGCAAGATAGCATTGGATATTACCGAGCGACGGCTGCTCGTTGAAGGCGAAGTTATCGCGCTCGCCCCAAAAGAAGTTCAGCTTCTTGACGAGCTTACAAAACAGCCTGGGGCGTTTGTTAGTCAGCAAGAATTGTTAAGAAGAATATGGGGTCTGCATCACAGTGAAGATACCCACTACATCCGCGTTCTTGTAAGACAGCTAAGAAAGAAGATAGATCCGTTCGAGAAAGATTTAATAGAGACAATGCCTAAACAAGGCTACCGAATAGCGGTTGATAAACCGGAGGCTAATTAATGTCGCACTTTAGTGTAATTGGGCTTGGCAAGTTTGGCTTAACGGCCAGTTTAGAGTTAATTCATATGGGACACACCGTTACAGGAATTGACCAAAGTGAAAAGCTGGTTGAACAGTATGCAGGTGAGTTTACACAGTGCGTTGTGTGTGATGCCAGTGATGAGCGTGCACTCAAGGAATTAAACTTGTGTCAGAGCGAAGCCGTGCTTGTTGCTATTGGCGAGGATATGCAAGCTAGCTTACTGTGTACGTTGGCACTAAAAAACTTGGGCGTAGCCAATATTTGGGTGAAAGCTAATAGCTCTGCTCACCACGCTATTTTATCCAAGCTGGGTGTGTCGAAAATTATTCATCCTGAAGAAGAGATGGGAGCAAGGGTGGCGCAAGCGCTTAACTACCCAATGGTGAATGACTACTTGGGTATAGGGCACGGCGTTTATATCGTTGATGTCATTTTGTCTGATCACTTTTCTTCACAGCGCTTAAAAGACGTGCTGTCCGTCGGTAAGGGGCAAGTCTCTTGTTTGTTAGTTAAGCGAGGTCACCAGCTACATCATAATCCATCGTTAGACTTTGAAGTTACTTCGAAAGATACCGTTATCCTCTGCGGCCATAGAGAGAACCTTGTTAAAATAGCGCCTAGGCTAGCACAATGAACAGATGGGATCCTAGCTACAGACCGATAGAGCGCTCGCCTAAAGGTATTAATAAAATTCAGGTAGGGCCGCCTCTTATTCTCTCTCTAAGCTTTGTGGCGGTGATTTTCTTAGGCACCGTTATCCTAAAATTACCAATGATGACTCATGAGCCCATCTCGTGGATCCAAAGCCTATTTACTTCCACATCGGCGGTGACAGTAACGGGTCTTGTGGTAGTCGATACCGGATCTGTTTTTACAACTGCTGGACAAGCGGTGATTGCGGTTTTAATTCAGCTGGGGGGCCTAGGGCTGATGACGTTTGCCATCGTCACGCTCATTGCCTTAGGAAGTAAAATCAGTTTCTTGCAGCAATCGGCAGTGAAGGAGGCGTTTAATCAAACAGATTTATCAACGCTTGTGTCTACAGCAAAGTCGGTACTGATTTTTGCCTTCTTCGTTGAGTTAGCGGGTTTTTGTATTCTGTCGGCCTACTGGATGCAGGAAAAAGGAGTAAGTGAAGCGTTATTTCACGCGTTTTTTTACACCATCTCTGCATTCAACAACGCAGGATTTGCATTAAGTGGGGATAGTCTTTCCGCCTATGTGGGAGACCCGATTATCAACATCACTATTTCTGCATTATTTATTATTGGTGGTCTCGGGTTCTCCGTTTGGATAGAGCTTCATAAAAAGCGCAGATGGCAACGCATCTCTGTGTATGCCAAGACAATGATATTGGGTACGCTAATTGTCAATGTAACCGCCTTTTTGCTTATCTTTGTTATTGAAAGTGATAATCCTGCAACCTTGGCGAACCTCGATACTCAAAGCGCATTATGGGCATCATGGTTTCAAGCTGTTACTCCAAGAACTGCCGGATTTAATACGCTGGATATAGCGTCGTTAGAAGATCCAACGACAGCATTAATGTTGTTGCTAATGTTTATCGGCGGGGGCTCAATGAGTACCGCAAGCGGTATAAAACTGATGACTTTCATCGTTTTGATCATTGCCGCATACAACTATATTCAGCGGGGAGCTGCGCCACGACTCTTTGGCAGAACAATTTCAAATGACACTATTAGCAAAGCGCTAGCGCTTACGATGATTTCCATAGGTATTACGTGGATAGCTATTTTTCTTTTATTAATGTCAGAAAAAGCTGACTTTTTGGATATCGTGTTCGAAGCGGTTTCTGCTCTTGGGACCGTGGGTCTTTCCAGAGGGCTAACTGGCGAGCTGTCAAACAGTGGTGAGTGGATCATTATCTTACTGATGTACGCGGGTAGATTAGGGCCTTTGACATTGGCTTATTTTATTGCCAGCCCTCGAATAAGCCGCATTAAATACCCAGAAGCTAAACTAGCAATTGGTTAACCTGCAAAAATAGCGGCTCGTTCATCTTCACTTAAAATACCGACGAAGATGGTTTCTCTTCTTAAGTTGGCTGTGCGCTCGTCGTCAGCCAAAAGAAGCGCCTTAAATACGTCTGGTTGATGGCGAGCCTCAATTATTCCTTTCCAAAGAAGGTAGCTTCCATAGCGCATCATTTTGTTGTGATAACGGGTTTCTAATGTTTTTTCGACTTCTTCAAATAGTTCTGGTTGCAACATCAGTTTGTCGGCAATGGCATTATGTATTTTTTTGATACGTTCGTTTACGTCACTTCGACGTTGCTTTCTGGGTCTTGCTAACATAAATCTTAGTGTGGTTAGAGTTTACTCATTTTGCCATTAGGGGACGCTGAGTCCCCGTGTGATTGCTAGTCGTCATTTAATAGCGGTTCTACAACAGACTCTAAGCCGTTTAGCTTAATTTCATACATTAAAGCGAGCTGTTCACCAAGCTTGTTTTCTGGAAAGCCTTGCTTGTGAAACCAGACCAAATAGGGTTCAGGTAAATGAAATAGGCGTCTTCCAGCGTATTTGCCAAAGGGCATCACTTGGTTAATAGCGGCTTTAATAAGCGTTGGGTCCATTTACTGATTACCTTTTGTCTTGGGATTTTCGTTGAGGTCTTCATCTTCACGTTGTTGTGCTTGCCATAGTGCTGCGTATTCACCACCTTGCTCAAGCAAATAAGTGTGTGTCCCTTCCTCTACAATGGTACCGTTTTTAAGTACAAGGATCTTGTCGGCATCAACAATTGTGGACAGTCTATGGGCGATGACTAAGCTGGTGTGTCCTTTAGCAGCGTCGCGAAGGGCCGCTAATATCGCACGTTCTGACGTGCTGTCTAACGAGCTGGTGGCTTCATCAAAAATCATGATTGGCGCGCCTTTAAGTAAGGCCCTTGCGATAGATACGCGCTGCTTTTCGCCACCAGAAAGTTTTAGGCCTCGCTCACCTACCGTTGTGTCTAGCTTTTCAGGTAGGCTTTCTACAAATGCTTCAAGATGCGCGAGTTTGATAACTTGCCTAATGTCTTCATCGCTGGCATCAGGGTTACCATAGCGAATGTTCTCCAGCAAGGTAGTGTTAAACAGCACCGTATCCTGAGGGACAATGCCGATATGTGAACGCAGACTTTGTTGCGTAACCGATGTGATGTCTTTTCCATTTATCGTGATGTCGCCCTGTTGAGGCTCATAAAACCGAAAGAGTAGTTTCATCAGCGTTGATTTTCCCGC
Source organism: Alteromonas sp. CNT1-28 (assembly GCF_022348345.1). Lineage (NCBI taxonomy): Bacteria > Pseudomonadati > Pseudomonadota > Gammaproteobacteria > Alteromonadales > Alteromonadaceae > Alteromonas > Alteromonas sp. CNT1-28. The sequence continues at coordinate 7,320 of NZ_JAKREZ010000027.1, read as the reverse complement.
GCCGCTTTCACCCACTACCGCTACTTTTGAGCCTGGCGGTACATCAAAGCTTAAGCCGTTAAGTATTTGTCGTTTCTCAGTATATGCAAAATGGACATTGTTAAATCGCAGTGCGGGGTTCGCACAGGTTAATTCCGTAGCGTCGTGGGCATCTTTTATGGCCGGAGTTTGAGCGAGAAGGTCAAACAGTTTATCGATATTCGCAAGGCTCCCTCGAATTTCACGGTACACAAACCCCAAGAAGTTTAAGGGCATAAAAATTTGCATGGTGAAGGCGTTTATCAATACAAAGTCACCTATGGTCATCTCGCCATTCATGACGCCAAAGGCAGCGTTTGCCATCATAGATGTCATGGCGATAGCGATAATGGCAGCTTGGCCGCCATTCAATGCAAATAGCGACAAGCGGTTTTTTCTTCGTGCCTTTTCCCATGCAGCTAAATCCGTGTCGTAGCGATTGGCTTCAAAGGATTCGTTGTTAAAGTATTTAACGGTTTCAAAATTTAGCAGGCTGTCTACCGCCCGGGAATTGGTGGTCGAGTCAGCTTCATTCATCTGAGTAACAAAGCGAGTGCGCCAATCCGTGGCTTTCATCGAAAAGCCAATGTAAGCCACCACGCTAACTACAATAATTAACGCGAAAGATACGCCAAACTGAAACAAGAGTAAGCCTACAACAAGAGTGATCTCTAACAGGGTAGGAACAATATTAAACACCATAAAACGCATGAGGAAGCTTACGCCGTTGGTACCGCGCTCTATATCTCGTGACAATCCGCCTGTGCGTCGATTTAAATGAAAGCCCAAGTCTAAGTTGTGCAAATGTTTAAAGACTTTTAGGCCAAGGCGGCGCATGGCACGCTCTGTAACCCGACCAAATAGCGTGTCGCGTACTTCGCCGAGCAAAACATTCAGTAAACGCAGTGTTCCGTAGGCAACGATAAGGCTGATAGGTACCGCTAATGCAAGCGTGGTTAGGTCGCCATTTAAGCTATCGACGGTGTATTTCAATACATAGGGTAGGCCGATGCTGGCAAGCTTTGCTGCTACTAGGCAGAGTAGAGCAAGAAATACACGGTGCTTGAACTCTAGGAGATAAGGCCAAAGCTGTGAGAGAACGTGCCATTTAACAGGTTCGTCGACATTGGTAGGAAAACGGTTTTTTCTCATTTTATAGTGTGCTTTATTATTGTGTTTACAGTGTTATGAACGCGCTGATTTAAAAAATCGCTTTTCGTAAACGTTGTAATAGATATTGAGCTAACCTGCTCGTGTAGGGCGATTTTCGCTTTTTGAAGTACGTTTTGAAATAGGCTAGAGATTAAAATGGTCTTATTTATAGCGATGAATGTGTTTAATTTTGGTTTCTCCGCGCGTACACTAGAGGTAGTTTAATTTAGTTACCTTGTTATTCACTCAATGTTTTACTGGCTTTTGTTAGATTGAGAAAGCCGTGAATTGAATGACTAAGCAGCACAGGATTAAGGAGTTAGTTTGTTAGAAGATAGTTTCGGTAGACAGTTTCATTATTTACGTTTGTCAGTGACCGAAGCGTGCAACTTTCGTTGTCAGTACTGTTTGCCAGACGGATATGAAGGCCCGACGAGCGATCAGTTTATGACGCTAAACGAAATTGATACCTTGCTCAAAGCGTTCGCTAAGCTAGGTACGTCGAAAGTGCGCCTAACAGGCGGCGAACCAACGCTGCGAAGAGACTTTCTTGATATTTTACGGCTAACAAGTAATACGCCTGGTATCGAACGTGTAGCGATGACAACACATGGAGCGCGAATGGAAAAGTTTGCGCATCAGTGGAAAGAAGCAGGGTTACACCAAGTAAATGTAAGTATTGACAGTTTAGATCCCCGTCAGTTTGCCGCTATAACAGGACAAGACAAGCTTAAAGCTGTACTTCGAGGGTTAGACGCAGCGATTGATGCCGGCTTAGACGTGAAAGTGAACTCTGTCTTACTCAACGATTTTTCAGATAGCCGTCTTCATAGGTTTCTTGCTTGGCTAAAAGATATGCCAGTAACGCTCCGGTTTATAGAGCTAATGGAGACAGGCAACTTAAATCAGTTTTTCAATAAGCAACATCAAAGTGGTACGCCGCTAAAAAGTACGTTGTTAGACATGGGCTGGCAGCCTTTGTTGCGTAGAAAAGATGCGGGGCCAGCGCAAGAGTTTTACCACCCTGACTATGCCGGTAAAATTGGCTTAATCATGCCTTACAGCAAAGATTTTTGTAAAACTTGTAATCGACTACGTGTTTCTGCCCCAGGAAAGCTTCACCTATGCTTGTTTAGTGAAAATGGGATAGACATGAGACATCTTCTTGCCACTGGAAATGTGGATGAAGTGGTCGCTTTTTTACAAGATGTGCTGGGTCAAAAACACGAAACACACTATTTGCATGAAGGTAAAACAGGGGCAACCAAGCACCTTGCCATGCTGGGAGGCTAGTTAATTGGCTCTACGTTAAAGGAAAATGTAGGGCAAAATAAATACATCGAATAAGTTTGGTTTGTTGTAAAAATGAGCTATATTCAGCGGTGTAAGTATATTAAAAATAATAACGATAAAGGAAGTATATGCATATCAAGGACAGTGCGCGTCTTTCCTACCATTATATCACCGAACAAGACGCAGACTTTTTATGGGAGCTCGACCAAGATGAGCTTGTCATGAAATATATCAACGGTGGCAAGAAGTCTTCTAAGGAAGATATTCGGGAAATCTTTGTTCCTCGTTTCCAAGCCTATTCCAATCCAGCTCTAGGGTGGGGACTGTGGCGCGTGGAAACGCTAGTCGAAAAGGAAAGCATTGGTTGGATTTTAGTTCGACCCTTTGGCTTTTTTACTCAACACCCCGAAAGTGACAATATGGAACTAGGATGGCGTTTTAAGCGCCATACGTGGGGCAAGGGCTACGCAACAGAGGCTGCGGAGTCTGTTAAAGAAGCGCTGTATGATATAGGTGTTGAAAAATTCTCTGCTATTGCTAACCCGCAAAATAGTGCGTCTATCAATATTATGAAAAAGCTAGGGATGACGTTTAGTCACGAGCTTGAGTATAAAGACAAACTCTATCACGAGACAGTAGTCGTCTACTCTAATTAAGTAATCGTATTGGTATAAGAAGGGCGAGGGGAATGACTGACGTTATCATTCGCTCTTTAGAATGCTTTTTACGTTCTCGTAGCGAGAATACTGATCTTCTGACAAAGCTGCCGACTCGAGTGTTTCTCTACATTTTTTGATGGCCGAAAGGGTGTCGGGAAGCATAGGCGCGTTAGCTTTTCGGGCCCTTACTATTGCTTGAAGGTAGTTAAGCGCAATAGAGGGATTTTTAGGCATGACGCGGAACGCTTGAGCAAATGTTGTGTAAGACTGCTCTAAATTACCCCGTTTATACTGTGCAACGGCGGTGTTGTTAAGTATTTTAGGGCTTAGCGTAATCGCTTCTTTTTCTTCTTTCTCTTGTTTTAAATAGGTGGCCATGAGGTTTAATTCATCGTTCTCCTCATCCTGCCTTGAGGAAATGGCGTCTAAAATCGCAAGGGACTCTTTCTTCATTCCTACTTCATGAAGGGCTTTGGCTCTATCAAGCAAGGCTTCTGTGGAGTGGTGTTGGGCATGATCAATGTGAAAATCTGACAACAGCATTTGTGCTTTCACTGTGTCGTCTTTCAAATAATGAAGACGCGCGTCAATCACCGTCAGCTCATCGTTTAAGGCTGCTTTCGGGTGAGCCTTTTTCAACTGTCGCAAATACTCATTAGTTTGTTTAACTATGCTGTTTACGTGTTCGGGCTCAGATGTCATAGCAAAATCAACACCCGCTCTTGCGGCAGTTAAATAAATATCTGGCTTGTCATGGATAGAGTCTTTCGCGTAGCGGACCACCTTTTTAGCGCTGTTAAACTGACTTTCGTAATCATGGGTGATCCGCGCTAAATTTATCGCTAACTTATGTCTAGCAATGTTTTGAGGTGAGATATTGCACGCCAGCGATGTACACTCCAGCGCTTCGTCAAAAGCTAACTGCTTAATTTGCAGTTTGGCGAGTAAATCATAGGCCTCAAGCGCAGAGTCAGGTCGCATTGCTAACTGGATAACTTCTCTTTCGGCATCGTCCAATTCATTGAGCGCCAACAGACTCTTCGCGATCCCCATTTTTGCCCAGCTAAAATCTTGAACGTTAATTATCGATTCAAAGAAGGCTACGGCTTCTTGAAACCTTTCTGTGATAATCAACAAATCGCCTTTAATCTTCATCGCTAGCGGAAAGTGTTCGGCTTGCTCAGGCTGCAATAGAAAGAACTCAACCTCGGCCAGGGCTTTTTCGTAGTCCTTTTTATCCATGAATGAATAGATATTCTTTAGCGCTTTTTTCCTTGATAAAACCCTGGAAAGTCGCCTGTCTAACTCGTTAACCGAAAAGGGCTTAGCGATAAACTCATCCGGCTGTAACTCTATGATGGCGTGTACGACTTCTGCTGAGGTATCTGCACTGGTGAAGATGAATGCGCTGGTGAGGGGTAGTGATTGAGTTTCGTTTAGTTGCTCAAGTAAAAAATAACCGCCTTGTTCAGAGCGCAAATTATAAGAGCAGATAATGGCGTCATAATCATGTTCTTGTAGTGCCGAAAGGGCATGAGAGGGCCTATCAACATAGTTCATGTTCTTGAAACCTAACTGCTCAAGTGCATAGTGCATATGGCTTTTCGCCAGCACCTGGTCTTCAGCAATTAACAACTTAGTATTTCTAGCTAAGTGTAGTTTCATCAATTAGTAGCCTCTGAAACATGAGAACCCTTATTTTTCTTACCATATCACGGTAAGTACACCTTAAGTATAGTTCTTTATGGAGACTATCGCATAATGGAAGCTGCTCGTAGCTGAATTTCAGTACTGGTTATTGATAATGATTGCTGGATTTGGTGTAGGAGTAGCCAAAATGCTTTAACGTGACAACGACTAAGACATAGTTAAATTGTTGTGTTTCTAAAGATTGATATATTGAGAGGGATGGTGGACGCTACTGGGCTTGAACCAGTGACCCTCGCCTTGTAAGGGCGATGCTCTCCCAACTGAGCTAAGCGTCCGTATTTTTGATTTCACTGTTTAACCACGGTGAGGAAGTGGTGGACGCTACTGGGCTTGAACCAGTGACCCTCGCCTTGTAAGGGCGATGCTCTCCCAACTGAGCTAAGCGTCCATATTTTTGATTTCACTGTTTAACCACGGCGAGGAAGTGGTGGACGCTACTGGGCTTGAACCAGTGACCCTCGCCTTGTAAGGGCGATGCTCTCCCAACTGAGCTAAGCGTCCATATTTTTTGATTTCACTGTTTAACCACGGTGAAGAAGTGGTGGACGCTACTGGGCTTGAACCAGTGACCCTCGCCTTGTAAGGGCGATGCTCTCCCAACTGAGCTAAGCGTCCATATTTCTTTAAAGCTTGCCTAAGCAAGTGGGGCGGTATTATAGAGTCGGTTCCGTTAGTGTCAACAATAAAATTAAAGAAAAATGACTGTGTGCCCGAATTTTAGACACTCTGGCTGCATCTTAACTAAATTGATGAAAAGAACAGCGTTTTTAATCGCATTCTGAATTCATTGATAAACAAAAACTGCAGCGTGGTTTTTTTCGAATCGGTTGGAATTGGACAGACACTTGCTTCTTACTAAGAGTTGAAACGGGAGCTTGGGTGGACAGACACTTGTTTTTTACTAGAAGTTGAAATGGAGGTTGGGTGTAATTGAAGTGGACAGTTACTTATTTACCACAAACATATAATTAAATTGGCTTCGCACAATGGACACACACTCATTTTTTAAAAGAAGAAGTGGCAAACAAGGACAAAGTGCAAGCGCAAAGTGGACACCCACTTATTTTTTCGTAGCTTAACGCTAGTAAAACTAACACAAATAAAAGTGGTGCTTACTTTATTCTTGAAGTATCAATTGAATTACCAAGTGGACAGTCACTTAAAAAACACGCAACGAAAAAACAAAGGAGAGAAGGAGAAAGGACAGACACTCACGTAAACCGAGACTGTAACTAATTTTGTGTAACTGCCTATCTCAATTTACTCTATAGAGAGTTAAGGATAGGCAGATGAACATGAACAAAAAAGAGCTTGAAGCTTTCGCAAAGGAAGCGGCCAAGGGAATTAAAACTCCTGAGGACTTAAACGAATTTAGTCAGATGTTGAAGAAAATCACCGTGGAAGCGGCATTGAACGCAGAAATGGATGAGCCGGTAAGAGCAGTAAGCGAGTTAAAACCGAAGATGGTGAGTTTGAACTCGATACACCTCGTGACCGTGAAGGCTCCTTTGAACCTAAACTCGTTAAAAAACATCAGTCTCGCTTTACGTCAATGGACGATAAAATCCTCTGGCTTTATGCACAGGGCATGAGTACTCGTGAAATCGTCAATGCGTTTGATGAATGGTACGGTGCTGAGATATCGCCAACATTGGTTTCTCGCGTCACTAATGCGGTTATCGAGCAAGTGGTCGAGTGGCAGTCACGCCCGTTAGATGCTATTTACCCCATCGTTTACCTCGACTGTATCGTGGTGAAAGTACGCCAAGATAAACGCATCATCAACAAATCTATCTTCCTGGCCTTGGGCATCAATACCGAAGGCCACAAAGAGTTGATGGGCATGTGGATTGCCGAGAATGAAGGCGCTAAGTTCTGGCTAAACGTGCTAACCGAACTTCAGCAGCGCGGCGTAGAAGACATCCTTATTGCTTGTGTAGATGGTCTGAAAGGCTTCCCTGATGCGATTAATGCTGTGTTCCCACAAACACATATTCAACTCTGTATCGTTCACATGGTGCGTAACTCACTGAAATACGTGTCATGGAAGGACTATAAAGCTGTCACAGCGGATTTAAAGCGCATATACCGCTCAGCAACAGAAGATGAAGCTCTGCTTGAACTAGAACGGTTTGCTGAAACATGGGACGGCCAGTACCCTCAAATTAGCAAGTCATGGCGCACGCACTGGCATAATCTCAACACCTTGTTCAATTACCCTGAGGACATCCGCAAGGCGATTTACACCACTAACGCCATTGAATCTCTGAACAGCGTTATCCGCAAAGCTATTAAAAAGCGGAAAATCTTCCCCAGCGATGATTCAGCAAGAAAAATGGTGTATCTAGCAATAAAAGACGCCAGTAAAAAATGGTCGATGCCGATTCAAAACTGGCGTCAGGCGATGAGTCGATTTATTATCGAGTTCGAGGAACGCCTCGAAAAGCATATTAACTAATGGCAGTTACACAGAATCTGTTACAGGCTC
>NZ_JAKREZ010000026.1:0-64806 GCF_022348345.1 Alteromonas sp. CNT1-28 | reverse complement strand
TTACGCTAAATAACTATGTACATGAGCCGTATACGAGGCCCGTATGTACGGTTCTGTGAGAGGGATGAGGCGGTGACGCCTCACCCTACTCGATGTTTTGTATACCTCAAAGCGCGTTGACGTTATTATAGAGCACTATAAACAAACGAAAATTTTACTGAGGTTTTGTGCTTAGTTATCAACATGCCTTTCATGCGGGCAACCACGCTGATGTCATCAAACATCTTTGTTGGATTGGCGTTATCAACGCATTAAAGAAAAAAGATAAACCTTTTACGCTTTTCGACACTCACGCAGGCGCGGGCGCGTACGATCTAACCGATGCCATGTCATCAAAAAATAAAGAGTATGAGACGGGTATATCTCGTTTGCTTATAGATGATAAAGGCGTTCAGGACTTGCCAAATTTGTTGGCCGACTATTTATCGTTGTGTGAACCGTTCTTAGCACAACAACAATATCCGGGCTCACCGGCAATAAGCGCAAAAGCAAAAAGGGGCGGTGATAACTTACACCTCATGGAACTTCACCCTGCAGAATTCGATAAATTAGACAGCAACGTATCCCGTTTACGCACCCGTAATAGCCACGTCCATAAACGTGACGGGTACGAAGGGCTTCGTGCACTCACGCCACCTAAACCCAATCGCGGTGCTATTTTAATCGACCCCCCTTATGAGCGCGTGAATGAATATAGCGACCTTGTTAAGGGGGTGGAGCAGGTATTCAAACGCTGGCAGCAGGCACAAATCGTAGTGTGGTATCCACTACTTTCAGAGAGAGCGGGCGCCAAAAGTGGTGCAAGTGAAGCTATGTGTGAAAAGCTCGCAGCAATAGGTAAACCCTGTTTTAAAGCAGAAATATGCGTGGCAGAAAATACCGCTGATGCCGGAATGTATGGTTCGGGCGTATTCGTTTTAAACCCGCCTTGGCAATTAGATGCTAATTTAGAGAGCGCGTTAGAAAGCGTTGTTGGTAGGTTAGGTACCGATGAAACGGGTTATCACGCTACAGCGCATGTTACCTGGATAAACGAAGATAATTGATTGCTGTGCAGTTTAACAATGGTAAGCGTATTGTTGCTGATTAATCCGTTTCAAATAAGTCACTAAAAGCGTGAAGTAAAAAACATGTCGCAACTCAAAGGCCTAAAACATTTCTATATACCCGATGAGCAGTCGATATATCTGCTATCACATGCGGATGCGAAAAAGTTAAAAGACTGGGTAAACCTTTGTATCTCGCAGTTAGAAGGGTTGGGGTACAGTGACATCGAACTTTTAGGGAAAGGAGCCTTTGGGTTTGCGTTTGCAGGGAACGCGCCAAGCGGTGAATCACGGGTATTTAAGTTTTCGCGAATAACGTTGCCGCAGCATGTGCAAGATAGACTAGAAGAGGAAGCTTTTATGCTTTCTCACGTTAATCATGAGTTTGTGCCGCGGTTTATTGAATATCAACAAATACGCAAACAATCCATCTTGGTTATGGGTCGCGCACCTGGCGAAGACCTAGAAAAAGTCAGCTTGAAAACAGGCCCACTTTCGCCCCGTATTATCGTCAAAATTGCAGTGCAGGTCGGCGAACTTTTATCCAGTTTTCGCCAATACAGTGAAAATGGAGAAATTAAACCCATTGTGCACGGAGACATTAAACCCTCGAACCTGGTTTGGGATGCCGAAAATGAATCGGTTGGATTGATTGATTGGGGCTCTTCAGTGTTCGCACAGACTGACATCACTGGGCAATATGTAGGTAACAATGTAATGGATTTAATGTCGGGTGAACTGCATCAAACTAATGCTCGACTTGGCGATGTTTATTTTATTGGCGAGGAGCAGCTTAATGGCGCACTCTCCAGCCCCCGCTTCGATGAACAAGGCTTGGCCAGTACATTATATGCATTGGCATCAGGGCAATCGTGTCGTTACGGAAGCAAGGTTATTACACCTTCATCCCTTGGTCTTCCTAAAATGCTTGCTAATATCCTTGAGCACATGCTCAGTGAAGATCCTACAAAGAGAAGACAAGGCGGAGATTACCTGTTTAATCATCTCCACGTTTTGAAGAATATGGTTTTCACTCAAGACAAGCCAACACAATATACTCCGTTAATCCCTACATGGCTGGCCCACACTCAGAACCGTGCTGATATTGAAACCGTTGTTTACAGCTCTCGAAAATCTTACCTACGCCAACAGGCAAGACTGTCTGACTCGTTAGATGAAAAAGACGTAGAGGAACTTCGTTATATAGACGATGCGCAATTTGACCGCTACTACAAAAACTATTTACAGGGCATGGGGGATACCGAAAAAGCATTTGTTTCTGCAATAAGCAGACTAGGCCGTTACCCTGTAGTTGGCGGTATGGCTGTGCGCTGGGAGCCAGAAGGTATATATGTCGATTCGAGCTTGAACTTATATGATGAATCAATGAAAGCAGCGTTTGATTTAGCAGTGAATAATGTCATTAATTTAGCAAGGGCTATTCACAAGCCCGCGGTGTTCAAATGTTGTATGTTCAACGCCAAAAACACGCTGCACATTGAACGCGAAAGTGAAGATGAAGACTTTAAACCAGCAGGCGGTATGTTTATTCCCTACGAACTATCACGGGTTTCTGCACAAAAGGATGAAAGCCGTACTCACTCATATTTCGAAGATGGCGATGATCCGGACGAACTATTAAAGCTGCCTCAGGAGATTATCGATACCATCGTTCAACTTAATACAATACATCACACTGGTTGTATTATATTTGAAGCATTACCTCGGCATTTGAAAATTCACAACTATTACACGTTGCTTGATCACAGCCAAGAAGAGCGCTTCCACGCATTATTAGCGCAACTCGTTCAGCAAATTCCCAAAATAAAAGGGCTAGGCATTTCAGGGTTTATGAAGTTACCCTATAAAGATACGCGTTTTTTCGAGCATAAAGCAAAATTGCCTGAAAAGTACTACCCGCGAAACCCAAAAGCAGTAATTGAAGAGAAAGTACAACATGTCTGAGATTAAACTATCGTCACTTTTTGAACTCGAAACAGTGGAAGCTGGCATCTATCGAGGTCAAAGCTGGGATTTAGGCTTCCGCGCCTTGTTTGGTGGACAAGTTTTGGGGCAAGCGTTAGCAGCTGCATACGAAACAGTGGAGGCTGGTAGAGTCGCACACTCATTCCACACTTATTTTTTACTACCAGGCGACGCTAAAAAGCCTGTAGTTTACGATGTTGAAGTAGTGCGAGACGGCAGAAGTTTCTCTGCTAGACGGGTTAAAGCCATTCAGGATGGTAGAAATATCTTCTACATGACAGCGTCTTTTCAGGTTCCTCAAGATGGCATGGAGCATCAAAACCCAACAATGCCAGATGTGCCTGCGCCGGACGATGTGCAGTCTGACATTGAATTCTATGAAGCTAACTTCAATAAGATTGCACGTCCTATGCAAGAAGCGTTGAGCTATCATAAACCTGTAGATATCCGCACGGTAGATGCAGCTAACTCTTACCAGTCAGCGAAACGCGAACCGACGCGTTATATCTGGTTAAAAGCAAGAGACACAATGAATGCATCACTGACTGTTCATCAAGCTGCGCTTGCTTACGCATCAGATTATCATTTTCTCAGTACGTCGCTTCAACCACACGGTGTTGCGGTAACTGATAAATCACTTCGAATCGCAACGATAGACCATGCTATGTGGTTCCACCGCCCAATCAATATGAACGAATGGTTATTGTACGCAATGGAAAGTCCTTTTAGCGGAGGCTCTAGAGGTTTGGTACGCGGACAAATATTTAACCAAAATGGTGAACTTGTTGCGTCAACCATGCAAGAAGGATTAATGAGAAAAGTAGACGAATAGGGAGAGGGTAATGCGCTACAAATTAGGTTCTACATCACCGCTGGTTGATGAAAGTGCGTTTATAGCGCCAGGCGCACATGTTATTGGTAATGTTGAACTCAAAGCGGGTTCAAGCGTTTGGTTCAATGCGGTTATACGCGGCGATATGGACAAGATAACCGTTGGTGAAAATACGAATATCCAAGATGGCAGCGTATTACACACCGATGCAGGTATTCCTTTAGTGCTAGGTGAAGGGGTAACAGTAGGACATAAAGTCATGCTTCACGGCTGCGAGATTGGTGACTATTCCTTGATAGGAATTAACGCTGTCGTATTAAACGGTGCAAAAATTGGAAAGTACTGCATCATTGGCGCTAACGCTTTGATAACGGAAAACATGGAAATTCCAGATTACAGTTTAGTAGTTGGAGCGCCTGGTAAAGTCATTAGAACATTTGATGAGAAGATCGAACCCAAACTAAAAGCGTCCGCTGAACATTACGTAGATAACGCCAAAACATATAAGTCATCATTACAGCCAGTTGATAGCTGAAATTTAAGACTAGGCTGTTCGCGATATTTTGAATCCCCATAAAAAATGCCCAGAACAAACGTTCCGGGCCTAGGGGAATGGCTCATTGCTGAGCCGTGCGCTAACTTTTACACAGGAGAGTTTAAATAAAATCTTTTAAACGGACAATGAGTATAGAATACATTTGTTTAAATTATAAACAATTTTTGTGTGAATTTTATCTTACACTCTCAACGTCAATTAAATTGTAGAACTTATACGTTAGTAATCAATGGACTAAAGACTGGTCGGATGTGGTGTTTTTTGAGCAAAAAGGTGTACAGTTTATATCCACATGTTGCACACATTTTATCCACGTGATGAAGCGTTGTTAATATATACCCTTGTTAAATATATAGACATACTTTCATTCATGTAGGTTATGTTGAAAACAGACGGTTGTACCATGCCATTATCCTTGTAGTATGACGTCAACGTTCATGCTAAATATGCGTGATACTGACTCTAAAAACAGGCTCTTACATTAATACGAGGATGGATTATGCAATCATTTTCTACTTTTATTCCCCCTGAACGGACTTTGATGGGTCCAGGACCATCCGATGTTAACCCCAGAATTTTAAACGCCATGGCGAGACCCACCCTGGGCCATCTTGATCCATTATTCATTGAGTTAATGGACCAAACCAAGCAGCTTTTACAGTATGCGTTTAAAACTGAGAATGCACTTACTATGCCTATTTCTGCTCCGGGCTCAGCAGGAATGGAGGCATGTTTTGTTAATCTTGTAGAACCAGGCGATAAGGTACTCGTGTGTATTAACGGCGTATTTGGCAATCGAATGGTCGAAAACGTAGAGCGTTGTGGTGGTGAGGCTATTACCGTCAACAATACATGGGGCGAGCAAACTGACCTTAATGTGGTAGAAGACACCCTTAAAGCCAATCCGGATATTAAGATCCTTGCCTTTGTTCACGCAGAAACATCTACGGGCGTACGCAATGAAGCCAAAGCGCTTTGTGAGCTGGCTAAAAAGTATGATTGTCTTAGCATTGTTGATGCAGTTACCTCTCTTGGAGGTATCGAGTTAGATGTTGACGGTTGGAGCATTGACGCTATTTATTCAGGTTCACAGAAGTGTTTGAGTTGCGTGCCGGGTATCTCTCCTGTTTCATTTAGTGAAAGAGCAGTTAACGTTATTCAAAACCGAAAAACGAAAGTGCAAAGCTGGTTTCTAGACATGAACTTGATTGTTGGTTATTGGGGGCAGGGCGCCAAGCGTGCCTACCACCATACTGCACCTGTCAACAGTATGTACGCTATGTACGAAGCACTTCTGATTTTAAAAGAAGAAGGCTTAGAAAATGCGTGGCAGCGTCATGCATTGGGTCATGAAAAACTTGCGCAGGGTCTAAGTGAACTTGGGTTAGAGCTAACGGTAGACAGTGCTTATCGTTTGCCTCAATTAAATGTAGTTAAAATTCCAGACGGCGTAGACGATGCTGCCGTTCGCAAGCAATTGCTTGAAGATTTTAATTTAGAAATCGGCGCCGGTTTAGGCGATCATGCCGGTAAAGTATGGCGAATTGGTCTTATGGGATATGCATGTAAACCCCGTAATATCGATCACTGCCTTGCTGCGTTGCGCACTGTGCTTAAGTAAAACGCTTAGCGCCTTTTAATCTTTTCGGTCAACACGTTCAGCGAGATGCTTAGCTGAACGGTTGGCTTTTAACCATTTAGCATATAAAACCCATTTAACATCGCGCTTTGATATCAGTCCGCATAGATCATTACCCATTCAGGGAGATTTAAAATCTTCGTAATCACGCCGTGTTACCGCAGGTATAGTGGCACTACATCAAGTTGACTGGTATTACTTATCCATTTTTTGGTCTTGCCTCATAAAAAGTACATCTCGGCGAAGTTATATCTCTTCTCGTCTCAGTTCAGTGTTAAGATTTCGTTTATTGCGTATATTCATAAACTATTCAGTTTTAAATATTTATCCTTTAGGTAACGTAATTAAAAGGCACCATAAAAAAGGAATCTCTATGAAAATGATCACGCGTACTAATACTTATTCGACAGCTAAAAGTGTAGTTAAAAAAGCATTGTTAGCATCATCATTTATTGCCTTATCTGCACCTATGGTTTCCGCACAGGCCGCACAAGAAGCGGTTATAAATGTGCAAGGCGTAGGAGCGGTAGAAGTGACACCAAACGCTTATTCAGTCACACTCGTTGTTGAAGAAGAAGGTAATACAGTAGGTAAACTGAACACTCAGCTTGATTCGGACCTCCGCTCTATTGTTAAGTTCTTGCTTAATCAAGGTATAGATGAAAAGCACATTCAGAGTATGCAAGTACGCTTACAACCTCGCTATATCAATACGCCTCAAGGCCGTCAGCAAGAAGGTTTCACGTTGTCACGAGATATCACCGTCACATCTACTGACCTTGAAACTTATGATAAAGTATTAGATGGCGTGCTTAAACGAGGTGTTGATCGCATACAACAATTCAACTTTATTTCAGTTGGTGAAGGCGATGCCTATCAAAAAGCACTTATCTCTGCGGTAAAAGACGCAAAGCAACGTGCACAGTTATTAGCAAAAGAATTAGAGATTGAAGTAGGTGAAGTTGTTGCAATCTCAGAATCTGGTGGCAATATGCCGATTCCAGTAATGCGCGCAGAAGCTTTTGCCAAAGACATGTCTATGTCTTTACCTGGCCAAGAGCGCATAGAAGCGCGTGTTAATGTGTCTTTTAACATTGTTCAATAGCAGGAAATTCGTTTGAAAGAACAACAGTACGGTCAGTTAATAAACCAAGCAAAGAGCTTGGTTTCTGGCGAGCACGATCTTATCGCTAACATGGCAAATATAAGTGCGCTGCTTTTCAATAGCCTCGAAGAGGTGAATTGGGCAGGTTTTTACCTTTATAAAGAAGAGCAGTTGGTACTCGGTCCATTTCAGGGGCAACCAGCATGTATTCGCATTCCACTTGGAAAAGGCGTTTGCGGAACGAGTGCAAGTACCAGAACTGTTCAGCGTATAGCAGACGTTCATCAGTTCGAAGGACACATTGCCTGTGATGCTGCGTCAAACTCTGAGATTGTTGTTCCACTAGTGCTAAACGATGTGCTGGTTGGCGTACTTGATATCGACAGCCCTGTTTTTGAACGCTTTACCGAAGAAGACGAAAAAGGGCTCGTTGAAATTGCTCAAATTCTTATGGATTCGCAGAAATAATTATGAAATCCAGTGTTGATATTCACGTTGTTTTATCCACGTATGAGGATATGGAAGACTTTCATGATGACCCAGATGAGGCATCTGAACGTTTAAATTTTATCTTACATGCGGTGTACGACAATGCAGAAGAAGATATTGAAACACAGCGTTTAGAGCAAATTTTGCACTACGCATGGGAATCTTGGCAACAAGATAAGCATTTATTAGAAATAGATGACGACGAATTGCTTGATTGGGTTGACCACACGCTGGCAACTTGGGATGATGCAAGTAACGATGAAATCTCCTGAATAATTTAGAAAGTTAATGGAATCACCAGAGAAGTTTACCAACAGTAAGGAAGTGATAGCTTTCCTTGCAGAGACCTTTCCGAAATGTTTTAGCATTGAAGGCGAGGCCCGCCCACTTAAGATCGGTATTTTTCAAGATCTTGCCACACGTTTAGAAGAAGAGGAACGCGTTAGCAAAACCTTACTTCGTTCTACACTACGACATTACACCAACAGCTGGCGCTATCTTCATAGCATCAAAGAAGGTGCAAACCGTGTAGATTTAGACGGCGTTGAAGGCGATGCAATTGAAAAAGAACACGCTGATCATGCGCAGCAGCAGTTAGAAGAAAGCAAAGCAAAAGCAGCTGAAAAGCGCAAAGCTAAGCTAGCTCAGCAGCCTAAGCGTAAAGATAAACGTCAATTTAATCGTCCAAAAGGTGAAAAATCTGCAAATTCGGACCATGCTGATACTAAGCGCGGAACTAAACCGAAAAATAACAGACCAAACAATACACCACCTGCGAAATTGACAGATAGCGATTTACAGCAAGGTACGCAAGTTACCGTTAAATTAGGTAAAGCACCTATGCCTGCAGTAATTACCGAAGTAGCTAAAGATGGCATTCACGTTCAATTAGACTCAGGCATGGTAGTTAAAGTAAACGCAGACGCTTTACGTTTGGCACGCTCCAAGAGGTCGTAAAATATGAGAGACATCCTTCGAATTTCCATCGCCAGTGCTTTTCTTACCGTTGGGGTAGGAGCAGGCGCAGTTACGTCAACACCAGAGGTAGACGAGCTTCCCATTTTACAACAGGAATCTCAACACAGTGTTGCAGCTAAGCGAGTAAGCGCACTCTTTACCAGGGCGCACTACAAGGAAATTTCGTTGGATGATGCACTCTCAGCTAGAGTTTACCAGCGCTTCATCGATTCATTAGATCACAATAAACAAGTGTTATTGCTGTCTGATGTTGTGGGTTTTGAGAAATACCGCACATTGTTTGATGATGCGCTGAGTAAAGGCAACCTCTCTGTTGCCTATGATATGTATAACGTAAGCGCAAAACGACGCATTGAGCGTTATGAATTTGCACTTGCACTGTTAGAGAAAGGCCCGTTCGACTTTGAAAAAGAAGGCGATAAGTTCTTTTACGACAGAGAAGATGCTGAATGGCCAGCCAATAAAGCTGAGCTGGATGAAATTTGGCGTCAACGCGTTAAATACGACGCGTTAAATCTAATACTTGCAGACAAAACGTGGGAAGAGGCGAAAGAGCTTCTTACCAAACGCTATACACGAGCGATTAAGCGCACTAAGCAAGCAAAGAGCGAAGACGTTTTTCAAACTGCAATGAATGCATTCGCACGTACAATTGAAGCTCACACCAGTTACTTATCTCCGCGTAACGCTGAACGTTTTCAAATGGACATGAACTTGTCGTTCGAAGGTATTGGTGCGGTTTTGCAAAGCGAAGATGATTACACGGTAATCAAAAGCGTTGTACCTGGCGGTCCTGCAGATGAGTCTGGCGCAATAAAACCAGAAGATAAAATTGTTGGCGTAGCACAAGACGACGAAGAGTTTGTTGATGTGATTGGTTGGCGATTGGACGAAGTGGTTGAGTTAATTAAAGGCCCGAAAGGAAGTACTGTTCGTCTACAGGTTGAAAAAGGAGCCACGGACGCGAAAACCACGTCGGTAGTTAGCCTTACTCGCGATAAAATTAAGTTAGAAGATCGCGCAGCCAAATCGGAGGTATATGTGCCAGAGACTGGCCCTCACGCGGGTGAACCTCTAGGTGTAATCACCATTCCAAGTTTTTACAACAACCTTAGTATGGATGTTGCTAAAGAAATAGAAAGCTTGAAAGCGCAAAACGTTAAAGGCGTTATCGTAGACTTGCGTGGTAATGGCGGTGGCTCTCTAACCGAAGCAACGTTACTTACTGGCCTATTTATCGAAAAAGGCCCGGTGGTTCAAATTCGATACGGTCAAAGCAAAGTTAGCGTTAACCGTGATACAGATGGCGAAGTGGCTTATGATGGCCCGTTAACCGTATTAGTTGACAGATATAGCGCGTCTGCTTCAGAGATTTTTGCGGCAGCGATGCAAGACTACAACCGCGCTCTCATCGTAGGTGAACAAACCTTCGGGAAAGGGACAGTGCAGCAGCATCGCGGTTTAGGTAAAATTTATGACCTTTATGATAACCCATTAGGTAGTGTTCAGTTTACTATCGCCAAGTTCTATCGCATTGACGGCGGCAGCACACAGCATAAAGGCGTTATTCCTGACATTCTTTATCCATCGGCGGTTGAACCAGCTGAATGGGGAGAAAGCCAAGCGGAAAATGCGTTGCCATGGGACAGTATCAATCGCGCTAACTATACGACGTTTGCAGACGGTACTGCTGCGCTTGATGTTTTAACAGCGAAGCACAACAAACGTATTTTACAAGATCCTGAGTTTTCTTATATCCAAGACGACATAAAGGAATATAAGGAAAATAAAGACAAGAACTTCATCTCATTAGTTAAATCTGTACGTGAAGGCGAGAAGAAAGAGGCGGAAGAGAAGTCGCTTGCTCGTGCTAACGAACGTTTACAGCGATTGGGAATGGAAACTGTCACAACATTGGACGACCTACCTGAAGATATGGAAGAATTAGATCCATTCTTGGACGAGGCAGCCAATATTACTTTCGATATGATCGAAACAGGCCGTTACGCTATCACAAGAAATTAAGTGATTAGAAAAAAGGGCTGGTCTAGGGCCAGCCCTTTTTTTGTGTCTATAAATTATTAAAACAATAATAAAGGGAAATAACATGGCTATCAGAGGCGAATTTTCCTCTCGAATAGGGTTCGTGCTAGCAGCGGCAGGCTCGGCAGTAGGACTAGGTAATATTTGGGGCTTTCCTACAAAGGTAGCAAGTAACGGTGGCGCAGCATTTGTTCTCGTATACTTACTGCTGGCCTTTGTACTCGCTTATCCCGTACTTATGGCAGAACTTATAATCGGACGTAGTTCACGTTCAAATATGGTTGACGCTTTAGGTAAAATATCGGGCAATTTCGTCGGAAGGCTAACGGGCATTTGGGGCTGTGTTACCGTGTCACTTATCCTTGCATTCTACGCTATTGTAGGCGGATGGATGCTGGTTTATTTCGCCGATGCTGCCGTTAGCATGGTGGGATTTACGAGCGCTAGCGACTGGCTACTCACTTCATCAGTTACGCGTAACATTATTTTCTGCTTCTTATTCATGGGTTTAACTGCATTTATCGTTGTCGGTGGTGTAAAGTCCGGCATTGAGAAGTGGTCAGTGCGTTTGATGCCTACATTGGTTATTCTCATTCTTGCATTGATTGTTTATGTGAGCCTACAGCCTGGTGCCGTAGAAGGTTGGTCAGCATATTTAGTACCTGACTTCTCTCGCGTTCTAGACCCAGACTTATTAATTAACGCCATGGGACAAGCCTTTTTCTCAATGTCTTTAGGTGTGGGTACCATGCTGGTTTATGGTTCATACCTAAGTAAAAATGAAAATCTACCTAGCATTGGTGCGTCGGTAGCGCTTGTCGATATCGGTGTTGCGGTTATTGCGGGTATGCTTATTATCCCGGCCATGTACGTTGCATTAAACAACGGCGTTGAAATCTTCACACCAGAAGGCGCGTTAATCCAAGGTGACACGCTGATTTTCAAAGTACTACCAGCACTTTTTGATACCATTGGTAGCGTAGGTCTTTTCGTTGCTTTTACCTTTTTCGCGCTAATGGCGATTGCTGCCGTCACGTCTTCAATTTCAATGTTGGAAGTTCCCGTTGCGTTTATGGTAGAAAGTAAAGGTCTTCAACGTAAAAAGGCCGTGTTATTAATGGCATCGGTCATCTTTGTATTGAGCTGCATCATCATCTTAAATTTTGAAACCTTGTTCGGCTTTGTTATCGCATTAACTACCGAGTATAGCCAACCGTTACTAGGACTCGCCTTGTGTATTTTCGCAGGTTGGGTGTGGCGCAGAGATGCAATACTCGATGAACTTAAACAAGGTGATCAGTTTGCTGAACACAGCATTTTCTGGAAAATTTGGCCTTGGTACGTACGCTTTGTGTGTCCCGTTATCATTGCGCTTATGTTCTACCGCTCAGTTTTCTAAAGCATTCTGGTAAAAAGCGGACAGCACGCTTAACGCGTTACAAATACAATAATAAGGTTTTAAAAAACGACAATGACGAATAAAGAAATAAAAACGCCGTCACTTCTCGATGCAATGCTTCCTATTCTTGCGTTAGTCATAATGATGGGAAGCGCAGTTTATTTGTTTGCCGATAACTCTTCTTACGGTCCAAACCAAATTGCACTTCTTTTAGCGATGGGCTTAGCTGCTATCATTGGAATGAAAAATGGCTACAGCTGGAAAACTATCGAAAAAGGCATTGTAGACGGTATCTCAATGTCTTTAGGTGCCTGCTTAATTCTGTTAGCGGTAGGTTCTCTTATTGGGACATGGATGCTAGCTGGAACCGTGCCTACGCTTATCTATTTCGGTTTAGAGTTGCTTAACCCCTCGTTTTTCTATGCTGCCGCTTGTCTGATTTGTGCGGTTGTTGCAATGAGTATAGGTAGTTCTTGGACTACCGCGGCGACTGTGGGTGTTGCGCTAATGGGCGTTTCTGCAGGCATGGAAATGTCGGCAGCCATAACCGCCGGCGCAGTAGTATCAGGTTCGTACTTTGGCGATAAAATTTCTCCCTTATCTGAAACAACAAACTTAGCGCCTGCCGTTGCGGGCACGGATTTATTTGAGCACATCCGTTACATGCTTTGGACGACGATTCCGAGCTTTGTTATTGCGCTTATTCTATTTACGGTACTGGGCTTTAGTGAAGTGGGTGAGGCCAAAGCAGAACGCATTGAGCAAATGCAACTTTTGTTAAACGAGTCTTTTGACTTAGGTTGGCATTTGTTAATTCCCCTTGTCGTTTTGCTCACTTTAGCGATTAAAAAGATGCCTGCGTTTCCAGCTGTTTTTATCGGCGCTTTGTTAGGTGGCGTCTGGGCAGTTGT
Organism: Alteromonas sp. CNT1-28; assembly: GCF_022348345.1. NCBI lineage: Bacteria > Pseudomonadati > Pseudomonadota > Gammaproteobacteria > Alteromonadales > Alteromonadaceae > Alteromonas > Alteromonas sp. CNT1-28. Next base: position 51,822 of record NZ_JAKREZ010000026.1, on the reverse strand, counting down.
ATTCCAGTGGGATGTGGTTACTTCTATGGCAAGTGCTGACGACTCGGTGAATGTAGGTGCGTTGAAGGTAGTTTGGACTGCGCTATTCGATGGCGTAAGCTTCTCAACACCTGACGAGAACTTAAATAGCTTGCTTTCTCGTGGTGGCATGTCTTCTATGTTAAATACCATTTGGTTGATCATCTGTGCAATGTCGTTTGGTGCCGTATTAGAGCGTGTTGGCCTATTAAAGCGTGCAGTTTCTGCCATATTAATTGGTGCAAAGTCTGCAGGGGATATGGTGAGCAGAACCATTCTTACTTGTTTTGGTACCAACCTTGTTACTGCAGATCAGTATATTTCAATCGTGATGCCAGGCCGTATGTACAAAGAAGAATTCAAAAAGCGTGGTTTAGACCAATTGAATCTTTCTCGAAGCCTTGAAGACGGCGGCACACTTACGTCTCCACTTATTCCTTGGAACACCTGTGGTGCTTACATGCACAGTGTTTTATTAGTCAATCCATTTGATTACGTATTCTATGCATTCTTCAACGTAATCAACCCGATCCTTGCTGTTATTTATGCGTATTTAGGTATTAAGATTTTACGTATTACGCCACCGCATGTTGAAGTAAACAGCAAAGATACGGTTTAACACAGAGTTCCAATTAAACCCACGTAGGCTTTCTTCCAGGAGGATCTATGTCAGTTCAAGCTAAACGCCGGGCGGATTACCAGCCGCCCGCTTTTTCAATAGCGACAGTTGACCTACATATAACGCTACACCCAACGCAAACCAAAGTTATCAGCACGTTGTCCGTCACTCGTAATGGCGCGCACGATAGTCCATTAGTACTTGATGGCGATAATTTATCGCTAGATTCTATTTCTATTAACGGTACGCACCTATCTGATAATGAATACACGGTAACAGATAGCGCTTTAAGCGTGGTTACTGAACTTGATGAGTTAGTCTTAGAAATTACCAATACCATTGCCCCTGAGCACAACAAAGCGCTGGAAGGCTTGTATTTATCAGGTGGTGCCTATTGTACGCAGTGTGAAGCGGAAGGGTTTCGTCGCATTACGTACTTCATGGACCGCCCGGATGTTTTGTCGGTCTACACAGTAACGGTAGTTGCCGACAAGTCAGTACCGATGCTTTTGGCCAATGGCAACCCAGTGGACAAGGGCGAAGTTGACGAAAATACGCATTTTGTTAAATGGCACGATCCACATCCAAAACCTTGCTACCTTTTTGCTCTAGTTGCCGGTGACTTCGATTTACTTACCGATAGCTACACTACCACTAGCGGTAAAGAGGTTGCGTTAGAACTTTATGTTGATAAAGGCAAAAAGTCTCAAGGCATTTTCGCATTAGAATCTCTCAAACGGGCGATGAAGTGGGACGAAGATGTGTTTGGGTTAGAGTACGACTTAGATATCTACATGATTGTTGCCGTCGATTTCTTCAATATGGGAGCGATGGAAAACAAGGGCTTAAATGTATTTAACAGTAAGTTTGTATTAGCCGATCAAAAAAGTGCCACCGACGATGACTTTTTCAATGTTGAGTCGGTTATCGCGCACGAGTATTTCCACAACTGGACCGGCAACCGGGTTACTTGTCGCGATTGGTTCCAGCTAAGCCTTAAAGAGGGGCTTACTGTATTTAGAGACCAACAGTTCAGCGCTGATATGACTTCGGCGTTAAGTAATCGTATAAAGCACGTTCGTGTTATGCGAGAACACCAGTTTGCAGAAGATGCGAGTGCAATGAGTCATCCAATTCGTCCAGAAGAAGTCATTGAAATGAACAACTTCTACACGGTGACGGTTTATGACAAAGGCGCTGAAGTTATTCGCATGTTCCACACATTATTGGGGCCTGACGGCTTCAGACGTGGTATGGACGAGTATTTTAGAAGACACGACGGTCAGGCTGTCACCTGTGATGACTTCATTTCAGCAATGCAGTCTGCTACTGATTTAGATTTAACCCAGTTTACCCGCTGGTATAGTCAATCTGGTACGCCAGTGATTTCTGTCGCACACAGCACTGAGGTCGATGATGATGGCATTGTTAAGCATAGCTTTACATTGTCACAGCACACACCTGCAACCTCCGATCAGAAAGAAAAGCTTCCTCTATATATTCCTGTAAATATCGAGATTATTGATGATGAGGGGAAAAGCTATACAGACAACGAGTCGTTAATACAAAACGGCATGGTCATTTTAAAAGATGATGCTATGCGTTTTACTGTAGAAGCCAAAACTACTAATTTAACACCTGTAGTATTGGGTAACTTCTCAGCGCCAGCGAAAGTAGAAAACCCATTGGGGACAGAGTCTTTACTTACTATATTTAAGCATGCGAAGGATCCATTTAATCGTTGGGATGCAATGCAAACATTGTATGACCGCTGTGTGAAGCAATTAGAGGAATCGCCGGGGTCTGGTATCAGTAATGAAATCTGGAACGGTATCAAGCAAGCGATTGCCCAAGAGCAGAACAACCTTGAATTGCTGAGTGAATGTTTAGTCATACCTTCGTTTGAGACACTGTGCCAAAGCCGAAGTAACATAAACGTTTCCGCACTTTCGAAAGCGAGAAAAGCGTTCTGCGACCAGTTTGCTCGCGCACTCGAAAAAGAGCTAAAACAAGTCTTCGAAAATATCGAGAAAAGCGCGTATTGCTACACGCAAGAAGCGGTGAATCAACGTCGCTGCAAAAATGTCGTGCTTGCACACTTAGCGCGGTTACCCCAACACGAGCATATTGTGGTTTCTCAGTTTGAAACCGCTGATAATATGACAGATACGCTAGGCGCGTTGAGAAGCGCACAACACTGTAGCGCCACCACTTTCGACAGTTTGATGGCTCAGTTTGAGGAATCGTGGAATCATGACCCGCTTGTTTTGGACAAATGGTTCGCACTCCACGCTACACAAAATCGAGACGATATCTTTGCGACTATCACAATGTTATGTGAGCACCCTCAGTTCGCAATGAGTAACCCGAACCGTGTTCGTTCTGTTATTGGTAGCTTCGCTTTCTATAACAGCGAAAGGTTTCATGCACTCGATGGCAGTGGATATAAATTTGTAACCGACTACTTACTTAAGCTCGATGCGGTCAACCCACAGGTTGCCGCCCGTATTGTAACGCCACTGACGCAATGGCAGGGCTTTGCAAGCGAGCATCAGGTTCATATGAAGCAACAGCTTGGCCGTTTGCTTAATCACAAAGGTTTAAGTAAAGATTTGTTTGAGAAAGTAAGTAAAAGCCTTGCTTATGACAAGCATTAGCCAAACTGACTCAGTTTTTTACTTTTCAATAAATGCACCTTACAAACAATGTGAGGTGCTTTATATTCCATCTATGCCAGATGTGGTCATGGTCAGTGAATCAGGTCTAAGCGTCCAAGTACCGACCAACCGGCTCAGGCAATTTGTTACGTCTGATGGTATTAAAGGTCGTTTTAGGATGATTATTGATGCCAACAAAAAAATAAAATCCTTTGAAAGGCTCGCATAGAGCCTTTTTTGTGCGCGACGAGTTACTCTCTTGTATACGAGCTTTCACCACTCCCATACGTAATACTTATGCGTTTTCTTTTGTCATTGAGCGTTCCAAAATACTTAACGCAACAGTTTCGCAATATTTCTGTACATTTTTCCTGCAAGTTTATAAATGCCTTTTATACTCACAATAAAGCAATAACTATTTGATACGACTAATGTTGTAAATTTTGTTAACTGGTAGGATTAGTTCTTGCGGTTATGGCAAAATGATGTAATGATTTTGTTAATCGTTATGGTTGGTCATGATGTCACGTATTAAGTCACATCGACTTGGGAGTATAAAAATATGAAAAACGGGCCTAGCGCTTTTAAGATATCACCGGTAGCAGCGGGAGTTCTCTCACTGCTAGGTGCTGCTGCAGTACCAGCACACGCTGCGAATTGGCAAGTGGGTGATGTAAGTATATCTTTAGATTCAACATTTACATTAGCTACAAGTATTCGAACAGAGGCAAGAGATTACGACCTTATAGGTAACAGTAACCATCCTCAATTCGACTGGAGCGGTTATCACGCAGCTTTCAACCCTTTATACCCAAGTGGCGACGTGTGGGGTTTAGCAGATGGTGGTTATTCCACCAATGGTGACCTTGGTAACCTTGCACACGATCCAGGTGACGCGTTTGCAACGCAAATTTCAGGTACCCATGAGTTAGATATCAATTTTGGCGACTATGGTTTCTTCGCCCGTGGTTTCTGGTTCTACGACTTTGAGCAAATGGACGGCGACCGTCCATACTCTAACCCAATAACGGGTAACCAATACGACTTGTGTCAAGACCCTGAAGCAGAAGACCTACTGTGTACCGATGTACGTCTTTACGACGCATTCTTCTATGGCGATTGGTGGATTGGCGACAAACCACTTACGCTTCGTGTAGGCCGTCAGGTGATCAGTTGGGGTGAAAGTACATTCATCCAGCACGGTATTAACACAACGAACCCTGTTGATGTAACACGAGCTCGTGCTCCAGGTGCAGAACTTAAAGAAGTATTCCTTCCAGTAGGGATGGTGTACGCGTCTTTAGGTTTGACTGACACAGTGAGTATTTCTGGTTATTACCAGTACGAATGGCAGCGCAGCTGGCTTCCAGTTTCTGGCAGCTACTTCGCGGGCAACGACTTTGCAGGTGAGGGCGGTCAACGCCAAAATATCCAGCTTGGTTTCAGTGGTAACCCAGACATCGACTTAGATCACCTTCTCACTGCGTTAAACGGATATGGCGATTTGCTTCGCTCTGGCGCTAATCCAGCTGACATTTCGCAAGCCTACCTTGCTTATCCAACCAAAGTGGCTATCCGCGGTTTTTCTGACGAAGCGCACAATGACGCGGACGATCAGGGTCAATACGGTTTACGCTTGACGTGGTTTGCTGAGAATTTGAATGAAACAGAGTTTAGTTTCTATCACATCAATTACCACAGCCAACGCCCGCTTATTTCAGGTAAGACATCCGATTTTACTGCTGAAGGAATTAGCGCGGATCTCGCGTTCCTAGCGTCTAATACCGTTACTCGCGACAACATCACTGAACTGGGTGCATTTACACAGTCAGAGTTCTTCTACCCAGAAGATATCAAACTTTATGGTATGAGCTTTAACACTAACATCGGTACTACGGCTCTTGCGGGTGAATTTGCTTACCGTGTAGATGAGCCGCTTCAAATCGATGATGTTGAATTGCTTTACATGGGTATGCCAGAGCAGCTAGCGAATGCTGGGCTACGTCCAGATTTAGAAGGTATTTCACAGCTAAACAATATCGGAAGAGCAGTAGGCCCAGGCGAAACAGCGGAAGGTTATCTATTCTCTGATACATGGCAAATGCAGTTTACTGCCTCACACGTGTTTGGCCCTAAATTTGGCTCTGACAACTTCGTACTATTAGGCGAAGTAGGCTATGTGAACGTTGTAGATATGCCAGATCCGAACGTAATTCGCTTAAATGCGCCTGGTACAGCACGTACGCCGTCACTAGAGCCTATCAATGGCAATAGTCGTGAAGGTTTACACCAAGCGCTATCAGACGGACCAGAGACTAACCCGTTTGCTACTGACGATGCGTGGGGTTACCGCTTACTTGCTGTCGCTGATTACAACGACGTCATGGCCGGAATTAACTTACGTGCTCGTGCAACATTCTCTCACGATGTAGAGGGTACAACACCAGACCCTCTATTCCTTTTCACAGAAGATGTTAAGTCTGCTGCAATTTCATTGACGTTCGACTACCTAAGCAAGTGGTCAGCAACAGCGTCGTACAGCGCTTTCTGGGGCGGTATTGGTACTACTAATGCGCTATCAGACAGAGACTTCGTTTCATTTAACATCAAATATGCAATCTAAGAGTGGTATTTATGATTAGAAAAGTAGGAATTATCGCTGCGGCTTTATCACTTGCTCTGTCAGGTGCAAGCGCGATGGCAAAGGTGTCTGACGCAGATGCCAATAAACTAGGTAACGAATTGACGCCACTGGGCGCTATGAAAGCAGGTAATGCAGACGGCAGTATCCCAGCGTGGACTGGCGGTATTACTTCAGCACCAGCGGGCTACACAGTGGGTGATCACCATCCAGACCCGTACCCTGAAGATAAAGTGCTATTTGAAATCACGGCACAAAACTACAAAGAATATGCGGACTTTCTATCTGAAGGTCAGAAAAAGCTTTTCGAAGCTTACCCTGAAACCTTCCGTATGCCGGTTTACCCAACGCGTCGTTCTGCGTCTAATCCCCAGGCTATCTACGACGCAACTAAGGTAAATGCAACTAGCGCTGAGCTACTAGACGGCGGTAACGGAATTAAAGGGGCTGTTCTCGGTATTCCGTTCCCAATTCCACAAAATGGTCTTGAAGCTATTTGGAACCATATACTTCGCTATCGCGGTGAAGCGGTTCAGCGTAATGGTGGTCAAGCTGCAGTAACAACTGGTGGTGATTACAACGTAATCGGTTTTGACGAGCAGTTATTAATTAAGTACGCAGAAGAAGGTGCTACACCAGAAAAGCTTACTGACGAAAACGTCCTTTTCATGTTTAAACAAAAAGTAACAAAGCCTGCTCGTTTGGCGGGTACAGCACTGCTTGTACATGAAACAGTTGACCAAGTAAAAGAGCCGCGTAAAGCATGGACCTACAACACGGGTCAGCGCCGTGTACGTCTAGCACCAAACATTGCTTATGATACACCTGGAACTGCAGCTGATGGCCTTCGTACTACCGATGACTTTGATATGTTTAACGGCTCACCAAACCGTTACAACTGGAAGTTAGTGGGTAAGAAAGAAATGTTCGTTGCATACAACAACTATGCACTTCATTCAGATAATGCGAAGTACGATGACATCTTAAAGCCAAACCACGTTAATCCAGACCTAACACGTTGGGAAAAACACCGCGTTTGGGAAGTAGAAGCCACATTAAAAGACGGTTTCCGTCATATTTATCAAAAGCGTGTATTCTTCATTGATGAAGATAGCTGGCAAATTCAAGTTGCTGATATGTATGATAATCGTGGCGAACTTTATCGTGTTGGTGTAGCGTATGGTGTGAACTATTATGAAGTACCTACCCAGTGGTCTACGCTGGATGTGTACCATGACTTGAACTCTCGTCGTTACCTGGCCATTGGCCTCGATAACGAAGAAGAGATGTACGACTTCACCGTACGCCCACGAGATGTGGAATTCACACCTCAGGCGTTACGACGAGAAGGTATGCGCTAATCGCCTTAAACAACAAACGGTTGGCAATTGCCAGCCGTTTTTGTATGCAGACAATTATAAATAGGGGGAATGGTTAATTATGAAAAAAACCATTGCAGCGTGCATTGCCGCCACTTTCGCAGTTAATTACTCTACAACTGCAATCGCCGAAGAAGCATTCATGGCACCACTGGTTGAGCAATCGGTTCTTTTGGACATAGACGCTGATACATTTGTCGTTATTGTCGGTGAACGCGGTCACGTGTTAGTTTCAGAGGATGGTGAGGCATTTACTCAAAAAGCCGTACCAACACAATCAACGCTTACAGCGACAACTGTTGTAGGCGATAACATTTGGGCAGTGGGCCACGACGCTGTCATTCTTCATTCTTCAGATAAAGGCGAAACGTGGGAAATTCAAAATTTCCAACCTGACCTTCAGCGCCCATTTCTAGACGTATTATTCTTCAATGAAAAGCAGGGGATTGCTACAGGTGCCTATGGCTTGTTCTATCGAACCTTAGACGGTGGAAAAACGTGGACGGCAGAACGTCATGCCAGTCTGCTTGACCCAATGGATCAAGAATACCTTGAAGATATTCGAAAAGAAGATGAAGACTTCTATCAGCAAGAACTTGAATCTATTTTACCCCACTTAAACAGAATTACCCTTGATGGTGATACGCTTTACCTAGCAGGCGAAGCCGGGTTGCTAGCCAAAAGTACCAATATGGGAGAATCGTGGGAACGGTATTACGTCGACTATACAGGATCGTTTTTCGATATTAAGCCGCTTGATGAAAATACCGTTCTAGCGGTTGGCCTTCGCGGAAATATATTTGTTAACAGAAACGAAGGTGAGTGGGAATACGTACAAACTTGCTCAACCAGCACACTAAATTCAATTCTAATTGGTTCTGAATCGAAGGTTTATGCTTTGGGTAACAACGGGATGATGGTAAGCGCACAGCGACCTTTACCCACCAGTATGCGAGACCCCTATGCAAACCTTTCAGATTGCGAAGCTGATGAAGGCATTGTCGTTTCACAAATTAAAGACAAAGCCGCGCTTCTTAATGCAACACAGTTTAAAGGTAAGAATATTGCCGTTACTGCGAATGGCATTAAAACGTTGAATTTAAAATAGGGCAGTATAAAAACAATGACCCATTTTCTTGAAAAATTAGTATTCGGAAACCGTAAAATTGTCGTAGCCTTGTTTGCTATAGCCACAGTTTTCCTTGGTTACCAAGCTTCACAAATGCGCTTAGACGCAGGTTTTGAAAAGAACATACCGCTAAATCACGAATACATGAAAACGTACATTGAGCACCGCCAAGATTTTGGTGGCGCTAACAATATATTAGTTTCTGTGTGTGATAAAAACGATAACATCTACAATCAAAACTTCTTCGATACATTAAAGAATGTTCACGACCAACTCTTCTTTATTAATGGGGTGAACCGTTCGTTAGTTATTTCGCTTTTCTCTCCTTCAACCCGCTTTACTGAAATTGTGGAAGGCGGCTTTGCAGGCGGACCGGTCATTCCTGCAGACTTTAATTCTGCAAGCCCAGAAGCATTAGAGTTGGTGGCTGCCAACGTAGAAAAGGCAAACATCGTCGGAAGACAAGTATCCAGTGATTACAGCTGCGCAATGGTAACAGCGCAATTGCTCGATATTGACCCGCAAACTGGCGAACCTCTCAATACATTGGCATTAGCAGCAGAGCTTGAAGAGCAGCTTCGCGGTCAATATGAAAACGAAAATACGTCTATTCATATAATTGGCTTTGCGAAAATGATTGGCGATGTGGCCGACGGTGCAAAAGACGTGTTGATCTTTTTCGCCATTGCTATCGCGATTACTGCCGTAATGGTGTATTTCTTCTCGCGCAGCATCATGCTTACGTTATTGCCATTAGTATGCTCAATCATTGCCGTTATCTGGCAGCTAGGACTGCTTACTTCAATTGGCTTTGGTATGGACCCTATGTCAATACTGGTGCCATTTTTGGTATTTGCCATTGGTGTGAGCCACGGCGTACAAATGATTAACGCGGTAGAAAAACAAGCCGTAACCGGTATTGGTGCTAAACGGGCATCTATGGCGGCATTCAGAAACTTGCTGGTTCCAGGCGGAATTGCATTGTTATCTGATACGGTTGGCTTTATGACGTTATTGGTAATCGATATCGGCATTATTCGCGAGTTGGCGATTACGGCAAGTATGGGTGTAGCGGTAATCATTCTTACCAACTTGTTGCTGCTGCCTGTGCTGATGAGCTTCTTAAAACTTGACCAGAAATATGTCGAAAAATTCGCGGGTAAAGAAAACGCTAATTCGAAATTCTGGGAAGTCATTGCAGCTTGTTCACGTAAAAAGCCTGCGGCAATAATTCTTATCGTTACTGCTATCCTATTCGTGTTTGGTCATTTCCAAGCTCAGAATATGAAGATAGGGGACTTACATGCGGGTGCACCTGCGCTTCATGAAACGTCACGCTACAATCAGGACACTTTCCTGATTACCGATAAGTACGAAGTAACGGTAGATTACATTTCTATTTTGGTTGAAACCACACCAGAAGCTTGTACGTCACACAGCGTGATGAAGGCCATGGACGATTTCCAGTGGAAAATGGAAAATGTTCAAGGCGTTCAATCGGCGGTTTCGTTGGCATCTGTTGCCAAAATTGTTAACGCAGGTTACAACGAAGGCAACGTTAAGTGGCAGGTACTCCCTCGTAACCAGCAAACATTGGTGCAGGCAATTTCTCGCGTTCCAACGTCGTCTGGTTTACTTAACGGCGACTGCTCGGTCATGCCAATTATTCTGTTTATGGAAGACCACAAAGCAGAAACGATCTCTCGTGTCGTTGAAGCGGTAAAAGCGTATCGCGATGAATATCAAACCGATGATATGAAGTTCAGTCTTGCTTCTGGGCCTGTTGGCGTGATGGCCGCAACTAATGAAGCAGTTAGTGCAGCGCAAGACCCTATGATGCTTTATGTATTTGGCGCCGTTATTGCATTGTGTCTAATTAGCTTCCGCTCGGTGCGTGCTACGTTAGTTGTTGTTATTCCGCTGTATGTGGTGTCTGTACTGGCGCAAGCCCTAATGACATACCTTCAAATTGGCCTCACCGTTTCTACATTACCAGTTATCGCACTTGGCGTGGGTATAGGTGTGGACTATGGTATTTATATACTCTCTACCAAGAGCTTAATGCTGAAGAAAGGCGCTACCGTTCAAGAAGCATATTTCGCTGCCTTAAAAGAACGTGGAAGTGCTGTGCTATTTACCGGTATTACGCTGGCAATAGGCGTGAGCACATGGGTGTTCTCTTCGCTTAAGTTCCAAATGGATATGGGCATTTTGCTTACATTTATGTTCGTCGTGAACATGCTTGGAGCAATAATTGTACTGCCTGCACTAGCAAGATTCCTATGGTGGAACAAGAATGACCCTGATGCATAAAATATTTTTGCATAGCTAAGCATTAAAAAGGGCCTTTAGGCCCTTTTTTTTGGGTGTTTTCTGCATACTTATCTATGCTGTTAATATAAGGTTAAAAATGGGCTTTCATTAGCGTCATTTATTAGAGAAAATAGTTAGGTACTCGGCACTTATACCAAGCTGGATTGGTATTACGACATTCAAAAAAGGTTAACAAATGACAGTCACCTCACAGCGACACTCAGTACTGCTAGACAATGTATTTGCACTTATCGACAAAAAAGTAGATACCAAGCAGAAGTCTCTTGTGCAGCAATTCGGACGTCTGTTGTATAAAAATATTTCAAGCGATGACCTAGAAAATCGCAACGACAGCGACCTTTATGGTGCAACACTTAGTTTATGGAATGGCTTGGCGAAGTTTGAGCATACGTCGCCATACATACGCGTATTTAACCCGGAAATTGCCAAACACGGCTGGCACTCAAGCCACACAATTGTTGAGATTATTGTGTCGGATATGCCATTCTTGGTTGACTCGGTGCGCATGTTGCTAAATCGTTTGAACATCACCGCACATTTATTCCTTCACAGCCCAATTGGCATTAAGCGCGACAAAGCGAACAAAGTTGAAGCGTTTGCTGAGCCAGGTCAATCGCTTGAAGGAGCGAAAAAAGAAACGGTCATCTTTATCGAAATCGATAGACAAACATCGAAAAAAGATATCGATGCTCTAACACAAGAACTGCACTCTGTCGTTGATGAAGTTTCTTTGGCAGTTCAAGACTGGCAAGGTATGACAAATACCTTGCAAGACGTAATTAAAAACAATGCTAAATTTAACTGGCCTGTATCTGCAGAAGCCAAAAAGCAAACTAAAGCTTACTTAGAATGGTTAGGCGATCACAACTTCACAATGATGGGTTACCGTTATTATGACGTTAAAGCCATTGAAGGGGACCATAGATGGATCCCTCAAAACGACACCAGTTTGGGTTTGCTTAAAAACTCAGTAAACGACCGAGAGCGTTTGTTGTCTCGCTTACCTGCGTCGGCCCGTGCCGAAGCGCTTAGCAAAAACCCATTGATTCTGACCAAAACAAATTCACGCGCGCGAGTACACCGTCCTGCATATATGGACTATGTAGGCGTGAAGGTGTTTAACAAAGAAGGTCAGGTTGTTGGTGAGCACCGCTTTTTAGGTCTGTATTCTGCCTCTTTCTATAACAACAGCGTAACTCAGCTTCCGATTTTACGTGAAAAAATCAAACGTATTTGTGAGCTATCTGGTTTCGAGCCTGGAACTCACGCATACAAAGCGTTTGCAAATATTATAGAAACCTACCCACGAGATGAGTTGCTACAAACGCCAGCGGAAGAGCTAGCGCAAATTGTGATGGGTATTTTTCAAATGCAAGAGCGTGGAATTTCACGTTTATTCATTCGAAAAGACATTTTTGGCCGCTTTTTCTCGTGCATGGTGTTTGTGCCAAGAGAGCGCTATAACACCCAGTTACGCAAAGAAACCCAAGCGCTACTTAAAGCGTCATTGGGCGCAACTGAAGAAGTGGAATTTACTACGTTCTTCTCAGAGTCTGTATATGCCCGTACGCATTACATTGCTAGAGTCAACGACAACAACGCGGAATTCGATGTGAAGGAAATAGAGCAAAACATTATTGAGTTGACCAAAACCTGGAATGACAGACTCGCGTCAGCTATTTCAGCGGCACACGGTGAGGCTTCGGGTAAAGCGTTGGAACGCAAATACAACAATGCTTTCTCTCGCAGCTATATGGAGCATAACCTACCGTCAGCAGCGCTTGTAGATATTGGCAAACTAGAGATGTTAGACGACAACCACACATTGGATATGTTGTTCTATCGTCCACAAGAAGAAGACGCTGACAGCCAAGTAGTTAAGCTTAAGCTTTTCCACCGCGCCGAGCCTATTCATTTGTCTGACGTGTTACCGATGCTTGAGAATTTTGGGTTACGCGTAATCGATGAAAGCCCTTATAAAGTTACGTGTTCAGAAGGTGAACGTAACTGGGTCATGGACTTCACCATGTTACATAAAAGTGGTCAGCACTTTGACATGGAAAACGCCCAGGTTCTCTTCCAAGATGCCTTTGCCAAAGTGTGGTACAAGACACTAGAAGACGACGCGTTTAACCGTCTTATCCTTGGCGCGAATATGACTGGCCGTAAAGTTACGGTACTCCGTGCTTATGCTAAATACATGCGCCAGACCGGCAGTTCTTTCAGCCGTGACTACATCGCAAACACACTAGCTAACTATCCAGACATTGCTCGTTTACTCGTAGACTTTTTCGACCAGCGTTTTAATCCTAAGAAAAAGCGCAATGAGAAAAAAGAGGAAGGTATTCTTGAGACTATTAAGGAACAGTTAGACAACGTTAGTAACTTGGATGACGACCGAATTATTCGTCGTTATCTGGATATGATGTCTGCAACGTTACGTACAAACTTCTATCAGGTAGACGATGCCGGCAATGAAAAATCATATGTATCATTTAAGATGATGCCTGAACTCATTCCTGACATGCCATTACCACTGCCTAAGTTTGAAATTTTTGTTTACAGTCCTCGCGTTGAAGGTGTGCACCTGCGTGGCGGCAAAGTTGCCCGCGGCGGTCTTCGTTGGTCTGATAGACAAGAAGACTTCAGAACAGAAGTACTCGGCCTAGTAAAAGCGCAACAAGTTAAAAACACGGTGATCGTGCCGGTTGGTGCAAAAGGTGGTTTCGTTTGTAAGAACCTACCTGTAGGCGAAGGTCGCGCAGCTATTCAGGCTGAAGGCCAAGCATGCTATCGCACTTTCATCACCAGCTTGTTAGATATTACTGACAACATTGTAAATGGTGAAATTGTTCCTCCTAAGGATGTTGTTCGCCTTGATGATGACGACCCTTATTTGGTTGTTGCTGCAGATAAAGGCACTGCCACGTTCTCTGATATCGCAAACGGTATTGCGGAAGAGTTTGGGTTTTGGCTGGGCGATGCATTTGCATCTGGCGGTAGTATTGGATACGACCATAAAAAAATGGGTATTACTGCACGCGGCGGATGGGAGTCGGTTAAACGTCATTTCAGAGAAATTGGTATCGACTGTCAGACCACTGACTTTACCGCTGTTGGTGTGGGTGACATGGCAGGTGACGTATTCGGTAACGGTATGTTGCTATCAGAGCATACGCGACTAATCGCTGCGTTTAACCATTTACATATTTTCTTCGATCCAAGCCCAGATGCAGCAGCAAGTTATAAAGAGCGTCAACGCCTGTTTGAGAATCCAAGCCTAAGCTGGGAAGACTATGACAGTAAGCTGATTTCAAAAGGCGGAGGCGTATTTAGCCGCGCGTCTAAATCTATCAAGCTTACACCTGAAATGAAAAAGTGGTTAGGTACGCGTCAGCTAACGATGACGCCTAATGAGCTAATTCACAATATATTGAAAATGCCAGTCGACCTACTGTGGAACGGTGGAATCGGTACGTATATTAAGAGCAAGAAAGAATCTCACTCAGACGTAGGTGACCGTGCTAATGATGACTTACGCGTCAATGGTCGTGACGTACAAGCTAAAATTGTGGGCGAGGGCGGTAACTTAGGTCTAACGCAGTTAGGTCGTATTGAATATGCGTCTAACGGTGGCCGAGTTAACACTGACTTCATCGATAACGTAGGTGGGGTTGATTGCTCGGATAACGAAGTAAACATCAAAATCTTGCTTAACAGCCTAGTTAACGACGGTGAACTTACGCTTAAACAGCGTAATAAGTTGCTCTACGATATGACCGACGATGTAAGTCGAATTGTACTGAAAGACTGCTACCGTCAAACTCAGTCTATCTCTATTACTGAGTTAGCTGGCGTTAAGCAACTTAAAGAACAGCTTCGCTTTATCCACGGTCTTGAGCGTGAAGGTCAGCTAAACCGTGAATTGGAATTTATTCCAAGTGACGATGAGATTTCAGATCGCGTAGCCACGGATCAAGGTTTAACTCGCCCAGAGTTAAGCGTATTGATTGCGTACGGCAAAATGGTACTTAAAGATGCGCTTAATATTCCGGAAATTACTGACAATCCTTACCACGGTAAGTTGTTAGTAGAAGCTTTCCCTAAAGTGCTCCGCGAAAAATTCGCAACACACATGCAACAGCATCCGCTTAGAAGCGAAATTATTGCGACTAAGTTAACCAACAACATGGTTAACGACATGGGCCTTAACTTCGTGTTTAGAATGCAGGAAGAAACTGGCGCAAGTGTGAGCGAAATTGCTGACGCATATGCAATTGTTCACGGTATCTTTAACATGAAGACGCTGTGGGAGCGCATCGAACAACTGGATAACGTTATTCCAGCTCAGCTACAGCTTAAAATGTTAGATGAAGCACGCAGAATTATGCGTCGCGCTTCGCGCTGGTATATTCGCCACGGTAATAAGACGCAATCCATTGAAGAAGCCATCGCGAGCTACCGTGGTACCTTCGATATTTTATCGAAGAACCTGCAAAACTACTTGGTTAAAAGCGAATTTACTCAGCTTGAAAACGCTACGCAGAAATACATTGATAAGGGTGTACCAGAAGACATCGCTTATCAGGTTGCAAGCTTCTCTAACATGTTCTCTAGCTTTGACCTTGCGCAAATCGTTGAAGCAGATAAGCATGATACCGATGTAGTCGCTAAGCTTTACTATCAGCTAGGTTCTCGTTTAGAACTTCACTGGTTCTTAGATCAGATAAACAACCAGGCAGTAAGCAACCACTGGCAAGCGTTAGCTCGCGCCTCGTATCGTGAAGAGTTAGATTGGCAGCAGCGTTCCATTGCAGCAAATCTTTTAGCTTCTCGCGAAGACGTAAGTAGTGCAGATCAAATTCTTGATGAGTGGATTGAAAGCAATCAGGTCCTACTTAAGCGCTGGTATCACATGATGTCTGAGTTTAAGACCAGTACAACGCACGAATTTGCGAAATTTTCTGTCGCTTTACGTGAATTGATGCTTTTAAGCGTGAAGTCTAACCATTAGAATACACGCACCTTAATGAATTAAGCCCTGTTTATCAGGGCTTTTTATTGGCCGATTGAACATTGCTGTACATTTTTGCAGCATCGTTTGTAAAAGCAAACCTTATACAAGCGCAATATACCTTGATGATCAACAGGCCCTTAATTAGCGAGCGGTAATAATAACCATGCAATCTCTAGTGCAAAAATTCTTGCTTCAGTGTGAACCTGAAAAAAGTCACGATTTCACCATTAACTGGTTAAACAAGACCCAACATACACCGCTGAAATGGATGTACAGCACACCGACGATAAAAAAGCCCGTTACCGTTGCAGGCATGACCTTCGATAATCCGGTAGGACTTGCCGCCGGGCTTGATAAGAACGGCGATTGTATTGACGCATTTGCGAGCATGGGATTTGGTTTTGTTGAGATAGGCACGGTAACGCCTCGTCCGCAGCCAGGAAACCCAAAACCTCGTTTATTCAGAATTCCGGAAAAGCACGCCATTATTAATCGCATGGGATTTAATAATAAAGGTGTTGATCATCTTGTAGAACAAGTGAAAAAGGCTCAGTTTAAAGGGCCTATTGGTATTAATATTGGTAAAAATAAAGATACCGAAGAAGCGAATGCGCTCGACGATTACCTGATTTGTTTAAACAAAGTTTATCCTTACGCAAGCTACGTCACTATTAACATTTCGTCACCGAACACACCTGGCCTAAGAAACCTCCAATACGGTGAAGCGCTCGATAAGCTGTTAGTTGGCCTAAAAGCTGCACAGGAAACGCTAACGCAAACCCACGGTAAATATGTGCCGCTGTTCATTAAAATAGCGCCAGATTTGAGCGATGTGGAAATTGACAGTATTGCTGCTTCGCTAATTAATAGCAAAATGGATGGCGTAATTGCTACTAATACGACACTTTCACGTGATGCTGTTGCCGGATTACAGCACGCTGAGGAAATGGGCGGTTTAAGTGGCTCAGTTATGACAGATATGAGCTTAGAAGTAACACGCAAGCTAAACAAAGCACTTGACCGCGCTATTCCTATTATTGGCGTTGGTGGTATTGACTCACCCGAAGCGGCGCAAGCACGCTTGGACGCTGGCGCATCACTGGTGCAGGTCTACTCGGCTTTTATTTATCAAGGCCCATCGCTCGTTAAACGCATCGTAAACGCGTTATAATATACCCAAACCAATCTCTCGTGTACGTGCTTTTTCTTAAGCACGTACATCAAAAACAGGTACATGAATGAATACTATTCTGGTTACGACCAGTCGCGGTCTTGACGAACTATTAAAACAAGAAGTGCTACGCCTTTGCCCTGATGCGCAAGTTAAGCAAGGGCCTGGCACTATTCAGTTTGAAGGCTCAAAAGAGGATGCGTATAAACTTTGCTTATGGTCACGCTTAGCTAACCGCGTAGTTTGGGTGTTGGCATCAGGCAAAGCAGGCGATGCAGATGCACTGTATAATACGGCTATGGGTATTGACTGGCAAATGCAGATGGATTCACGTCATACCTTATCTGTACAGTTTATCGGCACAAACTTTGCCATAAAAAACACTCAATTTGGTGCGGTTCGTGTTAAGGACGCCATAGTAGATTCATTTGTAGAGCAAGGCTTACCGCGCCCATCAGTAGAACGAAAGAGCCCTGATATTTCTGTGTATGCAAGACTACATCGCGATAATGTAATTTTAGGCATAGATTTAGCGGGGGCAAGTCTGCACCAACGCGCATACCGACAAGAAACCGGTGACGCGCCGCTTAAAGAGCATATCGCAAGCGCAATGCTAATGCGTAGTGGATGGACAGAGAGTACCGATGCGCCATTGGTCGATTTGATGTGTGGCTCGGGCACCATCGCGATTGAGGCAGCCTACATCGCTCGCAATATTGCGCCAGGTATAAAGCGTATGTATTGGGGCTTTACTAAGTGGCTCGGCCACGAAGAGAAGCTTTGGGATGATTTGGTAGAACAAGCTATTTCCGCGCAAAAGCCTAGCTGCAGTGGTATTTACGCGGGTGATTTCAGCCGTAAAATGGTAGCAATTGCAAAAGCAAACGCTGATTTTGCTGGCGTATTTAACGATATTTCGTTCTCACAGCAAGACGCAACAAAATCTTCTCCGCCCGTTGCCACACCAGGCTACGTCGTTTCAAACCCTCCTTACGGAGAACGTTTGGGCGAGCTAACATCGTTAATACCGCTATTTAGTGATTGGGGTAAGCGTTTTAAAGAAGCCTGGAAGGGATGGCATGTGTCGCTTCTTAGCAGCAATCGTGATTTGCTTCGGGTTTTAAAGCTTCGCGCTACCAAAGACTATGCCATGAATAACGGTAAGCTGGAATGTCGTTTAGCGAATTATGTGTTAGATGAAGAAAACACGGTACAGTTTAGCGAGGACGCTAGCAACCACGAGTTTGCTAATCGTTTGAAGAAAAACCTCAAACGCATGAAAGGCTGGATCAAGAACGCTAACACTAACTGTTACCGCATATACGATGCTGACCTGCCAGATTATAACGTTGCCGTAGATAGATATGGTGACTGGCTGGTCGTTCAAGAATACGCGCCGCCAAAAACGGTTTCTGAAGATAAAGCACGCAAGCGTCTGCAGGAAGTCTTGCTTCATTTGCCAGCAGTAACAGGTGTTTCACCAAGACAGATAGCGCTTAAAGTGCGTAGCCAACAAAAAGGTACAAAACAGTACGAGAAAATTAATCAGACTGGCGACATGATGGAAGTGTTTGAAAATGGCGCTCGTTTCCTGGTTAACCTTACTGACTACTTGGACACAGGCCTTTTCTTAGATCACCGTAATACCCGCCAAAAAGTGCAGGCGTTGTCCCAAGGTAAAGACGTTCTTAACTTGTTTTCATATACGGGTAGTGTGTCGGTATTCGCCGCTAAAGGTGGCGCAAAGTCTGTAACGACAGTGGATATGTCTAATACGTATTTAGAGTGGGCAAAGAAGAACGTAGCGCTGAACAAACTCACTGCGCCTCATGCTTTTATTCAAGCTGACTGCACCACTTGGTTAGGCACGCATAAAGGCAAATACGACTTAATTTTTATCGACCCACCGTCATTTTCGAATTCAAAGCGTATGCAAAATACGTGGGATGTGCAGCGCGACCACGTAAAAATGCTTACCGATGCTAAAGCGTGCTTAAAAGAGCAGGGGATCATCATCTTCTCTAACAACAAGCGTGGCTTTAAGCTAGACGAATCAGCCATCAGTGAACTGGGCTTGTCAGTAGACAATATTACCAAAGACACAATTCCAGAAGATTTTGCACGTAAAGGCAACATTCATCAGTGCTGGGTACTAGCTTCATGAAAATTTATTTTTACACCGGGCCCCAATGTAGCCTGTGCGACTTAGCCGATGTTGAGCTTCAGCAAACGTCTATGTTTTCATCGCTTAATATAGAGAAGGTTAACATTCGCACTAGCACTGAGCTTTATCATTTGTACGGTGCAAGGATCCCCGTTTTGAAACGGGTAGATAACGAAAAAGAAATCGGCTGGCCTTTTAATACCGCCGATTTAGAGGAGTTTCTTCAGTGAGCATTTTGCAGTTAAAAAACATCACTGTTATTTATGGGAATCCGCCGCTGTTAGACGGTGTCGAACTGGTTGTACAGCCTAAAGAGCGCGTCTGCTTAGTAGGTCGCAACGGTAGCGGTAAATCAACACTGATGAAAGTTATTGCTGGCGATATTATTGCCGACGATGGGCAGCGTATAATTGAAAATAATACGGTCATTGCGCGCCTAGAGCAGGACCCGCCCCAAACTACCGATGTGACGCTTTTTGACTATGTTGCCGAAGGCTTATCTGACGTAGGTGAAACACTGAAAGCCTACTTTCATCAAACCCGTATCGTTGGTGAAGATCCAAGCGAATCAAATTTAAATAAATTACAGCGACTACAAGAACAGTTAGAAGCCAGAGACGCGTGGCAGTTTGAACAGCAAATTGAACAGACGCTAACCATGCTAAAGCTAGACCCTGAGATATCGCTATCTACTCTTTCTGGGGGATGGCGTAGAAAAGCAGCGCTAGCTCGTGCGCTTGTTCGACAGCCGGATTTGCTCCTGTTAGACGAACCAACTAACCACCTTGATATTGAAATGATCCGCTGGCTTGAATCCAGCTTGAGTAATTACCAAGGCGCAATTGTGTTTGTGAGCCACGACCGTGCATTTATACGTGCCATGGCTACGCGAATTATTGATCTAGACCGCGGCTCGGTTACGAGCTATCCGGGTAACTACGAAACTTATTTAGAAAAGAAACAGCACGATTTAGAGGTTGAAGCTTCACAAAACGCTGAGTTTGATAAAAAACTAGCGCAAGAAGAGGTATGGATTCGTCAGGGCATCAAAGCCCGCCGTACCCGCAACGAAGGCCGAGTAAGAGCGCTGAAAAAACTACGCGAGGAGCGTAAAGCGAGAAGAGCGGTTCAGGGCAATGCGGTAGTCAATCAACACCAGGGCGCGCGCTCTGGAAAGATGGTGTTTGAAGTAAAAGACTTAAGCTATAGCATTGAAGGCAAGCCTATTGTTAAAGGGTTAAACCTGAATGTTTTGCGTGGTGACAAGCTTGCTCTCATTGGTCCTAATGGTAGCGGTAAAAGTACGCTTATCAAGCTTCTACTCGGCGAACTCCAGCCCGATAGCGGCAACTGCAAACAAGGCACTAACCTTGAAGTTGCTTACTTTGACCAGCACCGCCACGGGCTGGATTTAGAAAAGTCTGTGATAGACGCGGTAGGCGACGGTAAACGCGATCTGATGGTAAATGGCCACCCACGCCATGTGATCAGCTATTTACAAGATTACTTGTTTACGCCTGAACGCGTTAATGCACCGGTTAAGTCGCTATCAGGTGGAGAAAAAAACCGTCTTATGTTGGCCAAGCTGATGCTTAAACCGAGCAACGTTTTGGTGCTGGATGAGCCTACCAATGACTTAGACGTTGAAACCTTGGAAATGCTCGAAACCTTACTCAACGAATATACCGGCACCGTGCTTTTAGTCAGTCACGATAGGGAATTTGTTGATAACGTAGCAAATAGTAGCGTGGTATTCGAGGGTAATGGAATGCTTCGCGAATTTATTGGGGGTTTCACTGACGTAGAAAACTGGTATAAAGAGCAACAGGAAAAACGTCAGCAAATCGAAAAGGAAGAAAAAGCCAAGGTAAAGAATGAAACTAATTCAGCTTCAGACAGTCCTAGTGCTAAGTCTTCTCCCCGTAAGACGAAAAAGCTATCATACAAAGACCAGCGTGAACTTGAGTCCTTACCGAAAGAACTAGAAACACTTGAGGAAGAGCTTGAGGCTATGCAAGAAAAAGTGAACGACCCGGACTTTTTCAAACAAGACAGTGACATTACTGCCAAGGCATTAGCCGAGTTGGCAGATAAAGAAGAATTACTTTCCCAGAAATATGCGCGCTGGGATGAACTAGAAAGTATGCTGGAAGATAATCAGCAGTAAATAGGATTTTAAATGAAACGAACTCAGCTTGCCGCCGCCGTTCTGTTGGCAACAGGAAGTGTTTCGGCATTCGCCGCGACCTATTCAGTGACGCCTCTTCCTTTACAGGATACCGCTAGAAACAATTTTGCTCGTTCGATTGATAATTCAGGCAAAATGTTGTCTGTCGTTCAACTGGAGTTCAATCCACCAATCGACGCAGAGCAGCTTGAAGAAGACACGACTTTTTTTGACCAGTTCGGTGAGAGTCTAGAAAACGAAGATGACGCACGCCAGGGTGTTTTTACAGACATAGACTACACCACGGTAGTAAACTATCTTCTATCGAACCCAAATCTTACAACAGGACAGAAGCTAGCGTCGTATAGAACCTATGCAACCGACACTCAAGATATATCATTAGTACCAGGTCTTGATGAAGTTACAGACAAATTTGATGACTATACGCGATCTGTTGAATCGACTGGTCGTGACAGCTTGAACGGTAACTTTATTGTCGGTGATTCTTCGGGACTGGTCGTTCTAGACCCATATGAAAACGAAGATGGCGATACATTAAACTACACGTATCCAGAGTCAGCACAACAAGCCTTTGTTCAAGCATCTGGAGAGACTAAAGTACTTCCAGCTGTTGATGACACTGTAGGAGGGTTCTCTTCAGCTCGAGCAATAAACGCAAACTTACAGGTTGCAGGTTTCAGTACTGTTAGTTTCCGCGATGATGTTGCCGATGCTGTTGAAACGTGTACAGACGATGAGTCTCGTGGTGACACATCTGAAGGTCGCTGCCTGTTTACTATTTATAATGGCGATTTTGCTGTTCCACGTATTTCTAGTTACTTCATTAATTCATCTACAAATTACTTACCGAGCTTCGTATTGCTGTCTGAGGTTAACGCTACCATTTGGCAGATCGATGTCAACGGCGATGTAATCAGCACCGATACCTACCCGTTATTATTTGAACCTGATGAAGACGATACACGCCACTATTTCACGTATGCCTATGACATAAATAACCAAGGTATCGCAGTCGGTGAAGGCCTTACTGGAGATCGCATTACGATAACGCGCCCAAATACATCAGGCAGGACTGAAAGTGAACGAGTTGCAACGGTTTTCAGAGACGGTGAAACCATTGAACTTCTTCCACGCGAAGAAAATATCATTAGCCAGGCTATCGCAATTAATGATGAAAATTGGGTGACGGGTGCAGTGCTTCGTTCACAAAGCGATATCGCACGCTCTCGTTTGTTTGTATACAACCTTGATACCCAAGAACAGCATTACCCTGATGGCTTCTTCGTGAGTGCTGGTGTGACTGCGAATGCCATTAACAATAATAATATCGTAGTGGGTAAGGCAGACGTGGATGCAACGAGTGATACTCTTCGCGATACAGCGGCATTTATGTACAACATTGATACTGAAGAGTTTACTAACTTAAATGATTTAGTTTCTTGTGATAACCCATATGAGCTAATTGAAGCAGTAGATATCAACGATGATAATGAGATCATTGCGAATGCGAGAATTAAAGCTACGAACAAGTATGTAACGGGTAACGATATAATTAATTCAGACGGTGAAACAGAAGAAATCGACTCCGTAGTGGCGGTTAAACTGTCTCCGTTATCGAATGGTTCCATAGATGAATGTGAAATTCCTGAGGACGAACAGCCCTATGAGCGAAAAGGAGCTGCAACAGGTTTACTCGCATTTTTTGGTCTATTTGCTGCAGTATTTATGCGTAGACGTTTAAAGAAATAGCTGACCATTTGGACAATATGTAATCAATATTAAAAGAGCCACCTATGCGTGGCTTTTTTTATGCCTAAAAAACGTAAAAAAAGACATATTTATGCATAAAAAATGTAACATAAATTTCATAGAAACTTCATTTATTTAAATTTTGTCAAGCCCTTTTATTTTTTATTTTTCTTGAACCATTTAGTTAATTGCACTATCACAGTATTGTACGCAATCACTTTTCCGGCACTATCAACCGAAATGATGTAGAGCGCTCGAGAAAATGATTTGTTGTACTTTCAACAAACAAAAGAGGCTAATCAATGAAAAGACAAAAAAGAGATAAACTGACACGCGCCCATTCGAAAGGCTATCAAGCTGGCATTAGCGGTCGTTCAAAGGAAAATTGTCCATTTCAGCAAAACGATGCACGTTCACAGTGGTTAGGTGGATGGCGCGAGGCAGTAGAAGACAGACACTTAGGTTTAAGTGTTAAATAACACTTCTCTTTTATGAACTGATTATGCAAAAAGGAAAGCCCCTGAAAAGGGGCTTTTTTGTTGGTCAACGTTAGTTGACCTTATAGCTCTATAAAGGCAGTTTAGAAGTTTGAGGTATCTTGGAACAAGCCAACTTTCAAATCTTTCGCTACGTAAATCTCACGGCCATCAACTTCTACTGAACCATCTGCCATACCCATGAAGAGTTTACGCTTTATCACGCGCTTCATCGTGATCTTATACGTTACCTTCTTAGCGGTTGGAAGGATTTGACCGGTAAATTTAACTTCACCTACACCTAAAGCTCGGCCTTTACCAGGGCCGCCGCTCCAACCTAAGAAGAAACCAACTAACTGCCACATCGCGTCTAGGCCTAGGCATCCCGGCATTACCGGATCACCTGGGAAGTGACAATCAAAAAACCATAAATCGGGGGTAATATCTAATTCAGCGATAATTTCGCCTTTCCCATGCTCACCGCCATCTTCTGTAATTGAAACTACGCGATCCATCATTAACATGTTAGGTGCGGGAAGTTGACTGTTACCTGGGCCAAACATTTCACCACGGCTACACGCCAATAAATCTTCTTTGTTAAAACTATTTTTCTTCTCTGACATTCCCAACTCGTTGCTGTTATTAAAGTGACGCTGCTAATTTAGCGAACAGTTGTACGCCAAACAACTCTGAACAGTCATTTTTCTGAAGAAAAACGCATGCTAATATAGGTTTAGCAACATTGGCTTGTACAAACATCGTTCTATACGTGTGGTTTTTGTACGACTTCTAAATACAAGCTCTACAGTAACGTAACATTGTGTGAAAACTATGACAGAACAAACAACGAAAAAAAGCATTAAAAAGAGTGCCGCAGATAGAGCTAAAGCCAACGCTGATAAACAACGAAGGTTCAGAGAAAGGCAAAAAGACGCAGGTAAGAAACTTGTAAGAGGCTATGTTAGCCCTGAAGCAAAGGCGTGTTATGACGAAATACGCGACAAGACTGGCTGGACTGACAGTGAAGCTATGTCAAATGCCATGCGGCTTATGTACGCAGCTTACAAATGTGGGCAAATTAAACTACTGAATGAATGGCTTCGCAAAAATAACCGTTAGCCGGTTTATTTAATTTTTGTTTTCAGCCATGCACGACTTGGACTATTTTGCATGGTGTGGCGTTTAACAATACGATGCGCCTCTTTAACCACATCATCTCGCTCGCGATAGTCCCATAAGCGCTTTGCCGTGATGCGATTATTCTCTGTTATATCAACGAGCGGTTCAACGTAGTCGCGTTCAACGTCAAAATCTAACATTTGCGCTTCTAGGGGCGGCAATAGGTGAGGGGCGTGAACAGCTTCACTGGGTAATTTAGCAAGTTCCGGCACCCACTTCTTGATGAATACACCTTCAGGATCTAATTTTGAAGATTGTGTTGCAGGGTTGTATAACCGCACGGTGTGAATGCCGGTTACGCTA
The DNA here is from genome assembly GCF_022348345.1 of Alteromonas sp. CNT1-28. Lineage (NCBI taxonomy): Bacteria > Pseudomonadati > Pseudomonadota > Gammaproteobacteria > Alteromonadales > Alteromonadaceae > Alteromonas > Alteromonas sp. CNT1-28. The sequence goes on along the minus strand of NZ_JAKREZ010000026.1, from coordinate 26,798 downwards.
GCCTGCATCTGTATTTGGGGGTAATGAATACCTGGCTCAAAATCTAAGAACTGTGTTGCCAAATAATGCGCTGCCTTTAGCCAATGTACATTTAGGTGATGACACAGAAAACTGGTTATCATGGCACGCATTCGAAAGTTTAAGTACCCGGTATACTTAAGTGCTCGCATGCAGGCATCTACCAACGGATAGCCGGTCAATCCCATTGTCCAAAGGTAAAAGCGACGCTCGGCTTCTGGGCCATCTATAAACGGAAAGTTTTCGTATCCACTATTCATTGGTCGCCATTCAATACTGTGTTCGCTCTCAAATTTTTGAATAAAATGGCAGTGCCAATGTAACCGAGACGTTAAAGCGGCTAGGGCGCGACTCCATTGTTTTCTATCAGAATTCGGCAGTAACTTTTTCGTCTGCTTTTGATGTTGAACGCTTTGGTAAACTTGCTTAATTGATAGATTGCCCCATGCCAAGTAGGGACTTAAACGAGAACATGCCCGTCTTGCATATTCCGGCTTAGAAATATGTTGATGGTAGTATTGTCCTCTAGCATCGAAAAAATCTTTTAATACTTGCCAAGCACGCCTTTCACCGCCTGGCTGCATCTTGTTTAATTTTTTTAACTTGTCTAAAACATCCTGCCGATAATAATTCGCTTTCTGGCTACAATGAGTGCCGGTTTGACTAATAATATGAAAATCAAACAGACCAAGCTCATTTAAATTTTTGCAAGCAGTATTGATGTTGTTGTGCTGGGCCCAGTCGACCCAATTAACGCCGTTTATATCAATATCATAGGTTTTCGTTGTAAAGTGACGATCCCAGTTTTGCTGCCATTGCTCACGGTGACGCAAACCACGCATCACTGCGCCATACTGGGACTCAATATGGTTTATTTTCTTTTTCTTCAAATAGTTAGTTACTGAAATGTCTCGGTTATGCGTAACGCTCAATCCTATTTCTTGGTAACTCCTAACCGCTGAAATAGCGTAATGCTGGGCAATAAGTTCGAGCGCATCAATAACTTCACAGTGTAAGGTTAGTAAACGGGCGTCTGAAGGCAACTGGGCGTTAATGTCGTCGATACTTTGCTGGATAAATTGCCAATGACGCATGTCCATATGCGGGTCGGCTATAAGGGAAGGTTCCCAACAAAAAAGCGGAAGAATGTTTTCGTTTTTTTCAACTGCACGGTAGAGAGGCTCGTGGTCTCGAAGACGAAGGTGACGTTTAAACCATATGACAGTCACAGATTGTTTAGAATGTACTGGAACCATATGACGAATTAACTACAACCACTTTTTACGAAATTGGCCGTCCGAATCATAAATCTCAGTCTGCTTTTGAAGGTTGAACTGTCTGTGGCCGCGAGGGTCGCTTCCAACACCAGCTAAGTAAAGCCAATTGCCCCAATTACTCCCCACATCGTAATCGATTAATTGATGCTCAAACCACGCTGCACCGTATCGCCAGTCCTGCCTTAGTTCGTGAACCAAACAGCTCGCAACCAGTTGCCTGCCTCGGTTTGACATATAGCCAGTTTCAGCGAGTTGTCGCATGCAAGCATCGACTATCGGATAACCGGTTTTTCCTTCGCACCATAACGCAAAGGTTTCCGGACAATGCTGTGTCGACGGCTTTTTACCCTGGATACCGCTAAAACGAAACCAATTGGCCCCGTATTTACACTGTAACCAATGAAAAAATTCGCGCCAAAGTAATTCAAAGTATATCCAATAAGTGGAATCGTTTTTTTCAACGGTTGCTTCAAACTGTTGAACTTGCCGAATGACTTCCCGTGCAGACAGCGACCCGTTCGCTAACCAGGCCGAAAGCTTGGTACTGTCTTGCCAAGTATCTAAAGCGTTCCTTGTGTCTTTATACGTTGCTGCAGCTTTCCAATCGAAGAGATAAGTATTTAAATGCGTCAGCGCTGCTGTTTCACCTCCAACAAACGATGATTGAGACGGGCTTGGTAAATCAGTATCAATGGCGAATAAAAAAGACTCATCTAATTGCGGTGTAAAAGGGCTTGGTAAGCTTTCCATGGGTGGATGGACAGATAATGGCTTACAGTGCTTTTCCACTTTTCTGCGAAACGGACTAAAAACGTCGGGCATCTCTTCGATGTTGAAAGGAAGGGTTTGAGCATCAAATAAGCCAAACGTCGGAGTTTCTATTACTGTTACCGAATCGAAAAAGCGCTTTACTGTATTTAATTGTGCTCTCTCATCAAAACCACAGTGCTCGCTTACCCCAAGGTGAGAATATTGTCCGGACTTCATCAATTGAACTAAACACTCAGCAGGGTCGCCTTTGACAATGAGCAAATCATGTCCGAGCTTAGCTAATTGCCGTTTTAAATCCACAAGTGTTTGAAACAGGAATGTGTGCCTATGTTTCCCCATAGGCGCAAAACCATATGTCGTAGGTGTAAACGCTTTATCATCAAGAATATAAAGAAAAGTAACCTGCTGAACTGCTTCACACAGCGCAGAAATAGCAGCATTATCGTGAAGTCTAAGGTCATGTCGAAACCAATATAAACCTCGTTGATTGTTGTTCGTACGTTTGGTTTGTTTGTGGTGATTTATCATACTAATTTTGAGTACTTTTTTACTATTTCTACGGATCCTGAATCCGAGTTTTATCGTAGTACATGCAATACGAATAATATTAAGATTTGGCGCAATGCCTGAGGAAAAAAAGTGACCGTTCCCGTTAGTATAATGTGGTTCAGACAAGACCTTCGTGTAAAAGACAATCCGGCCTTAAACGCTGCCTGTGATATGGGAAAAATAGTACCCATTTACATATATGATGACACTGCACCTAATGGCAGAGAGCCTGGGGGGGCAAGTAAATGGTGGCTGCATCATTCACTCTCGTCGCTCAATAAACGCTTGAACGGACATTTACAAATATTTAAGGGTGACCCACAGACACTTATTCCAAAGTTAATGAAGTCATTTAACGCTAAAGGTATTTTTTGGAATCGGTGCTATGAGCCATGGCAAATAAACCGCGATAAAACGATCAAGAAAACCTTAATCGAGCATGATTATGAAGCCCATAGCTGTAACGGCAGCTTACTATGGGAGCCAATGAAAGTATTGAAGAAAGACGGTACACCGTATCGCGTATTTACACCCTACTACAAGAAGGGCTGCCTGCAGGTTGAAGAGCCTCGTTATCCCAAAGCACCACCCGCACGTATTACTTATGCGGATGTCGACAACGACAGCGATGGATTAACATCGCTAGATTTACTCCCTTCCATCAACTGGGATGCAACCATTGAAAAAGAGTGGTCACCAGGCGAAGACGGCGCCGCTGATAATTTAGCTGACTTTATTGAAAATTCAGCACGTAAATACAAAGACGGCAGAGACATACCGTCAGCCAATGGGACATCGCGTTTGTCGCCGCATTTACACTTTGGTGAAGTGTCTCCAAATCAAGTTTGGTATGCGATAAAAGACAAGTTTGGAAATAGTGAAGACAAAAGCATTGAAACCTACTTGAGTGAGCTAGGTTGGCGCGAGTTCAGCTATTATTTGCTGTTCCATTTTCCTACTTTGCCTAATAAGAACTTCAACGAAAAGTTCGATAAGTTTCCTTGGCGCACAGATGCGAAAGCGCTCAAAGCGTGGCAAAAGGGAAATACAGGCATTCCTATCGTAGACGCTGGCATGCGCGAACTGTGGCAAACGGGCTACATGCATAATCGAGTTCGCATGATTGTGGGCTCGTTTTTAGTGAAAAATCTATTACTCAGTTGGCATGAAGGCGAGCGATGGTTTTGGGATACATTGTTGGATGCCGACCTTGCGAGTAACAGTGCTAGTTGGCAATGGGTTGCGGGTTCTGGCGCTGATGCTGCGCCTTACTTCAGAATATTTAACCCAATACTACAAGGCGAAAAATTTGATAAAAAGGGCAACTATGTGCGTAAGTATTGCCCTGAATTGAAAAAGCTGTCAGACAAGTATATCCATAAGCCATGGGAAGCCCCTTCGGCGATATTGAAAGATGCAGGTATAGAACTTGGTAAGGAATACCCAAAACCTATTGTTGATTTAAAAGCATCGCGTCAACGCGCGCTAGACGCATTCCAAACATTAAAAGAGTAGGGTATGGCAGCACTTATTTTAGTTTTAGGCGGTCAGCTTACCGAGACGTTGCCAGCAATTGCCAATGCAGTAAAAAGCAAAGACACAATTTTGATGGCGGAAGTACGTGAAGAAGCCACCTACGTTAAGCACCATAAGAAGAAGATAGCGTTTTTGTTTAGCGCAATGCGTCATTTTGCCAAAGCGTTGCGAGAAGACAATTTTAACGTTAACTATGTTCATTATAGCGACAAAAACAATCAGGGCGATTTGCTCGCTCAGGTTAAGCATGAACTTAACGGAAATGATTTTGACGAAGTAAAGGTGACTATGCCCGGAGAGTACCGCTTACTCAAAAGCATGGAGCAATGGGAAAACGTGCTTGGCATACCCGTTAGTATATGTGATGACAATCGCTTTTTATCGTCCCCACAAGAATTTACGGACTGGGCTGAAGGCAAGAAACAACTTCGAATGGAGTTTTTTTACCGTGAGATGCGTCGCAAACACAACGTGCTCATGGAAGGAAAAAATCCCATTGGCGGTAAGTGGAATTACGATGCCCAGAATCGCGAAGCAATGCCTGAAACCCAGAGAGTACCGAAGCATTCTACGTTTGAGATTGATGACATTACTTCGAAAGTTATCGAGCTCGTAAAAAGTGAGTTTAGCGATCATTTTGGCGATATCAATAACTTCCACTTTGCGGTAACTCGAAAAGACGCACTCAGCGTATTGAATACTTTTATAGAAGAAAGATTACCTAACTTTGGTCAGTATCAAGACGCCATGGTGGAAGGCAAGCCTTGGCTTTACCATTCACATATCGCGTTTTATCTGAACTGCGGTTTATTGACGCCAAAAGAAGCCATTCATGCAGCCGAGCAAGCTTACCATGCAGGGCAAGTTCCACTGAATTCTGCTGAAGGGTTCATTCGCCAGATTCTGGGCTGGCGGGAGTATGTCAGAGGGTTCTACTGGCACTTTATGCCAAATCTAAAAACTGATAACTACTTCAATAACAGCCGCGCATTGCCCTCGTTCTTTTGGGACGCCCAGACGAATATGAACTGCATGCGCCAGTGTATTAAAGAAACGCAGCAGAACGCTTATGCCCACCACATACAAAGATTGATGGTTATTGGTAATTTTAGTCTTTTAACTGAACTTAGCCCTGAGGAAGTGCAGGCATGGTATCTGTTAGTGTATGCCGACGCATATGAATGGGTTGAACTTCCTAATGTTGCAGGCATGATTTTGTATAGCGATGGAGGTAACCTAGCAAGTAAGCCCTACGTCGCAAGCGGAAGCTACATCAACAAGATGAGCAATTACTGCAAAAATTGCGGATACCAAGTTTCTAAAAAGACCGGACCAAAAGCGTGCCCGTTTAACTACTTATACTGGCACTTTATTGACAAACACAAGGAAAAATTGAGCAACAATCACCGCATGGCCATGATCTATAAAACCTACGGGCGAATGAAAGAAGAAAATATCGAAACTATGAAGCAAGATGCCTCAACATTCCTGGCTAAGCTAACGAAAAATGAAGAAGTCTGATTTACCCACCAAAATTTGTCCGGTTTGTCAAAGACCATTTACTTGGCGCAAAAAATGGGAAAAGAACTGGGAAAATGTACGTTATTGCTCAAAACGTTGCGCTTCATCAAAAAAGTCAAAACATCAAGAGCCTTGCTGACACAAAGCGAAAGCGCAGGTAATGAATTCATACCGTGAAAAATATTAACCCTTACCAAGACGACAAAGTAACAATGCGTTAACAAGTGTGACAAATGTAACCTTAATTGATTGCGCCACATAACAAACTTAGGATTGCGTTATATTAATTTAGAGAAGTTGTAATGTCACTTTCTACAAAAGATGCAATCTTACACAACCCATTGATCGGCACTTTTTTTAAGCAAGCTTTCTTATCGCTCATAGGGCTTGTTGCTTTAACGACTGCAAGTCTAGTCGATGGTATCTTTATAGGACAATATGTCGGTGCATCTGGGTTAGCCGCAGTTTCATTACTATTACCCTACATCACCTTTCTGGTCGCTCTCTCGTTAATGCTAGCCATTGGGGGAAGCGTATCGATTGGTACTTTTATGGGGAAGGGCGACACAAAATCTGCCAGTGCGCTATTTACACAAATAATCGTTGTTGCTGTAACGCTTAATATTATGTTGGCAGTGCTAAGCTTCGTTGCAGAGCCTTTTCTATTCTGGCTTCTACACATTCCGTCCGATGTCGTACCGTTGACTAGAGAGTATTTGTCAGTAATCCGATGGGTCTTCATTTTTCAATTTTCTACGATGGTGTTTTACTATCTTGTCCGTGCAGACGGTTACACAAAGCTTGCAACTATTGCATTAGCATTGGGTGCAGTGACAAATATTTTACTCGACACTTTATTAGTGGCGTACTTGGGATACGGTATTAAAGGCGCAGCTTATGCAACGGCTGCTGCTCAAATTGTGCAGCTCTCTGTACTACTTCTTTATTTTGCTGACAAAAATCGTGCAATAACCTTTTCGACATTTAATAAGCCATGGCGTCGTGTATTCAGAGCCGTAAAAAATGGATTATCTGAGTTTACTAATGAAATTTCTGTGGGTGTTCTTTTTCTTGTAATTAACACTCTGCTCGTTATCAATTCTGGCAGCATTGGCGTTGCGGCATATAGTGTAGTTAACTACTTTATCTTTTTAAGTATTATGCTTAGTTTCGGTATAGCAGATGCGCTTCACCTGCTCGTCAGCTACAACCGCGGAGCGAGCCACACGTCACGTGTCAATGCTTTCCTGCTTATAGCGCTAACTACAGCATTCATAGCAGGGCTAATATTGACGGTTTGTTTACTGTGGTTTAATCATGTTTTTGTGGCGCTTTTTATCGAGCCTTCCCAACAGCAAGCTACTAAATACGCGCACACCATCATTTTGTATGTTTGGCCACTGTTTCTTGTAAATGGCTGTAACGTACTGCTCAGTGTATTTTTGACTGCAATTGAAAAACCATTACATTCCGCTGTCATAGCGTTAGGTAGAAGTATTTTATTCCCTGTTAGTTTCCTAGTATTGCTATTTCACTTCACGCCATCACACCTGGCTAATGAAGGCAATGACATCAACATTTCCTTCCTTGTTGCGCTGCCTGCGGCTGAATGGGTGACCTTTTTACTCGCAGTGGTTTTTGTTTATAAACATTACTACCTAAAAAATACCCACATGTAACAAATGTAAAATTTATTGCTAATGAGAACCATTCTCACTAGATTGACCCGGTAATTTGCTCATCTTAAAAGGGTCTGTACATGACTTCAGTAGCTAAGAAACAAGCTAATATCGCGTCGTTTCAAGCGTTTTTTAATGCTTATATTAAAGAAATCGATTCCGGTGTTTGGCACACAAAAGAAGACTGGGTAATTCGGACAGGAATACAGTTACAACCAAACGACAACTATGCCGTAGAGCTATATTTAACCTCTACTAATACTCGACTTTCAATATCAGCATCCTACCGCTCTACAGTAGGTCGTCATGCATTCACAGCAGTTTTCAAGCAACTCCCCAATAGTTTTCAATGGGAAGAAGTATCACTAATGAACGCTATTTTGTTGCTTATTGACGAAATATACAGTGGTAGCAAAGAGAGCCATGAGCCAAATGATGCAGTCGACGAGCAGAGTTTAGAGCTTTACGCCAGAACAATCGAGAGCCATCAGATTATGGCGCTTTACTTAGAAAACCGTGCTGGCGATCCCGATCTCGCAAGTAATAAGTTTATTGATTCTGAACAAGCTATACTTTTTGGTCATTGGTTACACCCTACGCCAAAGTCAAGACAGGGCATGCACCGATGGCAGCATGAACTTTTTACCCCAGAGCTTAAAAGCCAATTTAGACTGCATTATTTTGCTGCCAAGCAGGATATCACTCTTTCTAATAGTGCTGAGTCCATTTCAGCCTTTGAGATACTAGAAGATATTGTTTTAAGCGATGGCAAAGATTCTACAAAAACACTTATCGAAAAACTTAGAAAAGACAATTTAAAGCTGCTGGCTCTGCATCCGCTTCAAGCGGATTGGTTGTGCGCTAAGCCTCACATTCAAGATCTGCTCAACAAAGGTGAGTTGATTCAATTGGGCGAATTAGGGCCTCTATTTACACCTACGTCTTCCGTCAGAACGTTGTATAACGCCGAGCTTAATTACATGGTTAAGCTATCGATACCAGTAAAAGTAACGAATTCGTTGCGAAAGAACATGCACCATGAGTTAGAGGCCGGAGTAACACTTTGTCGACTGCTTCAACGATGCGGCTTTTCAAGGCTTTATCCTAAATTCAAGTTCATCGACGACCCGGCTTATATTTCATTGAACGCTGGCGCCTCAAAAGAAAGTGGGTTTGAGTTGATACTCAGAAAAAATCCATTTAACTCAAAAAATGAAATCACAGGGCTTGGCGGAACGCAATCTATAGCCGCCTTGGTACAAGAGCCACTTGTACCAGGAACTTACTCGCGACTTGCCAAAATAATCCATATGTTAGCCCAGAAAGAAGGCGAGGAATGTGCTGATGTCGCGCTAACTTGGTTTGATAATTACCTAGACTGTGCAATTGAGCCAGCAATCAGACTTTTTGACCAGTGTGGTATAGCGTTAGAGGCGCACCAGCAAAATTCGCTTCTGGATTTAAGCGAAGGTTACCCAACTGCTTACTTTTATCGTGATAACCAAGGGTTTTATTTGTCAAAAGAAAGACAGCAAATTCTTGAGACTATGGAACCGCGACTCGCTCAGTGCGATGACCTGTTCTACGGTGAACAAATGATAATTAATCGCTTCACATACTACTTATTCTTTAATCAATTATTCGCTGTCATCAATCGCCTAGGTGCCGATCAACTTGTTCAAGAAGGTACGCTACTTCAAAAAGTGTACACTAGGCTAAATTCCATTCTTCCCACTTTAGGTTCGTTGGGCACAGCATTCGTCACATCGGTATTGGGGCGAGAAAAACTGCCTTTCAAGGCCAATCTTCTGACTCGCGTTGAAGACGTGGATGAGTTAGAAGCCGAAGACGAGCTAGCTGTTTATGTCTGGGTAACCAACCCGTTTAAAAGCGTTGCGGTTCGAAGTGACACGCCATCGCTCGTTTGTAAACAAGCGAGTGAATTAGAAGAGGTGATTGCTGATGCTTGCTAGTTGCACTTTAGACACTACCGAAGAGCATCTCAGCGTGCTTACAGGAACAAGGGGAAAAGTATCGTGTAAAAACGAGAAACGCGTTGTCCGACAATTAATTGAAGCGCTTATCTTCGAAGGCTTAATTGATTTCTGTTTTGAAGATGGACTTTTCACATTTCAAGTGGGCGACAATTTTGTAACAGCTAATGGTAAACAGACGCTTTTCAGTCGGGTTCGTCTAGATGCCAATTCTATTAAGATAAACGGTGACCCTCTTACGTTATCTGACGCAGCGAAGATTATCCATACGCTTCCTTGCAGCAAAGAAAGACAAAATAAGCTAGTCGAAGAGTTAAAACATACACTGTTACTTTGCCGCTGGAATCAACAAAACCTGCTACAACTCTCAAGTAGACGAGCACTGAGCTATATTCGCTTAGAATCTGCTCTGATTGAGGGCCACCCGTACCATCCATGCTTTAAATCAAGAAGTGGCTTTAGCATTGAAGACCACGAAAAATATGGGCCTGAAGCAAGCAATACGTTTAAGCTTCATTGGCTTGCAGTAAAGCGTGAATACTTGTCCGTAAATTTCAACGGTGAAGTTGAGCAAAGTTTTTGGAAAAGAGAGCTAGGCCAATCTACCTATAAAAATCTGTCTGACAGCTTACGTAAACACGGCGGGGATAACCTACGTTACTGTTTTTTACCGGTTCATCCGTGGCAATATAACAAGCTAAAGCCTTCTCTTGAAAAACCGTTATCAAACGGTGACGTTTATTCTCTGGGCTTAGCTGGAGACGATTATCAAGCCAGTATTTCATTAAGAACCTTGCTCAATACAAGTAACGTTAACAAAGCGAGCGTCAAACTGCCGCTCAATATCGTCAACACGTCCTCTTTGCGCACTATTGAACCTCATTCAGTTTGTACTGCGCCACATATTTCAAATTGGTTGACTAACCTAATAGCCGAAGATGAATGGCTACAAAGCCGTGATGCGCTATCTATACAAAGTGAATACGCGGGCATTGCGCTAAAGCAATCAGCGGATAGTGGAGAAAATGGCAGTTGGGCTGATGATTTATCCCCAAGCCTTAGTGTTATCTTTCGCGATGCCAGTGTACTGAACGAACCGAATTATCAAACTGTACCATTCCCCGTACTTGCAAGTACTGAAGTTGACGGAAAGCCTTTCGTGGCGCATTGGATTGAGAAACATGGAGTAGAAAAATGGCTAGAAGCGCTTTTTAACACGGTTGTTCTTGCCGTCTGGCATTTATTGATTCATCACGGTATAGCCATTGAGGCACATGCTCAGAATACGTCCGTTGTACTGAAAGATGGATTACCTGTGAAAGTCATTCTGCGGGACTTTCACGAAAGTTTAGAGTTCGTGCCTGACTTTCTTTCGAACAAAAGTAACGTACCAGAATTCGATAAGATTAATCCAGAGTATGTTAACGCACCTGCCAATCTTTATTACTGGATGGAAGACGTCGAAGCCTTGCGAGAGCTATTTGTCGATACCGTGTTCGTCTATAACCTGACCGAGCTGTCGTTTCTTTTCTCTGAGCAGAACTATTGTGATGAGAACACTTTTTGGTCAAAGGTATTTAGTGTCTTACGTTCCTACAACGATAGTGGTGTGACGCCACATAGCCGAATTAACCGTCTCAATATATTTGAAACACAGGTTATTACTGAGTCGCTTTTGAAGAAAAAACTCTACGCAAGCAATGCGCATGAAGAGTTCCACCATACCATTACAAACCCTTTAGCAAAATTTGCCAAAGATACCTGCGGAGAATCGTATGCTTAGTATTGACGATAATGTCCTCTCAGCCCAAGACATCAGCTCGAAATTTAAAATCTTTTCAAACGCACCCTATCTGAGCTCAAAAAAGGGTAGTGTGGCTGTGTGCATAGAAAGCGTCAGCGACTGGCTTTCACTGTGTTTTTACGCGAAGGAAGCGGGCCTTACCGTGATGCCAATTCATGCCAGTACGCCAGAAAAACTAGCGAAAAAATACGCGGAAAATGCCGGTTGCTATGCCCTCATTTACCAAACTCTAAACAATGTAATTATATTCCCTAAAAACGAAAAGCCTGATAATACTCCAGGATTAATTCAAATGAGTTCTGGAACCACTGGTGCACCAAAGAGCATAAAACGGTCTTGGCGTAGTATCGATCAAGAGGTGTCTGCTTATGTTGCACATTTCAGTGCACCCAATTCAATGACTCCGGTGATTGCTTGCCCTGTTACTCATTCTTACGGGCTCATATGCGGTATATTCGTTGGCCTTGCCAGAGGCAAGCACCCCAGAATTTTTACCAGTATAAATCCTAAACATTTGCTAAAAGCATTGCTCAAACTTGAGCAACCATTGCTGTATTCGTCACCGTTAATGATAGATACCGTATGTATGCTATGGCCCAAGACAAGCAAACTTCACGCGGTAATGACCTCTGGCACACTCATGTCAGGACCTGTCTTTGAGCGAGCCAAATCAAAAGTGGAACATTTTTATCAGCAGTATGGATGTTCTGAGGCCGGGTGCGTTGCAATAAGTAAAACCTTTGAAAGCACAAATGTAATAGGCGAAGTCCTTCCTCACCTTAGCGTTAAAGCAGGCAGCAGCCAAACCGCTCCCAGTGAAATAGTTATCAAAATTAAACAACCGCTTGATGGACAATCGGCCGAAATTTATACCAATGATCTCGGTTATTTTGAAGACAAAGATGGTGTGCACCAACTTTGCTTCGTTGCGCGCCAAGACGATACCATTATTGTATCGGGGCTTAATGTGTACCCCAAAGACGTGGAAGACGTTGTGCTTAGTCACCCTGACATTGACGATGCCGTTTTATTTAAAGTACAGGACAGAAGTACAGGCTATCGAGCTTATCTTCAATTTTGCGCGCCACATCGTTATTCGAATGAAGATAAGGGCGCATTGCGAAGTTGGTGCCACAAGCAACTAGCCACATATCAGGTGCCGTTCGATTTCATACAGGTTGATGCGATCAAGCGCTTACCCAATGGGAAAGTAAATCGCAACGAAATTGCAAAGAATTTCCAGTTAGAAGCAGAAACAACAGCAGCTACAGCCTAGAGTACGTTATGAATTCAGAGTCCTTATTAAACACAATTGAACACGTGCTGGCACATGACATGGAATGCAAGCACATGCAAAAATTTTCTCCACGAGCTCGTTTAAACGAAGATCTCTATATTGATTCAGTGTTGCTTATGCAGTTGCTTATCCATTTAGAGTTGAATCACGATATTGAAATACCAGAAAGTGCAATATCTCAGGAGGATGTTAATACTGTCGAGACCCTTGCTCACTTCATTTTATCTTATCAGCAAACCAACAACATTGAGGTAAGTGATAGTGTAGATGAAGTGCCTTTCGAAGACATTAAAGTCCACTGTTTTGTAAGCTGTTTGTGTGAATGTATAAAAGCATCGCCCAAAGTCGATCATCGTCCTTTTTATTTTGGTGTGTGGGACGCGGAGGTAGTCGTCAATAAAGACCACATGCTTGCCTATCACGACGAGTCTATTAGCCACGACTTTTTTATTCAATGGTATAAGGAAATTTATGGCGTAGAGGTTTCCTCTTGGTATAACAATGAACAGACGAAAGCTCAGAACATTGCCAATTTGGAAAGGTTGCTCAATGACGCAACGCCTTCCCAAAACATCATGGTAATGCTAGATATGTACTTATTACCTGAGCGAGAAAATAAGTTTAACCAGAATCCTTTCCCTCACTATGTAATGCTAAAGAAGACGGAAGATACGGAACGGTGGCTTATGATGGACCCAGACTTCAGGTGGGAAGGAGAGGTTAAGCGTAAGGATGTTCTCAACGCTATTTCATCACCATATGTTGCGGGGGGCTACGTATTTGATAGTAATCATATAACGCATTCTTCTCTGCAAGCTATTTCCAGTTATTTCGATGCTACATTTTTCCCTGAACACAACGTGTTAACGGATGCAATCCGGAAAGTCATTGTAGCTCATCAACAAAAACCTGCTGATAGAGCATTGCTGGGTAATGCCCTTAAGCAAATCCCCGTTCTTGCAATTAGGAAATACGCCTATGAACATGGCTTTGCTTATTTCTGGAGAGATATTGGATTTCCAGAAGTAACATTCGAGCTCTGGTGTGATGAAATAGAAAAGCTGGTTTCTACATACAAAGCAATACAATACCGAGCGATCAAGCTCTCTGAATTAGCTAAAGAGAATCAAGACACATTACCGTTGTTTGATGAACTTTTCGCATTACTCAATGAGCAAGATACCACGGAGAGAAAAATTAAATGTAAGCTTCAAACTGTGTACCAAGACTGGCTAGTTTTTCACAACCTTCAAGATAAAAAAGCTAACAATACCGTGGGCGTAGAAAACTTGGAGGCCGCCGTATGAATCTTTCAGTATGCACTATCACTTTTAGGCACCAACTTATCTCAATCGCTGAAATTGCAAAATGGTCTGTGGCAAATGGTTTTCAGGGGATCGAATTATGGGGTGCACATGCTACGAATTTAGAAGACCAACCCGAGTATGGGAAAGAGTGGCTCTCAAGCTACGCGTTGAAAACATCCATGCTAAGCGATTATTTGCCACTTTTTGAAGGGAACGACGCTTTGTATTTTAAGGTTCATCGCCTTTGTCGTTTGGCTAAACACTGGGGGGCAACCAAGATTCGCACATTTGCTGGCAACGAAGGCAGCGCAGCCATACCAGAAGACCGAAAAAACCTGCTTTTCGAGCGGTTACAACTTGTTTGTGATTGGCTTAGCGACTATGGGCTTAACTTAGTTATCGAAACACACCCTAACACTTACGCTGACTCGGTGGGTTCTACCATCGAATTGTTTGAAAAAGTTAACAAAGACAATTTGCAACTAAATTACGATGTGTTGCATGTATGGGAATCTGGCGCTGACATTATTTCCTCTTGTGAACGACTCGCTCCATATATAAATCATTTTCACTTTAAAAACATAAGTAGCAGTAACCACTTAAGTGTGTTTGCTCCAGACAATGTGTATGCCGCAGCAGGCTCGCGAGAAGGCATGGTTCCCATTTTCGACGGTGCGGTAGATTATCAAGGGTTTATTGAATATCTGTACTCGAAACCATCTCTGCGAAATATTGACTCATCACTCGAGTGGTTTGGGAACAATTGCAAGAATATCCTCAGTCAAGACAGATATAAATTACAGAAAATGAGCCAGGCCGCGACAACCGCTCAAGCCATTTAAGTATAACTGCAGAAATATATACAAAAGGACTTGTCGATATGTTTTCGATTTCAAATGTTCTCGCTTTACAAGCCATTTTCTGGGGATGTACAGCGCTTTATTTTTCGTCTGATCACCAAAGAACGTTCGCTCAATCAATGCCAAAGGCTTTAGGCAACACGCTTTTTGTTGCCACTATCGTGCTGGCGGCCTTTCTTCTAGGAATGCAATACAACGCTTGGGCAATGATCTTTTCTACGATTACCATGATTATTTTTAATTTAGCGCTAGTGACGTTTACGGGGGCACACGAAAATCGTCCTTTAAGGCTACTTGCATATGGAACAGGCGCTAACGTTGCATTAGCGCTCATAGGAGGGGTTTATGTGGCGTAAAACCTATCTGTCCTTTCTAATTGGATTACTACTTAGCACAAGCATCATTTTGAATCTTAACCACTTTTTACCATTCGATGTAGATGTCAAATTGCTGGTGGGTTACATACTTGGATTTTTGATTTGGGCGGGGTTAATGAGTTACTTTTTCTGTTTCGAAAAGACTAAAAAGCCAGCGCTTCAATGCCTTTCCGTTTTGACTTTTTCACTTGTGCTTAATGTACTAATTAAATTAGGAGTAGTTGCATGAAAGCCAGCGTGATTCGTTCAGCCTTGGAAGGTCACGGATGGATAGGGCTATTTATTTCCATTCCGCTATTCATCGTTTTTTGGGCAGGCTCTCTTACTTTGTTTTACCCGGAAATCAAAGCATGGTCTGTTCTACCTCATACAGAATATCGTTCAGTCTCGGACCAGCTGCCACTTAACAACATATTGGACACAGTGTTTTCAGAATATGATGTGAATACGCAACAAAGAATGTTTGTAGTCCTTCCAACTGAAACAATGCCTCTATACGAGCTTCATCTTCCAGTAAATGAAACCCCGTCGGCTAAAAATGCACTGACTTCAATTTATGTTGATCCGGTTAATGGAGAAACGGTAGCGTCTATAGACAGTTTTCACTTAGCTGATTTTCTCTATGGCCTCCATATTGACCTGAATTTGCCACTGGGTGACCACATTGTCGGTATTGTGACCCTGTTTTTTACCGTTGTCATTTTCACTGGGCTAGTCGTTCAGTTCAAAAAGCTGATCACGCACTTTTTCTACTATCGAGGTGGCAACACTACACTTCGATATCAACTTACAGACATGCATAACGTAGTAGGGGTCATGAGCTTACCCTATACATTCATGTACGCGCTTACCGGTCTAATGTTTAATTTAGGTTTGATTTCTCAGATTGTGACACTCTTGTTTATCTACGATGGAGACAGGACTGCGCTGCTAAACGATACAGGGTTTCCAAGAGTAACCGAATCTTACACTGGCATTGAAAGAGAAATGCCAGACCTAAATACCCTTATAACTTCGTGGGAAGAGAAAGAGAATGCAAAAGCTTCCTCCCTCAGGCTTACAAACTATGGTGATGAAAACGCGCTAATTCGTATTATTGGGCAACATAGATCGAACTTTTCGCAACGGATAGATATGACTTACCGTGTGCGTGAAAATGAATTTTCAGCAGATTTAAATCCCGCTGAAAGAAATGCCTTCGCCGATGGGACACGTTTTCTGTACGCACTGCATTTTGGGCACTTCGCAGGCGTCGATATAAGAATTGTTTTCTTCGTACTCGGACTGGGTGTATGCGGCTTAATTGTTGTTGGCAATATGTTGTGGCTTACTAAGTTTCAAAATAATCGCAGTATTTCTAGTCGCTTTAAACACAGCATATTTGCACTTACATTAGGTGGATGTGCTGGCATCGTGCCGGCGACAGCGTTTGCGTTTTTACTCGAGAGAGTGCTTGGTACAGATTTAAATAACAGGTCGTTTATTGTTGAAACTGCTTTCTTTGCGGTCTATGCCATATCGATCATAGGCGCGTTTTTCACTAAGCATGTACATTTAGCGATAAGCCGAACAGCACTGGCAAGCGGTCTCATTCTTGCGCTTTTATCCCTTATTGAGGCACTTGGCCATAACCAAGCAATAATCCAATTTCTAAATAATGGCTACACCGGGCCTTTTTCAATTTCCTTCGTCTCTTTTGCTTTTGCCTGCCTGTTATTTTGGTTGGGTATAAAGTTTTCTGAGAAAGATGAAAAGAGCAAAGAATAGCAACATCAAACATTTAAAAGACAAAATAAAAACAAGTGAAAACTATGAAACTATTTTATGTACCTAGTCACTTTGGCACGCCAAGTATTAACAGGCAGAAAACTTTTGACGTAGCAAAAGGTGTTGCTGTTTTACTCATGGTTATGATCCATGTATTAGACTTTTATGGCTTACCTGAAGTGCGGTTTAGTGCATTTGGAGCCACGGTAAAATTCGCATTGGGTTGGCCAGCAGCATCAATGTTCGTCTTTATCATGGGGATTTTTGTTGGCCTATCTCCATCATCGACACTGAAAGCGGATATCAAACGAGCAATATCTCTGTTTGTATTAGGTTACGCACTAAATTTTGTTCGCGGAACCATTCCCATGTGGCTTTCGATTAAAATTGGGCTCGTCACGTACCAAGATGTTGCTCCACACACTCCGCTGAGTGAATTTTTAATTGGTGATGTCTTTCAATTCGCAGGTATAGCGCTTCTCCTTTGTACAGGATTGAAACATGCAACCAATAAAATCTCTATTTGGATCGGCACGGCTATTGCCATTGCGTTTTTATCACACAGCGTCTGGGATAAGTACACGTCATTACCTATACTCAATGAATTTTTGAAGCTTTTTGTAGGAAACGAAGAAGCGGGAGTTATGTTTCCTATTTTTCCTTGGGCGGCATACCCAATTGCTGGTATGGCATTTGGTCGCTTCTTAAAGCAACAAAATAAAGGCACGTTAAACTTTATTTGGTGCCTTAAATTAGGCGTAGTTTGTGTAATCCTCGGTACAGGGCTCACGCTCACTAACCCTGAATATCACATTGTAACAAACCTAAGAAGCGGTCCTGGCATTGTTCTTTTAATGACAGGTATCGTGATGCTTTTTATTTACACCACTCACATACTCGTTGAACGCTTTAAGCAAAACTATGTGGTTACACTATTCGCTTTCTGGGGTAAAAACGTCACCGCACTATATGTTTTACAATGGATATTAATTGGATGGGGGCTAATGCTCGTTGGGCTGCAACAACTTACAATGACATATACTTTGGTAGCCATGATAGTTGTTTTAACGGCCTGTCACTATCTAGTATTACCTTGGCATGAATATAAGTCTAAGAGTAGTAAAGCGTCAAAGCCTCATGTTTCTGCCGTTCCTTTGAAGCCTTGAATATAACGTTTGTATAACGCTACCTTTTCGGTAGCGTTATATCAATTTGTAAACCTCCAACGCCTGCTGAGTCAGCTATCAAGTGATTAAACGCTTTAATTTTTCCTCCAACAGCGGTTATTTGCCGCTGCGCTAGCGCCAGTCCTAAACCAAACCCTCCCCGTTTTTGCCCAACAACATGAAGGCCATGAGACTTATCTACTCTAAAAAAAGGCTTGAAAATATCGCTAAGCATGCTTTCTGGAACACCATCTCCAAAGTCCAGGACGGAAAGCATATAGACATCTTCATTTTGCTTTAGCGTTACAACAACACCGCTATTCTCTGGCGTATATTTAAGCGCATTCCGGATAATGTTCTCTATCGCTTGGCCGAGGGCTTGTTGACTACTCTTATCAATTACCGCGTTGTTAGGTAATTCGACATTTAGTCTTGTTTCGGAATACTCGAAAGCTGCATCGTCGCAAATAACCTGAATCAATTCAGCAAGGTCAAAAGTCTCGGTGTTAAGTACAGGCGATTCATTGTTAAGCCAAGCAAGTGTCAATGTATCTTCGACTAATGCCCGCATATTGTTGGATTCGTAGCGAAGCCGAGTTAACGTATCACTGTCATTGATACCATTTTCAATAGTATCGATGGCCATATCCATACGCGTTAGCGGGGTTCTTAATTCATGAGACAGATCGGATAAAAGTTCTCTCTGGTTGTAAATTAATTTTCCAATTCGTGTGGCCATGCCGTCAAATGTTACGGATAAGTTGAAGAGCTCATCGCTTCTATTGCTAAATGATTTACTAACGCGCACATCAAACTGCCCTTGACTGAAAGCTTTCGTGGCATGCTCTAACTTTCTTAATGGCACCATTACGTGCCTGTAAAGCACTAAACTCACTACACACAGAACGACAAAAGGCAGTGCGACCTTGAGCAAAATATCCACAAAGGTGAGATAAACACCCGGTCTCATTCGCTGGGGTAATTGGATTAATAGATGTGATTTCTCATCTAAGAAAGGAACCTCCATGATAGGGTTATATTCAAAGTAGAGGTGAATTTTCCATTCCACGCTGCGGCCTATTCTAAATTCATCAATGTACTTTTGAGGAATGACGCTTCCCGCAATAGGTTGAATGTTTGACTTTACTACTGCTGCCCATGTTTTTTCTTTATCTTGAAATTCATGAAGCCAGTTCGATAAACCCAATTCACCTTCTTTTCGGTAAATTAAATCAGCCTCTTTGCCATATTCAACGAGTTCACGCTGATGCTCTACTGATAGGTGACTCATTGTTGTTTCTGTATGTGCTGACAACCAATCAATAACCCAAATAAGAATAACCGTCCCTAAAGCTATAGTGACCAATAGCTTTCTCAATAACACTTTTTTCATGAGAATAAGTAGCCTTTGCCGTGCTGGGTTGCTAGACGAGTAGGGGACATTCCAGCTTCGATAAGTTTCTTTCGCACTCGGGACATGTGCATATCTAAGCTTCGGTCGTACCGGCTGAAACTTCTTTCCAGAACAGTTTGATAAAGTAATGGTTTGCTTAAAACCTCATTCTGATTTTCAAGCAGAACCCACAGAAGCTTAAACTGAGTCGACGTTAAATCTAGTGCTTTACCAGCAAAATTGGCCTTCAGGTTTCTTCGGTCAAGTGTTATTTCGTCAACGACGATCGAGTTTCTCGTTACTTCATTTGATTTTACATTTAGAGAGCGACGCAATAATGCTTCAATACGAAGCATCATTTCCACAAAACTAAACGGCTTTGGCATGTAGTCATCTGCACCGTTACTATAGCCTTTTATACGCTCTTGTTCGGCACCACATGCAGTAACCATGATGACAGGAGTTTGTTTCCGTTTGCGAAGTTGGCTTAACAGCGAAAAACCATTTAGGTTAGGAAGCAATACATCTAAAAGAATAAGGTCGAACCTTTCACGAAGTGCAGTCACCAGACCTTGATTGCCGTCGTGGCATTGATGTACTTCGAAGCCTCGGTCTTTTAGCAAGGCAGCGATTTGTTTATTAAGAGTAATATCATCTTCAATGATAAGAATTTTTGTAGCGTCCATATTGATAACCCTAAAACTGTTTTAACCAATTTTAATGATATTGATTATCATTATCAATGAGGTTTTGTGCTAAGGCGGAGCCTGCTAATTGAGTTGGGACAAATCAGAAAACACCTAACTGCCGTATTAAGTGAAATAAAGTTAATAAAAAGAGAAGAATGTGGAAGCACCGATTACCGTAGATAGACTGCGATTCCTTTTATACAGTGTTAAAGAAAAGCTTTGGGTAAAACCTCTTGGCTTTTGTTTGCTCTCAATCTTTGCTGTATTCGTCGCGAAAGTAGCAGACGGGACTTCATTGGCTGAGCATATTCCTGAAATAAAACCCGAATCAGTTGAAACACTGCTTTCAATAATGGCATCTAGCATGATGGTGATCGCCACGTTTTCTGCAGGTACCATGGTTAATGCTTATGCTTCGGCCAGTCAGTCGTCAACGCCGCGTTCTCTAAGCCTTATAATATCCGATGATGTATCACAAAATGCACTGTCAGTTTTCATAGGCGCATTTATCTATAGTGCTGTAGCGCTTACTGCAATGACTCAAGCTTTTTTCGATGAAGCCGGGCTTTTCATTTTATTTTGTCTAACCTGTCTGGCTTTTTCGATAGTTATTTTAACTTTTATCCGGTGGGTAGACAGCGTTGCACGATTAGGGCGAGTGGGGTCAACGTTATTAAAAGTGGAGCACGCCACGACACGCGCAATTAAAAATAGAATAGATATGCCGTGCTTAGGCGCAGTACCACAAGAGCAAATAAAAGAGCAGGGGACGCATGCCATTTATACTAAACAAGTGGGCTATATTCAGCTTATAGACATTGCCAAACTGCAACACTGGGCTAATAAAAACGACGGTTTTATCAATGTTGCCATGTTACCCGGTGAGTTTGTCTCACCAGAGCGTGCCATAGCTTATTCGAATAAAAAGGTAGTATCAGATGAAATTGTTGACGCATTTACTATAGGTGAAGCCAGGTCCTTTGAGGCTGATCCTCGCTTTGGCTTTATCGTACTAGCCGAAATTGCATCTCGTGCATTATCCCCATCGGTTAATGACCATGGTACTGCAATAAATACCATTAGCAGCATTACACGCCTTATGTTGTTGTGGCACAAGCCCAAATCCGAAACTGAAACCGAAAACTCACAAAACGATAGCGCTCAGCATGAGGAGTTTAAATATGACCGCATTTCATTGCCTGCGTTAAATGTGAATGATCTATTTGACGATGCTTACACCAGCATTGCCCGTGATGGTGCTGCTAATATTGAAGTTGCTATCCGAATACAAAAGTCACTAAAAACAATTAAAGCGTGCTTTAAAGATGGAGATACAAGCATAGAAAGAGATTTTGTTGAGGCGGCGTCTAAGTTAGCGAAGCAAAGTTACGAACGTGCAAAGTTGGCATTGGATTACGAAGACGATATTAAGCGAATTGAGCGCGTTTATAATGATAACTAAACGTGTAAGTTATTACTGCCAGAAACACTGCTAAGAATGCTGCTAAAAATGCTTAAAGTAAACAGTTAGCCAGTCTATATAATCTCTGTATACCACAAACCATGTAATCTACGTAAATGATCGATCGAGTTTCTTTTTGTAGTTATTCAGATTAAATCTAATTAACTACAACTCAGATAAACACAGCAACATTTTAAATAGCTAAAAATCCACATTTAATAAATTAAAGTCTAGTAGAAAAATACAAAGACTGCGTCTTTCTGTTTGTTAGTTATACCCATAATTAATCAAAAAACTAACGTGACGCTACGTGAATAAAAATACATTTTGCGAGGTGTAGCGCTACAGATTTCACGTAGCGCACGATTTATAAATTCCATGTCTAAATCCAAAGTTCATAGCAACTTTCAATAAAAACCACTGACACAATTGAAGCAAGTGCGGTAACGCCGAGGCACAAAAATAGCTGCCACGCATAAAAGTCTGTAAGTAATCACAGCCAACAAAACATCCGAATAGAGTGACATCTTCGCCCTAATCGTCCATACACCTAATTACGCATAATGTATATTATGTTAAATAGAATATCAAAATTGATGGTGAATGAGCCAGATGGAGCTTTGCAAGGTGCTTTACGCTATCCTTCTCGTAATATTTAGGTATTCGTAAGGTTTAATGACAACTAGCACAGATAAATAATAGACTTAATCATGTTCCTAAAAACATTTATCAGGCTTTAGTCTTCTTTACTTTAAATAATGAATGCACAGCTTGTAATATTAATTACTAGCTCAAATAACCAAAGGCTTAACGCTGATGAATTAAATAAAGGATCCTAATTATTTCTAAGATAAGACGACTAGCTATAGTTAAGGTTTTTCTAACATTTAGCGTTACATGTAATAATTACGGCCCTTAAAACTCATTTATTGATTGCTCTTAATTTTAAATACCATCAATTTATACTTCTTATTAAATTAAACATCGTGTATGGAGACCGTTCGTTGTTTTAAAGTTGGGTGGCGTGGATAGCACGTAGAATTAATAATTATCGACGCGATGTTTATTGAATTCATATCTGCGTAGACGTCGTTTATTCGGCAACGTACCGTATCCACGTCTTATTATCGTCGTACTGTAGTCGACATTAGATAGGCGCTCTATGAAAAGCGTATAAAAAGCAAAGGTAATAACTTCTAGGTTATCGCCTATTCCGCTTTTGTAACGTTTATTTTTAACTCGTTTGGTTTTGAAAAATGTGCGATTAGCCAGCAAACATGTTGGAAGTAAATCATGTGAAGTACTTCTTTAATAAATAAGCTCTTAGGGTGTTTTTTCATCACTTTTCAGCTTGTTTTTTAGGCGTCGCTACGTGAAATCTGAGCGCGCATTCGGGGTATGACCTTGCAGATTTCACGTAGCGCACGATTTGAATTACACAAAAAACGTACTCTCTCAGCAGGCCACAAGCCTTATCTCGCGATATGGTTTGGAATAATTACGAGATAGGCCAACAATTGACGGCATTGAAACACCCAAACTGTTTATATATACAGTAATGTGATAGAGTAGCACTGTACTTGAGATTACAATAGTAAAGCGGTTTGTGGAGTGATGAATGGATTAGTGCGTAACTTCACGCATGATAATTACAGTTATCATGCGTGAATATTGTTATATATCAATAGCTTATCAAGCTCTGTTAAATCTAGCATAATAGTCACAATAATGTCTTGACCAGGTTGCTCAATGCCCTCAAAAACTAATAGCTCATACTTGCTCACAACTCAATTAGTTAACAGCAACAGTGATAGCAGCTCACAGCCACAAGACTCAAGTAGCGCGACGGTTCCAGCTTTTGGTATCGAGTACTCTCGTGATAAGCAGCACACGTCAGGTTCTGACGACCTAACAACAAGTCAATGTTCATCTTCTGATAAAAACGTTGAAAGCTATTATCAAGATATTTTTACCAAGCTTCCATACAACACACAACGGGCATACATTAGTGACTACAATGAGTTCGCAATTTTTTGTAAGCAAGCTGGATTAAGTGGCTTTAAGAACCACTTCGAACACAATGAGATCTGCATTAAACAATATGTTGAAGCGTTGTGTCGTTCTCCCCTAGCCTATAGAACCATTAAGCGTCGGTTATCTGCCCTTAGTAAATTTTTGGGCGTGGCTAAATTGCCAAACCCCATTATTAGATCTGCGTATCTAAGAGACTTTATCCGTTTATCGCTTATAGAGAATAGAAAGTTTCGCTTGTCTCACAAACAAGCGGTTCCGCTTACCATAGATATGCTTGAACAAATAAACAATGCAATTATTCCTGATTCTTTATTAGAACTCCGCGACCTTGCAATCATTAACCTGATGTTTGATGCATTGCTTCGCGCTGATGAATTAGTTCGAGTTTGCATCGAGGATATATCTGCGCGTAATAACACCCTGTTGGTTGTTTCTTCGAAAAGCGACCAGTCTGGTCAGGGTCAATATCGCTATGTTTCTTCCAGCACTATATCTATGGTTCAAGAGTATATTAACGAAGCTAATCTTGACCCAAAAACTAAAGCAATCCGCCTTTCTTCAGATTTACGCGGCCTGCACAAAGGCGTTTTGTTTAGACGACTAACAAACCATAAAACAGCACTTTTGCCATTTGATGAGAACATTCCCAGCCATAAGGCAAATGTACTTAACTATTCGAGTGTCTACAGGATTTGGCAAGGTATTGCTCAACGCGCAGGTATTAGCGAAAACATTACCCCTCATAGTGGTCGTGTTGGTGGTGCAGTTTCTCTAGCCGAAGATGGCGCATCTTTACCCGAGCTTCAACTGGCTGGAGGTTGGCAATCACCGGAAATGCCTGGGCATTATACAAAACAGGCTAACGTAAAGCGTGGTGGAATGGCAAAATTGTCGGCAAAACGAAAAAGATAAAGCTCATTAAATACAGTAACTTAATCAATGCACAGTTACGCGTAACCAACGACATCAGTAACAATGTCTAACTCACCTACTCTCTTCATTCTTTTACCAATCTGAAACTGTATAACTCGCGTATCAAAAGGTAAATTTGCCTTAAACCTATATTAATGAATAGGTTTTCTAAGTTGGCAAACATTCAAGTAAAAGGAGTGATATATGAGTAGCGGTATTGATACAAAGCATGGAAAATTACTCGCGGAAATGGTGGTTCCCTCGTCGTCATGGAATGTCCAACCCGAGAAGCAAGACCCTTTCAAGTCACAAGAAGCAGCACTAGATTATTTAAACTCAAATAATGAGCCGTTATATCTCCACGTGCCATTAGCTCAATCTGATGATTACGTGAGAATCTGCGTAACTTCACGAGGCGATGATGTTGTTTTTACGATAAAAGATATCAATAACGGTGGTGAAACTTCATTGCATTATTCGCACATTAAAAACTTAGATAGCACAATTAGAACCTTAGTATCAGAATGTTGTGACCAGAAAATCAAAGCCCTATAAATTAGGGCTTTCTTTCCGCCTAAAAATCGCAAATTGCACTACCAAAGAATGCTAATCCACGTAAAGCCAGCCATCATTAGGCTAATGAACACTGCTGCAGAGCCGATATCTTTAGCTCGCCCTATTAATAAATGGATGTCTGTGCTGACATGATCACAGAGTTTCTCAATAGCGGTGTTGAGTAGCTCAGTGATAAGCACAATCAGTAAAGATATCACCAGCAATATACGTTCTACATGCGTAACGTCGATGAAAAACGCTACAGGTGTCATTATCAATATTGCGAAAATTTCTTGTCTGACCGCAGCTTCACTTAAAAAGGCTGCTCGAAGCCCCTTAAGTGAATAGTAAGTGGCATAGAGTACGCGTAAAATACCTGTCCGTTTCGTTATCATGATAAGTAATTTTAAGATTAGTTACAGCCTTACAAAACGTAACTGACCTTCGTTACATCTACATGACGGCGAAGGTATTTATCATGAATATTTAAAGCATTTTCGACGCTAATCGCCGCATTAATTTATACTTTCACAGCTAGCACGTCTGTTTTAACACCATGTAGTACTGCATTGGCCGTTGACCCAAGTAACAAACGAAGACCGCTCTGGCCATGGGTGCCGACAACAATGAGATCTGCATTAATCTTTTCGGCCATATGGTGAATCTCATCAGCAGGAGAACCTATCTCTACATTGATGTGGCTGTAAGGTATATCATGTTTTGCGGCAACGTCTTTTAATTGCCTTAATGCCTGCTCTCTTACTTCCTCTGAAAAATCCCGTTCTAAAAATAGTCCGTAAGGCTCTACATTGGTTTGTGGATAAGCAACATACAGGAGGTGAATTTTGTGACTATTGCCCGCTATTGCAATGGCTTTCTCCACCACTAATTCGTAGTCAGAATAAATATCTATAGGTACTAAAATTGTCTCGTAACCTTGCATTGTGGCTGTCCTCAATTTTTGTTAGGTAGCAGTGCTTTTCTACCATACCGTTAACTAATTCCATTAAATAGTAGTGCTATACAAATAATTATTCTTTGAGCTAGGTCAATGATTAGTCTGCAGCCTCATTCATAATCAGTGTATACACATTAGTTCTAGCGAACGTTACGCATCTTTACCGTAAAAGAAAGAGGGAAATGAGTATGAAAACGGCAATAGTTGTTATAGCAACGCTTCTCCTTTTCGCCTGTGACCAGGGCGCGCAGTCACCTCGCGGCTTTAGCTTGCCCGAAGGCAATATGGAAAAAGGCTATTTGGTATTTAAAAAGTATCAGTGCCAAGACTGTCACAGAATTGCAGGAGAAAAAGAGTCCGACAATGCGCAATACCTAGTCGTGAAGCCTATTCCGTTGGGAGGCAGCAGTGGAAGAATTAAAACTTATGCAGAGTTGGTGACAAGTATTATTAACCCATCACATAAACTTACTCCTCGACAGCCTGCCAGTTTCACCAGCGAAGACGGTGTGTCATTAATGCGAGTAGTAAACGACGAGCTAACCGTTTCCGAACTAATAGATTTAGTGGCGTATCTTCAGCCTAAATATAAAGTAACACCCTACAGGACTAGTGATTACCGCCTCTATCAACTGCGTATTCCAAGTGAGCAATCTAAAGATTAACTCGCAGTTTTAGGCATTAAAAATCGTTAAGCGTGACTCCACAATCGGTATTTGGGGTTTTGCGCCCATTCCCTCGAAATCGGCATTAGGAATTAAAACATTGAGTCGGTTATGATTATGAAAAAATAATCAGGACTATATGCCATCGCTGCTGAACAAACAAAACGCATTCAAATACTCACGTCGTTTGAAGTCAAAGAACTTTAT
>NZ_JAKREZ010000025.1:0-95614 GCF_022348345.1 Alteromonas sp. CNT1-28 | reverse complement strand
TGGACTGCCTAGAGCAGCTCAGCAAGCCCGAAACCAATATCGATCAACTACTACCATGGCAGTTTACTAAGCGTTAGGTGGGATTAGCGGACGCTTACTCTATTTTTAATATTCTGAAAAATAGAAAAATCATTCCTCACTTAAATATTCATTCTACTTATAGAAAATTTCAAACTGCAAATCAATTATCCAATAGCAATCTTTATAATTTCATAAAGCCTAGATAAGTGGTAATTTTTCGTTACTCTCATTAAAGTTAGTAGTGAAAAAGCCACAATGATAATCAAATTAACAGCGGAAAATAAAGGGGCAACAATGAGAAATGTAATCTCATTATGTATCAAAGAATAAAACGAAATAGTCGTCGAGGTTAATTTAATCCAAATCAACACCACGCAGACTATGCAGAAAAAAGAAGATAAAACAGGATAAAGATGCCTTATATTTTTCTTGAACAATACAATTGTTATCATTACGCTCGTAACAACTCCAAGTAGCACTCTTATCCAAGCTAAGTCAATAATTGAGCCTGACAGTGATAAAACTAAGATTAAAGAAAGAACAATAGAAACAAGCGAAATACAATCAAAAGTAAATACTAATTGAACTCTTCCTTGGGCAATTAAAGCAGTTTCTATGACTTGCATTAAAGTCCAATACAAGAATAGGAACACAAGTATTGGAAGAAGCTCAATAGCTAGCTCCCAGCCTGGGCCAAGCAAAACTAATATGATTTGCTCAGCGAACATCCAGAAGAAGGCGCAAATGGGAACTGACACTACTAGCACTACAACAAGAGAAAAAGCCACATTGTTCAACAACTCTTCATTTTTATCGCTATCTTCTTTAAACGCACTTAAGAGAGGCTCTATAGCGGGTGCAAGTAAAAAGTGTGCTGGCATCATCGCTAACTCCCTTGCCATATGATAATTACCTAGCGTCAATGCAGAAAAAAACTTTGAAACAAACACAGTGTCACACTGGGACCTAGCGTAACCGACTATATTTTTTCCAAGCATCCATTTAGAAAACTGCCACTGCTCCTTCAACCCGCTCAACGTGAATTTCAATTTTTTCTTCGCAACAATGTATGAGAGTAGAACACCGAAAATACTGGCGATAATATCGGTCATCACAAATGCCCAATAACTTTTAAGAGTTATTGCAAAAATTAAAAGTATAGGTACGGCAAACAATCTTTCTATCAAAGTAGTCCAAAATAAAACCGTAAATTTCAATTGTCTTTTCAACAGAATATAAGCTGGGGAACGTAATGCTTGTAGCGGTAAGATCAAACTGGCTACACAAAATGCGCTTGTTAATTCCGGCTGCTCAAAGAAAACTGAGATTACAGGCGCAAGTACAACTATCAATACAGATATTAGTGATTTTAAAAGTAGGTTTGCAGTCCATGCAGTATAAAGATCTGCAAATGTTACTCTTTCTTTTCGAATAACATATTGCTCGCTAGCTACATGGGATAAAATATCAAAAAAGTAAATAGCAATACTTATGATTGCAATATACCCAAACTCTTCAGGGGCTAGTATACGCGCCAACAGCATTGTGCTGACTAAGCCAAGCATTTTACCGATAACTTTTGCAGACGCTGACAATATAGCGCTATTTAAAACTTTTCGAGTAACTGTCACAGTCCGAACAACGCCTTCGCTTTTTTCACATGTGCGTCCCAATCGAACGAGGTTTTCACGTGCTCCACTGCACTTTCGCCAAAATGTACAAAGCTTGAATCTTGTAGTATCGGTAGCATTCCTTTAACAATGCTCTGAGGACTAGAGCAATCGATTATTTCACCTGTTTTACCAATAATCATAGTTTCAGCGGTTCCTCCCGAGTTACCGGCAATAACAGGCCTACCACAAGCTTGAGCTTCAACTAGCACCATTCCAAACCCTTCTATGTCACTTTCGATTGTACGATTGGGCAAAATGAAAATATCACATTGTTGATAGGACTTTATCAAAGCTTCGTCATTTAAATCGGTATAGACCGCCGCACTACTACTAAGTCCTGAGCTATCAATAAAAGAACGCAGCTCAGCCTCACACTCTCCACGTCCAACAATGGCATAAAACAAATCGGGGTATGTTTTTAACAGCTCAGGCATCGCAGCTAGCAGATGGTCTTGGCCCTTTCGCCTTTGTAAACGCCCAACTGTAAGAAGTACTCTTTTCCCGTCCCAATCCATTTGGGTACGAAAGGCTTGGTCAGCTAAGGCGGGTATAAACTTACTAGTGTCCACTCCAGGATGTAAGACTTCGCACTTATTTTTAGTCTCAAATCCTAATGCAGCAACTAAATTTCTGGAATTTTCACTATTACATACCAGTGTTTTCGACCCTCTACAGGCCCACTTAACCAACAAGGCTTGCTCCCGACTAGTGGCAGCCGTTTCTACATCTTCACCATGGACGAAACAAATAAAAGGGACTCCAGTGAGAAGTTTTACTATCCTTGCAATAACTCCTTCATGGATAACTCTTCCGCAATGAATTTCATCAATTTTATGGCGCTTTACCAGCTTTAAAACTTGTTTAACCATTCTAAAATAGAATGTGATACCAATTTTGCTATTGAAGCCCCACTCATCTGAGTGCATTGGCATTCTTTTAACATTCAAATCATGCTGCTTATCGAAAGCTTGATCCCCTTCAACACTGTGAGTAGCAACAATGATGTTCTGTCTCGGTAGTCTAGAATATAGCTCCCAAAACCACCTGCCGCTTCCTCCATCAATAGGTGGAAAATTCTCTGTAAGTAGTAAGATTTTCTTCATTGTTGTTTTTTAAAGCCTAAGAATGTGTTTTGTTATTGAATGAAAATCGGATTAGAGTAAGCAGATAACTTATGTTCATCCAAACCTTCCAGTATTACTCGCGATCTAATAAAGCATTTTTCAACTGAGTCTGATTTTGACATTAAAAGCTGAAAGACACTTTCTTCAGGAGGGAGAACTTTTTCTATTGCGGTTACCTCTCCTCCCCTACAGTTTGATATTGTATCCACTCTCAAAAAGTCATCTTTGTATTTTTCTGCTCTTGCAACTGCTACATTGACTAACATGACTTCGTCTTTGTTTCCTAAGTCAATTGTCGCTCCTGAGTAAGCAAGCGTATTTTCTTTCCCGACCTCAATATTGAACTCATAGTCATTGAGTAAACCACCATGATCAGCCCAAAATGTACCATGCTGAAATGCGCTTATAATCCCACTGTAAGTTTTATCGGGCACTTCCAAGTGGATTCGCGAGAAACTGCAGGGAGGATAATCCAAACCTTCGTTATGAAAATCTGAAGAAGCCACGGCACCCCACACCCTCTCACCGGAAGCAAGGAGAGTATCCCAACCACCACCAATATGTGCGACAAAGGGGTCCCAACGATCTTTGGTCTTGAACAAAGCTTTGTATGAGCCAACCGCGCTATTTTTCTGATGACCTGGCGCCCCACTAAAAGCAGTTAAACTCAGCCCCTTCTGGTTGAGCTCTTTGAAGTCGTCGACGTTTTCACTCAACGACTCATCTTTTCGGCTTGGATGATTATAAATTGTTATGTAATCATTCTTTTTATCAGCACCACTGAAATAGGACTTTATGACATTGATAAACGCACCATCATCTCCCAGATTATCACGTTTAAGTATTTCACTGAGCTTGGGCAACAAATAAGATTCATGCTTCGGCGATACTATTAAATTCAAATGCTCACGGTCATTGTAAGAAGGAATACCAATCTCAATACCAGAGAAAATAAGTAGGCCTTCAAACTGTTCTCTTAACCTGCTTATTTCTTTTAGCTTTGTTTTTGATACTCCCCTTCCGTAACCTGAATGATCAGTTACGGACATAGCATCGCACCCATTAAAATAAGATAGCTCAACGAGTTCAGCAACTGACAGAGCCCCATCAGAATAGTCTGTGTGAGCATGATGATCGAAAATAACTTGTCTGTTTAACCCTGCCCAATATGGCTGGATAACCTGCGTTTTCCCGTCTGGCAATAACCATATGATCAAAGCTGAGGTGAGAACAATCATTGCGATTGTAATTTTGCTTATACTAGAAAAATACCACGACCTTTCACGTTCCGCATTCTCATGAGTTCCCTTTTCATCAAATGACGAGTCACCCAAATCATTACCAGCCGCTGAAACAGGCAGCACTTTTTTACTTCTGAAATATCTGATAATCGGCTGTTCAATGAATCGATACGATAATGATGCCAAAACAATAGTCGCTCCTAATGATAATAAGCCAAATAGTAGCCATTGTTCTGAAACACCTACACCAAACTTTTCTAACATTATTTTGAATGCTTTTTGCAGTGGATAATGAAATATATAAACCCCATAGGAAATCACTCCTAACCATCTGATAAACTTGAATTCCAAAAACTTACTTGTCAATTTGCTAGAGGGCACTAAAAAAATTAACGCTGATAAAAGTAAGGGAATATAAGGAAAGTTGTATCGTCCGAACTCCAATTGGAAAAACTCGTCCAGTGGTGTAGCCAAAATAATAAATGTACTACTCACTATGAGAAGT
This sequence comes from Alteromonas sp. CNT1-28, assembly GCF_022348345.1. Classification (NCBI taxonomy): domain Bacteria; kingdom Pseudomonadati; phylum Pseudomonadota; class Gammaproteobacteria; order Alteromonadales; family Alteromonadaceae; genus Alteromonas; species Alteromonas sp. CNT1-28. The sequence goes on along the minus strand of NZ_JAKREZ010000025.1, from coordinate 91,050 downwards.
ATTAACACATCATAAAATAGTTTATCGACATGCAACTTTTTCTTTATAAATTGACTCGCAAAGAGTGTTCCTAATAGAAAATGAGGAAGGTGGCTGGCTAAAGAATATGTTATTGCGGGGCTTGTTGCACTCGCAGCGTTCACGCCAAAGGGCCATACTAACGAGAACGTCAAAGGCCAATTGAAATTAGGTGACATCCACTCAAGGAGTAATTTATACCCAAGAAACCAAGCAACGATAAATACAATTAATGTAATTTGCCCTATGTGATATTTAAGCTGTCTCAGCGCTATAAAAATTAGGGGGAGAAATAGGTAAAACTGCATTTCAACTGCCAGCGTCCAAAATGGCGGATTGAAACTCATAACCTGACTATCTTTCAGATTGTGCAAGAAAAATAAATGGGAAATTATGTTGTTAAATGACACTTCCGGCCCAGAAAACCCCTTTATCATCAAAAGCCCCAAAAAGCATAGATAATATAGAGGAACTATGCGCACAGCCCTGTGTTTGAGATATGTCAGAGTATTGGGGGTTTCCTGTCTTTCCAAGCCTTGCCAAAAAGGTATAGAGAGGAGAAAACCACTTAATGCGAAAAAAAGAGCGACGCCTGTATTACCGTTTATCATCCAGCGAGTAAAATCAATAGGCCCTAACGAAAGTTCCACATTAGTAAACTGCTGAAAATGAACTATGAATACTGCCAATGCAGCAAATGCTCTCAAGCCATCTAGTCCCCTAATATAATGGTTCTTCTCTATGGTCCCCATTGTGAGTTGTCCATTTTCCAAGCTTCGACTAATAATATTCGCGCTATCGCTATTCACGCTTTTAGAAAAGGGAGCCATGCTCTGTGGTTCAACTAGATTTTTCAGTAAATACCCCGATATCAACACCAATAAGAAATCCGTAGACTCAGGCACTGAATTGGTAACAAAAATTTGCCCTACTTCTGAGAGGAAGACTATAGAAGCAACTATGCCCGCTGAGAGTTTGAGCTTATTGTTTGAAGTATATAAAAGAACAATTGCACTTGAATATAGGAGTATTTTCTTAGAAGTTGCTAATATATTAAGCAAGATATTCCCGTTCAACGCACCTGAAAATGGTACCCATTCGAATTTAGAAATCTGCGTCCGAAATTCAAATGGGTAATAACCATTCAAGACTATTGCAACTAATAAAACTGTTGCCAATGCAGCCTTATTTATATCTATAAGTTTTTTTGAGGCGAAAAAAATGACTAGAGCAAGCGTCGCTCCCAATAGCTGAGACAAATTTATATCATTAGCAATAATGAAAAACTTTAATGCCAACACGCATATGGTTATAGGTATTAGTAGACGACATCGTTCGAATGAAGGGTTTGCGCGTGCCAAAAAGAAAAACACCAAAACCCAAGTCACAGTATGCTCGAATAACCAATACACATCTATAGAGGGGCTATAGATTAGGTTCTTTATATTCTCTTTAAGGATCCCAAAGTCCATAGTGGGGGCAAAGGGCGCTAACTTGATTACGAGTAAACCAATCCCCAAAATAGCGAATACTTTAGATTGTAAATTTACCTTTTCAGAATTTAGTAAGCGTAAATTATTAAATCTAAAGGCTATCGAAGATCCAACAATAGCACCAATAGTATTTAGAACAGCATCCCCCCCCCACGGTACTCGCCCTATAGCCCACAGCTGTAATACTTGTACAAAATAACCAAAGGAAAAAGCAGTAACGACACACCAAAAAAGGAGACTGCGTTTTTTTGAGAAATTCCAACCTAAAGCGAAAAATAAGCCATAAGGAATGAACAGAATAATATTAGATATTCCATCGGTGATTCCCGCATCAAGGAAATTGAAGTGAGCTAAAGGAATTGCGGTAGAAAGGTTTGGTAAAGCGTAATTAAAGTTAAAAGGATATAGGGAGCCATAGACAACCAAAAAACAAACAAAAGCAAAAACCTTACGCATATGTTTCTACTCCTTTAATAACCCTTATTTTAGGCTCTTTATCTTACTGCCCAATTCACTAAAATCATAGTTTTGAGGAACAACAACTATAGCAATTGTCCCCATCTCTCTATTTCCCTCTAGCGCTTGCCTAATTTCATAAAGTTTAGCATTCACTTTTGAGTTAAAATGCCTTTCCCCTACACTCAACCAATGTACAACTTTAATTATTTGTCCATTGGGGGAGCTCAAATAATTTACTCGAAGGTTAAGTGCAATACTCTCTATCCATATTTCTTCATTTCTATCATTTACCAAACTCCACAACTCTGGGTTATAGATTCTGTTGAGCTCACTAACTAATTCATTATTTACACCGTCGAATTGAGCTTCGTAGAAAGAAATATTGCAGCTGTTATTTGTTCCAACAAAGTGCTCTTCTTTTCGATTTGTCGGGTTATTAAAAACTGGGGACAAATCAAAACTAGTAGCTTCACATAATGGCAGAGCTATAGAGAAAGTGGACTGCTGAGCACTGACAGGCAAAGTTCTATTGTCAATTAGATAAAGCCAAGTATGAGCCATTAGCATTACCGTTACTAAACTCATACAAAGTAGGAATGAATGCTCTATTCCTTTTTTACAATAAATTTTTTCTTTTAATTCTCGCTTGTCTGTTTTGTGAAGCAACTCACCGATACCTAAAAGGCAGACAATCACAAAAGCAAAGAAAAACCAACCATAGATAAGATGGTCAGCTCCTGCTGCATATTCCATATCAGTCCAGTAAGCTATGAGAATGATTCCGTAAACTCGTACTATATTTGCGATAACGGGAAACAATAAGGAGACAAAAAGAAATAGAACCTTACGCTTTGTTGAAACTAGATTTAGGTATGCGTATAAACTGCCAATAACGAAACTAGCGATAAAAAAGCTCACTCCAGAGCATGCCTCAGCAACTAAAAAACGTCCTTGTGGTATTTCTATATATAAGCCGCTCCTAAATAGCGGAACTCCAGTTAATTGCAGAAGCATAACTGAACCGTCTGCCGCAATTTCCTGAAGATAAGGAATTAACTGCTCTCCTACAGGAACACTAAACAACATAAAGCATAGCGGAAACAAAATACTTACAGCGGCCTTATCTCCGACCATAAACCATATTAGGGCAGGAAGTAGACTAAAAGTCGCAAGGTGCATGAATAACTGAACGTCGCCAGCAACGCCTACAATGTATAGAAAAAAGGAAGGTACTATTACGATTAACGCCAAAGGTGATGGAGTTAACTTGTGAGATAAAACAACATTTCTCTTCAGGTAAATAAGATAAAGAGAGCCCGGGACAATAAAAAAGCCATGATTAAAAATCTCATTACCGTACCAAACTTGGACAACTGAACTAATTCCTTCCCAGCAAAAGGTAACCCAGAGTAAGAGAATTAATATACTTGAGAAATAATAAGATTTATTGGAGGTGAAGGAAAAGTCACTCACTGAAACTTGCTCTTTCAATTCGTTTTTTAAGGCATCTCGCGTTTCCATCTTCACTTCCTTGCTTAACTTCCGCTTCGGGTAAAACTACAACCGTGACTACAGTACGTCACTATGGTGAATAATCACTTTATCTCGTAAGCTTCTTGCATTGTTACCCAGTTAAAGTCTTTAAGCAGCTTTTCTACTTTGCCTTCCATTCTTGACAAGTTGATGTAGTGGCGAGCTTTAGACTTCCATGGTGCAGAATTAAATTTTGGTTGTTCAGCATCTATCTCCCAAGGATGGAAATAGAAACTGTATGGCGCACTTTCAGATTGCATGAACTCAGTAATACGGCGCTTAGATAGCCAATAAGGATAAAGACGAAAATAACCGCCACCACCAATCCCAATATTTGTTCCTTTTTTACGAACTGTTGGTATTGGAATTTCTATCAGACCATTCTCACGTTTGTATTTAAAGCGCGGCCAATCTGGTACACCATAGAGATCGTGGTTGATTGGATAAGTACTAGAAGAATAAACAAAGCCGAGCTCCTTTAGGATATCGTACGCCCACGTATTCGAATCGTTAATTGAAAAACTCGGCGCTCTATAGCCTTTTAACGCCACACCGCCTATATCTTCAAGAATATCTTTACTTTGCTTAATATCATTGAAAAGCTCTTGCTCGGTCATCGTTGTAGCGCGCTGATGCGCTAGTCCATGACTCGCTAGCTCGTGACCTTCACTTACTATCCGTTTGATAACATCTGGGCAGCGCTGCGCCACCCAGCCTAACGTAAAAAATGTCGATTTAACGTTATTTTGAGCAAACAAATCTAGAAGGCGATGGGTATTATCTCCCACTCTCAAGCCGATCGAATCCCAATCGCTTTTGTTTACTACGCCTTCAAAAGCAGAAACTTGAAAGTAGTCTTCCACATCTACTGTCATGGCATTGAGTCGTTTATCTAGCTTCATGATTATCGCCCTTTGCCAAACAGTACAATTTCAACCGTACGGATAAGTATCAAAATATCTAACAGCAAACTTTGGTGTTTTACATAATAAAGATCGAACTTAAGCTTTTCCATAGAGTCTTCTACGCTGGCGCCATAAGGGTAATTGAGCTGTGCCCAGCCAGCTAAACCTGGTTTAACGTTATGACGCTGATTGTAATAGGGCACTTCGCGTACAAGCTGCTCTACAAACTGAGGTCTCTCTGGACGAGGTCCGATAAATGCCATTTCACCTTTAAACACATTTAAAAGCTGTGGTAATTCGTCTACGCGGTACTTTCTAATAAAGTGGCCAATACGAGTAACGCGATCATCATTCTTGCTTGCCCATTTTGCGCCATCTTTTTCTGCATCAGGTCGCATACTTCTGAATTTAATTATTTTGAAAAGCTTTCCGTTTAACCCCACTCGCTCTTGTTTATAGAAAACGGACACACCTGTACGTCTGCCATCATCGCAATAAATAATGAATGCGGTAATCAGCATAATTGGCCAAACAAAGAGGAATATGATGAACGCTAGGAACGCGTTGAGGGTGTAATCTAGCGCGTCTCGCAAATAATTCTGGCTCTGAAATCCATTGGAATAAATGACCCAACTCGGGTACATCAGGTTTACCACTATTTGCCCTGTTTCTCGCTCCATGAAATCTAAAAGCTCGGTAACTTCAATCCCTCTCAGCCTGCAGTCAAAAAGCACTTCTACAGGAAGCGTTCCACGACGTTGGTCGCAAGCAATGACTATTTCTTCTATTTCATTATCTGCAATGAACTGCTGAAAACTCTCGTCTACCTTAAGATGAATAATCTTCTCTTTTCGAATTCCGTCTTCGCGATTGTCTCCTGGAATTGGGATGAACCCTACAAGCTCAAACCCAATTCTATCCACATCTCTGCGCATACGCTTTTCAATAATTGAAGCTCTTTCCCCTGCCCCAAGGACTAATATGCGCACTTTCCCTAGGCCCAATAAGCCGAGACGGTTTGTGAAATACCTGAAAACAACTAAGGTTATAATAATTGAACAAACCGATGCCGGCAGGAAATAAGAATCCATAACCAAGTCATCAAAAAATGCTCGACTTAGCACTTCGACTAAAAAATAACTCAGTCCCACGCTAACGAATATGCGACGGATAATACCTCTGAAAGTTTCTCTTAACTTCGCTTCATACAACCCAACGGATAACGAACACAACAATATTGAAACTGTAAGCATTCCTACGTTGATTATCAGTTTTTCCACCGCCACATTTGGCGACATTCCAATTTGCGTAAGGATAAAGTGAGAAATATAGCCCATGTAAGCAATGAGCAACGCTTCTGTTATTACTAGTATATTTGAGCGTTTATTTTGATTGCGCTTGTTTACTGCCACCCCTGGCCCCCTAAAACTGCGGCGTTTTTCCCATCATAAAGGGATTTATTCCAATAGACTACAATTGTTATTGGCATTATAGTGACATTTACCGTAGGGTAAACGACAAAAGCCATAAATTAACCATAATGAGTGTAGGATGATCTCTTATGTTCCGCTTTAAAAAACTAATAACGTGCTGTGCTCCACTTTTACTTATCGGTCTTAATGGTTGCAGTAACACTGGCACTCTGCCTGAAGCAACTACCCGACCTTCACTAACTACCAATGTTAACGATTACCAATATCTAATTGGCCCAGGTGATTCCCTAACTATTTTTGTTTGGAGAAACCCAGAGGTTTCTGGCAATTTTATTGTTCGACCGGACGGAAAGGTGACCACTTCTCTAGTGGAAGATATTGATGTGGCTGGTAGAACACCAACAATGCTTGCAAGGGAAATAGAAGAACAGCTTTCTACCTACATAAACAACCCAAGAGTGACGGTAAGTGTGAACAATTTCACTGGTCCTTTGAGTGAACAGGTTCGCGTGATTGGTGAAGCCACAAATCCGAGTGCGGTAAGCTACTCCGAGCACATGACGTTACTGGATTTAATGATAGCCGTAGGTGGTTTAACAGAATTTGCAGACGGCAATAACGCGAAACTGGTTCGAGTAATCGCCGGAAAACAAAAAACGTTCGAAATAAACATTGACGATTTGATAAGAGATGGTGATATCTCAAAAAATGTCGACATGCTACCTGGTGATATTGTAATTATTCCAGAAGCTTGGTTCTAGTTGTAAAGCAGTAAACGGAACACATAATAAAATGCAGGACTTACAACAAACGCTAATCCAAATTCTTGATTACATTAAGGGAGTTTGGATTAAGAAGCGTTACGTGATTATTTTTTCATGGCTTATCTGCCCTATTGGCTTTTTATACGTTGCTAGCCTTCCCGATGTCTACTCTTCAAAAGCCCAAGTATTCGTAGATACTCGATCGGTGTTGCAACCATTACTTCGCGGGCTAGCGATTCAAACAAACCCCGACCAAGAAATTCAGATGATGGCTAAAACATTGCTCAGTAGAAGTAATGTTGAGAAAATTGCCAGAGAAAGCGACCTAGACATTACTACCACTACAGAAAATGAATTTGAGTCTCTTGTGACTTCATTGACAAAGGACATCAAATTATCTTCAACTGGAAGAGATAACATCTACAACATTTCATTTTCGAATGAAGCTCCTGCTGTGGCGCAAAGAGTAGTTCAAGAAACTCTAGATCTGTTTGTAGAAGGTGCACTTGGAAACAACAGAAAAGATACGGATACCGCGGGACGCTTTTTAGATGAGCAGATTGCCGAGTATGAATCTCGCCTTAGTGAAGCGGAGCAGAGATTAGCCAATTTTAAACGTCAATATAATGATATTTTACCACTGGCAGGCTCTTACTATTCCAGCTTACAAAACTTGAATAACGAGCTTGAAGCTACCCGCTTACAAATAAGACAAACCCAACAACAAGCAGAGACACTTAAAAAGCAAATTAGTAGTGCAAAGCAAAATGATAGTTTTGGAGTAACCAACCAAGATGAACCGGTGCTCCGAACCCGTTATGACGAGCGTATCAAAGCGCTAGAAGAAGAGCTTGACCGATTAAGCCTTCGCTTTACAGATCTACACCCTGATGTCATCGAAACAAAAGCGCTCTTAGATAGCTTAGAAAAGTCTCGAGACCAAGAAATTAAAGCATTTCTAAGTGCTGATGGCGACGAGCAGAATCAACCGCTTTCTGAATTAAATCGAGAGATAAAACTCGAAGCTAGTCGCCTAGAAAGCCAAATCGCTTCACTTCAGGTAAAAGAAACCGATTTACTACGTAAGATCTCTGAACTAGAAAGCAAAGTAGACTTAATTCCTCAAATTGAAGCAGAATCATCTTCGCTCAATCGAGAGTACGGTGTTACAAAGCAAAAATACGAAGAGTTACTCTCTCGTAGAGAGTCAGCTGATCTTTCAAGAAGAGCTGATGTGTCTGCAGAAGACCTTCAATTTCGAATTATAGAGCCGCCGCTTCTGCCCAAGCGACCTTCAGGCCCCAATAGGCTTATTTTTTACACCGCTGTGTTAGTTATAGGTTTTGGTTCAGGCATTGCAATTGCTTTTCTCATAAGCCAACTTAATCCTATCTTGATTCGACCTAAGCAGTTACTCAATGTATCTGATTATCCTATATGGGGTACTGTAACCCACTTGAACATTGAGCAGATAAATAAAACAAATAGAAACCGACTTTTCGTGTTTCTGCTTTCCAGTGGTACTATTTTGGCAATGTACGGTACCTTGGTCGCCGCTGAAATTATGAATATAGATTTATTTGGAGGGCTTCTTTAATGAAAAATACAATTGAGAAAGCACTTCAAAAACAAAAAGAGGCGAAAGCAGCAGGTCAAAAGACTTCGTCTACAGACAAGCTTGAAGACGCTAATCACTCAAACGTACCTGAAGAGTCGAAGGTATCAATTGACAAACCTGCACCCGCAGAGCTTCCTGCTGAAACCGTGATCGCTGATGAAAAGGAATTTATCAATAAGAAATCTCCACTCGACGAATTTGTTATTGATTTTGCCCGCCTCGATAAGAATGGGCATATTTCGCTTAACGGTGAGAGAAAACAAATTAATGAAGAGTACCGAGAAATAAAGCGTAAGCTTTTAGCAAATGCTTTTGGTTCATTAGCGAAAACCCTTCACAACCCGAACATTATTATGGTTACCAGTAGTCGCCCTTCTGAAGGGAAGACATTCACTGCAACCAACCTGGCAATGAGTATCGCGTCGGAGCAAGATAAAACCGTACTGCTAGTGGATGCTGATGTGCTTAAGCCTAATGTATTAAACACTTTAGGGTTAGAGCGTCGTAAAGGGCTAATGGAATACTTGACCGGGGACGTTGACGATATTTCAGATGTGCTGTACCCAACCAACATCGATAAGCTCAAAATAATTCCTGCGGGAAAATCGCATCATTTGTCTACCGAACTGCTAGCTAGCCAGAAAATGCATGATACTGTTAACGAATTTGCTAACAGATACCCAGATCGAATAGTTATTTTTGATACGCCTCCTCTTATTGGTATAAATGAGAGTGCGATTCTTGCTAATTTTGCAGGCCAAGCGGTTGTTGTTGCCGAAGAGGGCAAAGCGAAAATAAGCGATATTAAAATGTCTGTGGAGCGATTGAACCCAGAAATGGCCATAGGATTTGTAGTGAACAAGTCTGTACATAACGACACCGATGGAAGCGGATATTATGGGTATTATTACTCAGAGCGCAGCGAATAGGCGCGATACAATGCCTAAAAGCAGAATAATAAAGCCGACACTTGTTGCCGTAGCCGTCGCAACAAGTCTACCGGCTTTTGCAAAGCTTAACGTTAATGCTGTTGCTACAGCGGATACCATCTACCAAAGCGTTGATACGGAGGAAAATGGCAACCGTTCACTTACCACAGTGACTGTGGCGCCTAAAGTAAACGCTACTTATCAAACAAGAACATTTCAAGGATTATGGTCTGGTACCTACACCCATCTTGAACGCGATAACGACGATGCTAGCCAGCGCCAAGATTACGCAGAGTACAGCTACTCAGCGCAATGGGTACCTTTTGAAAATTTGTTATCTTTTCAAGCGGCTGGCGCATTAAGTTATCAAAATACTAATGCTTCAAATTTTTTAGTAACAGACTTTATCGCAAATTCTGACAGCTTGGCAAAAACACGCTCCAACAAACTTTCATCAACGTTGAAACTTGAACAAGGCGACTGGATAAGGGGGCAAGGCACAGCCTCATACTCAGATACAGCTTCAGAGCGGTCTTTGACTAACAACAATGCTCTGGATAATGACAGTTACCAGCTCAATGGCACTTTACTTAATGGTGATGAAGCCAAGTATTTCATCTGGTCAGTTACGGGCACTTACCAGAATACCGAACAAGGACAGGTAGCCAATAGAGACTTCGAGTCGAGAACCGGTAACGGTTATATAGATACTCGAATTTATGGCGACTGGGCCATTCGTTTAACTGCAAGGCACGAAGCCAACCAGATCTCTGACAGAAATGACACGGGTAGTTTAGTCAGAGAGTTTAATTCATATGGCGCGGGCTTGACCTATAGACAAGCTGAAAATCGTTATATCTCAATTACGGCAAATAAAAGTGATTCCGATATAGAGGATGACGACGGTGAAACATTCGTAGGTGTTGATATGCAATGGGCTTTGAGTACCCGTACTCGCATTGCGGCTACATACGGGCGTCGTTTTTATGGTGAATCGGCATCAGCGAATATTAGCTACAATTCCAAATACTTACGCACCTCATTCAGCTATTCGGAAGACGTGACAAATACTTCTCGCTTGTTAGCTGATCCAGAGAACTTGGGCGTATTTGTTTGCCCAGCTTCATCGACATCCATTGCTGACTGTTTTCAGCCCAATAGCTTAAGTTATACACCCTCCGCGGGAGAGCAATTGGTTCAGCTTACTTCTCAAAATCTAGAGTTTGACGACAACATCATTCTGCGAAAAAGTGCTAATTTTCAAGCAGGTTATGACTTTTCTAGAATTACCCTCGCTTTTTCTTGGCGATATGCCGAAGATGATTACTTAGACGAAGATAGACTAAGACGCACCTACTCTTTCGGTACAAACGTAGCCTATAAAATTGGTAGCTATACCAACATAACTAGCAGTATTAACTACGCCAATATCACAGGTCAGGGTGCAGAAGACGTATTCAGAGGCGAAAGCGACAACTGGAATGCATCCATTGGTTTAGAAAGAGAGTTCGGTCGCCGGTTAAAAGCAAGTATTGATGCTAGGTACCTCAAGCAAGAGGGGGGTTTGAATACGGGCATATCTCAGTTTGGTAACAACTATACTGACAGACGCTTAAGCGCCTCTATTACCTACACCTATGACTAATTCACTGACTTTTTCAATCTACCGGTTGTAGTTTGTAGGCAGTACTAGTCAACTAAACTCAAAAAAAAAGCGCCCGATTTTACGTTAGTAAAAAGGCGCTTTTTTTGTTTATCAAATGATGGTGGCTACAAAGAAAGTATCACTCTTTCTTATCATCACTCTTAAGTCGGACATACGTTTTGAACTTCTTTTTCATAAGCTTATCAACGTATTGCGTCATTTTCACTTTTTGTGAAATGGCGTCATCTAAAGCATCAACTAATTCTGCTAACATATCCAAGTAGTATTTGGTGTCGCGAATAACATTGCCTTTAGGTGTCATGATAGTTTGGCTTTCAGGGTGGTCAGCAAAGCCCATATGCTCCGTCACTTCCGCGCCCGTTTTATCAGGCTCGAACATCTCTGCTTTTACTTCTTCAATTACTTCGTTTACCGCGTCCGCGTCAAAGCTCTCTAGTTCTTCTAAAAAGCCATAAAGCATTACCCTATCCATTAGGGTATTAATTTTGCGAGGAATACCGCGAGAGAACATGTGAATTCGTTCAAACGCCTCTTCACTGAATAACTGTGAGCCATTCCATCCCGCGTGGTGCAATCGGTACTCAATGTATTCTTTGCACTCTTCCAACGAAAGCGGAGCGAGATGACAAGACGCCACAATACGTTGCCTAAATTGCTCCATATTCGGTGCGCGTAGAATAGGCTGTAATTCTTCTTGCCCCAGCAAAAAGCTTTGAATCAACGGTTTGCCGTTCAGCTGAAAGTTACTCAGCATTCTTAGTTCTTCAATGGTCTCTAACGGAAGGTTTTGCGCTTCATCAACCAATAGTAAGGCGCGGCGACCCGCTTTGTTTAGATCGTATAAGAAAATTTCAAGCGCTTTTAAAATATCGGCTTTTGAGCGACCTTCCGTAGGGATATCAAATTTAGACGCGACCATTTTTACCAGTTCGTCTGGCGACAGCTTTGGCGTAACTATTTGAGCTGCCGCAATGTCGTCTTCAATTTCTTCAAGTAAGCTGTTTGCTACGGTGGTTTTCCCGGTTCCAATTCCGCCGGTAATAACGATGAACCCTTCAGCTTGAGAAAGTCCATACTGTAGATAAGACATGGCGCGTTTGTGCCATTTACTTGCGAAGAAAAATTCTGGATCTGGGGTTAACTGAAACGGTTTCGAGTTAAGTCCATAATAACTTTCGTACATGCAATTTACCGTTTTTCCATTAAAAATGTGCGTTCGAAAACATGAGTGCGAACACGTGAGTTCGAAACAGCGCGCTTATTCTCGTATATATGGTAACCAACATCGCGCGATTATCGAAGTAATATATTTACGCCGAGTCTTTAGGGCTGGTTGATCTATGTTGTACAGCAAAGGTCAACAAGCACTAGTTAATTCTGCTAACATAAAGCTACGAGAAATTTCTATACATTGAATTACATTGGCACAAAGTATACCAGCCAACGAAGGCAATACCCACCAGGGAAGTACAAAAGCTACGTGGTATCTCTACTTAGTTGAAAATAAGCTTGGCCAACTCTACACAGGAATTACCACTAACCCCAAGCGCCGCATAGCGCAACACCGAGGAGAGTTAAAAGGGGGCGCCAAGGCCTTAAAAGGTAAGGCACCACTGACCTTTAAAGCCATATTCGAAATGATTGACAAGTCACATGCCTCAAAGCTTGAATATGAGGTAAAGAGAATGAGCCGCCCTCAAAAAAACGGGATTATTCGTAAAGGGCAACTCAATGAGCTAATGTGTATGAAAACCCAATTTGAAGATTAAGACATTGGGTTGCGTTAGATTCGTTATCCAGAAAAGAGTATGCCCCTACCCGCCTAAAACACCGTTAATGATCATCGCGTTTCCTATGCTAAGGGTAAACCCAAGTGCAGCTACACCAACGTTATGCTGTTGGTCGACTTCCTGCCGGAAATTCATGCCAAATAAAATAATTTTTTTGCTCGCTAGTACCAAAATATGAAGTGCGATTGCTAGGCCAACACTAACAATCAGCCAACCTGTTATATTGCTCACGTAGCCTGATGGGTTATAAATGAGTAAATTCTTCGCTGCCGACACAATCATAGCAGTTCCAAGTAAATTACCAGTGTGCTCGATAGCGAGTGCTAACTGGCCCTTCTCTAGCGCCCCTTGAAATGAGTCGTTTTGATTATCTCTTGCATATCTAAACTCTAAAATGCGCGTCATAACAAGCAACATGGTCAGAACTACGGTAAAACCGGTCACAATAGCAATGATTGCGTTCATGTCGCTGCCATCAACCCACACCATAATATTGCGTAAAACAATTGCGCTTGCCACCAAGCTAGCCGCATCAACCAGCGCCACACTCACACTCCTTTCGGCAATCATCGCATGCGTATCAACTTTATTAAGTACTAGTTTATCGTGAGCGAAGCGTCCGAACTTCACCAATATAATGCCCACAATGCCGAAAGTTACCATTCCAATCGCCGCTTCTTTATAACCCGCGCCAATATGACGGCCAACAACCGAGCTCAATACTATGCACAACGACAGCATGCCTCCCGCAATGCTTATCCCAAATGCGAAGTTATCTTTAACACCTAGTTCTTCTGTTACCGAGTATTTCCTAAATGCGCCTGTCAGCCACTTCATAATCATTAGCAGTACTAACGCAATTGCGACATCCATAGCGAGATATATCAGCAGTTCTTGCGTTAGAGGTACTAGTTTTACTAAGGCTTCCACGTTATCTTTACTCCTTGAACACACAAAGTTCTTCTGATTAGTTTTTGATGTAGTTTCGAAAAATCAGTGATGGCTAATTGAATAGCGTTCATCTAATACAAACTTGTACAACGATGACATCGAACTTGTTCAGATTTATTTTAGTTAGGGCTAAATGACCTGTAGATCACACCCTGGGTTAGCAGGCACTTAACCACATCGAATGCGGAGCTGCACGTTAGCGCACTTAGCAGACCTTGTTTTGAGTACTTGCAATAGCAATTGTGAGTATTCAACCGTAAAACACGAGCGATATCTCATAAGACGCGAGCATTATGCCAACAGACAACGAAAATAGCATGACAAACGTAGAACTTGCCGAAAAATTTTGGCAGCAGTTGTTAACAGCGCCAGCAATTAGCGAAAGTGACAAAGCCGTGATTGAGGCTCATTGTGAAACACTAATGCTCTCCTTCACGCGTTCCTCTTTCTTGGCAGAGACTTTGATTCAAAACCCTTCATTTGTTTCTCGCATCGTTGAGCTTTATCAACCCCTTGAGAAAAGTGAGGCGCTTAAATCCCTTGTTCATACCATGTCATCTGACTATCTCGCAAACCTAGACAATGAATTGCACAACGTCGCCAGCGAAGATGACTTAATGCAAGTGTTGAGGGAATTTAGAAATAAAGAGATGGCGCGGATTACTTTCCTCGACGTATTGAACAAGCAACCCATCGAAATATCACTTATGCAGGTTTCAGCATTAGCTGATGTACTTATTAACGGTGCGTACCACTGGCTTTATCAACATTTAGCTGCGCGCTATGGAAAACCACAAAGCCATAACCAAGACATGCACATGTATATCTTAGGTATGGGGAAATTAGGAGGAAAGGAACTCAACTTTTCTTCTGATATCGATTTGATTTTTACGTACCCAGAAAAAGGCGAAACCCAAGGCGGTCGAAAAAGCGTAGAGCATCAGCAGTTTTTTACCAAACTCGCGCAAAAACTTATCCAAGCATTGAACAAAGTGACTAATGACGGTCAAGTCTACCGCGTCGACATGCGTTTACGCCCCTTCGGCGATTCTGGCCCCCTTGTGATGCATTTCGCGGCACTTGAAGATTATTATCAAGACCAAGGTCGACACTGGGAGCGCTTTGCCATGGTAAAAGCGCGGGTGATTAACGATGATAATTCGCAAGATGTGAAATGGTTAAAGAGCATTTTGCACCCGTTTACCTTCCGTCGTTACTTAGACTTCACCACATTAGATGCCCTTCGTAATATGAAAAAGCTGATCGCCACAGAAATACGCAGACGCAGACTGAGTAACAATATAAAACTCGGCGCAGGTGGCATTCGTGAAGTGGAGTTTTTTGCCCAAAGTTTTCAGCTGATTCACGGAGGACGAGAGCCAGCATTACAAAGTAAGTCATTACTTCGCACGTTAGATGCATTAACTGAACTCGATATAGTCGAACGCGATGTAACGCAACAGCTAAAAAGTGACTATTTATTCCTAAGAAAAGTAGAGCACACGCTTCAACAAGCTCAAGATCGCCAGACCCAAACTCTTCCTGAGTTACCTTGGCAACAAGCTGCGCTTATTGAAGTCATGGGTTTTGATTCTTACAGTGAATTTTTAGTGCATTTAGATACTGTAATGGCGCGTATTCATGCCCATTTCAACGAGTTAGTAGAAGAGTCTCATGATACGCACTCAGAAGAAGACCAGCTTTTTACTGCCTGCCAAGATGCGTGGCGCCTTTCATTGCAAGAGGATGAGTTTACTGAAACCTTTGGCGAATACCTGTCTGCTAGCGATATTAAAGGCATATATTCTATTCTAGTCGCCTTCAAGGATAAGCAACGCAATTATCGCATAGGCCAAAAAGGTGAAGACACGTTAAATAAGTTGCTTCCCGAAATTTTGTATGTGCTCATCAACCAACATCCAAACTACATCCCTCAGGTACTCGACCGTTTACTCGGTGTTATAGAAGCGATTACAGGCCGAACCACTTACCTTGACTTACTACTTGAAAATCCGGATGTACTAAAACAGTTAGTAAGGCTATGTGAACGAAGCGACTGGATTGCTCAAGAAATTAAGCGCTTCCCGTTACTACTAGACGAATTACTCACGCCGTTATACCTAGGTCAGCAAAATACCGATATCCATACCAGCAAGCAGGAATATCAGCTGGAACTGCGTGAAATCATGCTTCGTATTGAACAAGACGATGTTGAAATGCTTATGGATGGATGGAGGCAGTTCAAACTTTGCCAACAGCTTCGCATAGCCGCCAGCGACATCAGTGAATCACTACCTATAAACAACGTTAGCGATAAGCTTACGGTGCTAGCTGAAGTGATGTTGGAAAACGTAGTAGATGCTGCCTGGATGCAAATGCAACAGCGCTATGGCGTTCCAGCACACCTAGAGGGAACTGACAAAGGATTTGCCGTTATCGGCTATGGAAAACTAGGCGGGTATGAATTAGGTTACGGCTCAGACTTAGATTTAGTGTTTTTGCATAATGCCCCTCGCGGCATAAGTACAGACGGTAAGAAGTCTATTGAAGCGCAACAGTTTTACATTAAGTTGGCGCAGCGCATCATGCATCTTCTCAATACGAAGACGTTGTTTGGACAATTATACGAAACCGACTTGCGTCTACGCCCTTCTGGCAATGCGGGATTGTTATGTTGCCATATCGATGGTTTCGAGAAATACCAGACCGAAGAAGCATGGACTTGGGAACATCAAGCGCTGGTTCGTGCAAGAGCCATTTGCGGAGACCCACGCCTTTTGAATGACTTCACGCAGGTAAGAAATTCCATACTAACTCGCTTTAGAAACGCTAAAACGTTGGCTGACGATGTGTGCAAAATGCGTTTAAAAATGCGGGAGCACTTGCTTTCAAAGGACAACGACAAGGTAGACTTAAAGCAGTGTGTAGGTGGTATTACCGATATTGAGTTCATGGCTCAATATCTTGTACTCGCTAATGCAAAGTCACAGGCTGCCATGACAGAATATCCTGACAATCTTCGCATTTTTGACGCCGCAGCCAAGAGCAACATTATTGATGTCGCCACTGCGCACAAACTGCAAAAGGCGTATTTAAAGCTGCGAGAGCAATACCACCATTTAACGTTAGCAGATACCAAGTACGCAGATCAGAGCGAAGAACTAGATGCCATACGAGAGCAAGTAACCATTCACTGGAATACACTATTTGGAACGTGTAGCGGCTAGGCGATGAAGCTTAACCTCTAACCAAACGACAGTTGGTGGTGAGAAATTCTGTTTCTTGGGCAGTCACCACCAGCGAGCGTTGCTCTGCACATAAATATGCTTTTACTTGCCCTTCAAAACTACTGTCTATGGCACTGGCAATTTTAGCAAGCGATCCTGCAACCGTGTTGTCCAATTGAAACTGGTGCTTAATAACAAAGTCTTGCTCCAGGTTCCATATCACCTGCATGCCTTCAGCTTGAGCATATTGCGAAATAGCTTCGCGCAGTGTGTTCCCTTCCTGGAACGTGCGGTATTTATGTTCGCCGGTCCAATTCTTTTCAACCGGACGTGTTTGGCTAGACATTTGTGCAAGCTTGTTGTCTAAATTTGGATCAACGCCCGCAATATCCAGAACAAAATCTCCCTGCTCATCTTCTGCTGGGTCAGTAGCAGACATACGGAAATCTCGATAGAACTCACTTAACCCACGTGATACAGACTTTTCTTCCGCTTGCCCTTGAGGAACAGGCTCTTGGTCCTGTGTTTGAAGCATGTAAATGAGTACGCCAGCAATGATCACAAGCACTGCAGCTATGCCAATTTGCTTTGCCCAAAACGATGAACTTGAGTAACTTGTCTGTCCCATACCTTACCAATGTGTAGCCACTTTTAATCGAAAATCAGCTTATGCTATGTGTATGAACTTAAGCATAATTCTTCTATTTTAGTCTACCTTCGAACGGAAAGCCTATTATTCTATTTATCTAATTTTCATCGCTAGGTGTTTATTCATACACAGCTATAGTGATTTATACAGCGATTCAGGGTTACCTTCCGGTCTGGTTTTAAATCGCTTGTGCATCCACAAATAGCTTTCTGGCTGTTCTTTAACCGCAGCGTCTACATGTTGATTCAGTAATGTTAGTGCTTCAGCGTCTTCCATATCGCCTAACTGAGAAAGCGGTGGATAGATTTTAATTTTGTAACCGCGTTTGGTGTACTGTGACGTGATGATCATTGGCTCAGAGTGACTACGTCGAATAAACATCAGCGTTGCTGTAGTTGTCGCGGTATCTTTCACCCCACCGAATGGCACAAAGATACTTTGTTTCGGGCCATAATCCTGGTCGGGCAAATACAAACAAAGTTCTTTATCGTCAAGTGCAGCAAGTAAGGCTTTTGCGTTGCGTTTATCAATCATGTATTTGTTCGAGCGGTTTCGCCCATGATACTGAAGGTAATCAACGAGAGGGTTGTTGTGTTTGCGATAAAACGCGATGCTTGGACGGAAGAAGCCAATACCTCTACAGGCAAATTCCAGATTCATATTGTGAAGTGCCATACCAAAGACACCTTTGCCATTTGCAAGGGCCGCTTCAACATGCTCAGTGCCTTCAATCTCAATGGCTCGTTTTACGCGCCAGCTAGGCCACCACCACCCCATAGCAGTTTCAAATAGTGCCATGCCTGTACGCCGCACATTTTCTTTGTAAAGCGCCTCTACTTCACTGGCGGAAAGTGTAGGGTTCCAGAGCGTCAAGTTACGCTTTGCGACTTTTGCCCGTTTAGGAACAATTAATGCGATAAGTTTACCGGTACCGCCACCGATAGCGCGTATCACGGGTAAAGGCAACCATGTAATTGTATAAAGAACGAAAACACCTAACCATACAGGCCAAAACTTAGGGCCTAAAAATGCTAGTTTAAATTTAGGAGCTTTAATTGCCGCCGCCAATGTCTGTATCCTTTGAAACGAAGTGGGCGGCATTGTAGCAGAAGGTTTTTGGTGGGGCTAATTGAGACAGACAGCCCACAGTGCTCTTGCGATTAATAGAAGCACTTAAGCAGAGAGAGCCCATACTTGCTTTCTCTGCTTAAGAAATATATTGCTTGTTAGCAATACAAACTGAAATCAGGTCACTAATATTCTTTATCGATTTGCTTCAACTTTTTCTCAAACGATTCATATTGCTCTTTTGAGTCATAGTCAAAATGGTATTGATTGTGAAAGCCGAACTGCAGCTTCACATTAACGTCTTCAATGTAAAGCGTATAGCCATCGTGATCTGTAAACGCAGTAATCCCATTAAGCTTATACTGTTCATCTTCTTTCGCGCCATGCTGGCGGATCTTGTCGAAAACCTGAAGTAAGAACTTGCTGTCTAATTCGTTTTTCATTGTAAATCCATTGTTGAGAATTTATCTATTTTTACACAATCAAACGATTTTTGGATTTATCTAGGGCCTATATTTAAAACGACTATGCGAGTTAATAACTACAACCTAAAAGTTGTAGCGAAAACCTAAATTTACAATATGCGCAGAAAAATCATCTTTGCCACCAAAGTAGGTGTATTCCACGCGTACCATCGACTGTAAGCCTAAGTAGTAATCGAAGCCTAGCCCAGCTAATCCTGCGATAATTGTGTCATCGTATCCACACACAGCGGCTTCTGGGCCACAGGTAGAGCTATCTATCGACGCGTGCTCGATGTCAACGCTTGCCACGCCTAATTTATAATACAGCTCACCTTTCTGGCTACTCGCTTTACCTAGTAACGCCAAATAAGGGCCTTTAGATGAGATTGATTGTTCGTCATTATCTGTATCAATAAAAGAGATATAGCCACCTTCTACATACCACTGACGGTGAAATTGATAGCCTAAAGCAGCTGAATAGCTAATATCAGACTCATTATCTATTTCAGTATCTACGTTGCCAAAGCCAATATTTGCCACTGCATATCCGTTGGCTGATGCTAGTCCAGAAAAACCCAAGCTTGTTAAAGCTGCACTTCCAATAAGGAACTTAGCGAAAAATGATGAAAGACGGCGCATTTTAATTACTTCTCCATGTTAAAGAGCGCTCACTATAAAAGACAATGCCTCTGATTAAAACGAACAAACAGAGTTTAGATGAATACAGTTAACGGACAGCTGCACGAAAAAGCGGGTTCTATACCAGTCCGTATAGATAATTACCCACACAGCGAGAGGTAAAATGTTCGTAATCGCGGCGTGTTACCGCAGGTATAGTGTTTCTACATCAAGGTGACACAACAAGCAGAGCGTTTTTTGACCATTAAATATCAGCAATGTTAATCCCTTGCATCACACTTTCGTACACAAAAGACGCAGATAGTTTATATAACCACATTATTATTTGATAATTTTTACAAAATTTGATCTTTTTTAAATTAGGTGTAGTATTAACCTAAACAACTGGTCAGATGAGCGGATGAGTTATTATGAGTATCAGAACTAGCTTAAAGAAAGTATTACCCCCAATTTCAATCACAGAGCAAGAAGCCTTAGATGCAGGCGATGTGTGGATTGAATCTTCTATTTATCAGGGTAAGCCTGACATGCAGGCGCTACGCGATATCCCTCAGGCAAAACTGAGCGCAGAAGAACAAGCATTCATGGACGGTCCAGTAACCGAGTTGCTGAACATGATCGATGATTTTGAATTAGGCAACGGCAAGCACATTCCTCAGGACGTTTTAGACTTCCTAGGTAAGAACCGCTTCTTCTCTATGATCATTCCAAAGAAATTTGGTGGTCTTGAGTTCAGCCCGTATGCAAACTCTACTATCGTTGCCACTATCGCAGCGAAAAGTGGTGCAATTGCGGTAACCGTAATGGTTCCTAACTCATTAGGTCCAGGCGAGCTTCTTATGCACTACGGTACGACCGAGCAGCAAGATTACTGGCTACCTCGTCTAGCAGATGGTCGCGATATTCCGTGCTTTGCGCTAACCAGCCCTGAAGCAGGTTCTGACGCAGGTGCTATTCCTGACGCGGCTATCGTGACTAAAGGCGAATTCAACGGTGAAGAAGTACTTGGTTTACGCGTAAGCTGGGACAAGCGCTACATTACACTTGCACCAATTGCTACCGTACTAGGTCTTGCGTTTAAAGTATTCGATCCAGACCAACTACTTGGCGACAAACTAGAGCTTGGCATTACCTGTGCCCTTCTACCTAAGTCTCACCCAGGTGTTGAACTTGGTAACCGTCACGACCCAATGGGTGTACGCTTCTACAACGGTACTACTCGTGGTCAAGATGTGTTCATTCCTATGGACTTCATCATTGGTGGTCAAAAGAACATTGGTCGTGGTTGGCAGATGCTAGTTAGCTGTCTAGGTGCAGGTCGTGGTATTTCACTTCCAGCAATGGGCGTAGCGACTGCACAATCTGCATTTAAAGGCACGGTTGAATATTCTTTCGTACGTGAGCAATTCGGTCTTCCAATTGGTCGTTTTGAAGGTATTCAAGAGAAAATGGCAGACATCGCGGGTAAGACTTTCTTACTTGAGGCGATGCGTGTTCTTACAACTGAAGGTCTAGGCCTAGGCGTGAAGCCATCAGTAGTCACCGCTATTGCTAAGTATCATATGACTGAACTAGGTCGTGATGTGATGAACTCTGCTATGGACATCCAGGCAGGTAAAGCAATTCAACGTGGTCCTCAAAATACACTAGCTGGCGGCTATGCTGCGCTTCCTATTGCTATTACGGTAGAAGGTGCAAACATTCTTACCCGTAACCTGATGATCTTTGGCCAAGGTGCAATGCGTTGTCACCCTTACCTTAAAGACATGGTTGACCTAATCCACAGCAACGAAAGTTCTGCGGATGCAGAGTTCAACAAGGTACTTCGTAAGACTGTTGGCTTCAGCGTTAAAAATGCATTCCGCAGCCTAGGTAAAGGCTACCTTCCTTTCCTACGCGAGAGCGAGTCTGCTTTACCAGAAGTTCGCAAGTATGAGAAGCGTGTTAACAGCATCTCTGCAAAACTAGCACCACTTGCTGACTTGTCACTTGCTGTGTTAGGCGGTGACCTGAAGAAAGCTGAGCTTTTATCAGCACGTCTAGGTGACGTAATGAGCTACCTATACGGTGCAATGGCAGCAATTCGTTTCTACGAGCAGCGCATTGAAGACAGAAAACTTGCACTACCGTATTTCGAATACGCGATGCAGTGGTCTTTACAACAAGCTGATCAGGCAATTGTTAACTTTATCAACAATTTCCCGAATACGGCGACACGTGGCTTAATGCGTCTTCTTACGAACACCTACACCAATAGTGTTGCGGGTATTAGCGACGACCTAGTGCGTGAGCTTTCTATTGCGTCTATGCAAGATAACAGCGTGAAAGAGCAGCTTACTCACCTTGTTCGCGTTACGCCGGGAGACGGCAATGACATTAACGAGCAAGCGTTTAAAGCGAAGCACGCGGTAGCGCACCTTCTTGGCAAAGTGCAAAAAGCACTTCGCAAAGAGCCTGTAGTGCCGTTCATTTCTTTTGAACATGCACTTAACAAGCTTCAAGAAAAAGGCGTAGTAACGGCTGATGAAGCCGCTAAGCTTCACGACTATAACGAAAAGCGCAAGCTAGCAGTTCGTGTAGACGAATACACGTTCGATATGGAACTTGTTCCAGCGTCTCAAACGCTTAAAGCGATTGATGGCGGTCAAAACGCTGCGTAAACTGTCATAATTGCAGTAACTTGATTAACGAAGCCCCATCCTTGAGATGGGGCTTTTTATTTGCCCGTTAAATTACCTTTCTATTGTTTCGTTCGTACTCTACCCTTAGCTTATCGTGGTTTTCTTAAACAAGGATTTGTAAAGTGAAAACGATGCGCTTTATTGGCATTCAAACCATTTCAACATTTTTTATTCTCTTTATCTCGTCGCTGCTATTCAATTCAAACGCCAGTGCCCAGCACGATGATACTAACTTCGTCATTGGAGAACTAACTCATCCTCGAGTAAGTAGCTTCTATAAACCCTTAATAGCACGTGCGTATCAAGATATCGGCATTGAGGTTACATTCGAAAAAGTGGGTGGGGAAAGAGGCTTACGGCTTTTGGATGAAGGAATGACAGATGCAGATATTATTCGCTATGACGTAGTGTCTCAGCCTGACAATAACATTGTAATTGTTCCTCCAGCACTGTCTCATGGCGCATCATTTCTATTGTGTATACGGGGAGCTGAGTGCAATAAAAGCATAATTCAACAACCAGATAAGGCAATAGCCGTCACTACCCGATTTTTCTTCAATATGCACGCCAAACCTGGCGAGTTAAATGCCAACATCTTTGAATTTGATGACTTTCACCACGTCATAAATTTACTGCTCAACGGGCGATTTGACTACGCTATTTTACCGAGTGACTATTCTGAAGAAGCCATTTTCGAACAATCTGGAATTGAGTATATACCTCTAGTGGAACACGAATTGGTACACGTTATTCATAAGAAACATAGCCATTTAATTGACCAACTTTCTGCAGCAATCGCCAAGCAGCTTCAACTACTCAAAACCGCAGAGAGTGAATAAACAAAAAAACGCCCGCATCAATTGCGGGCGTTAATTGAACAATAACTAGTACCTTTGCACTAGATACTTGCTCGTTAGTCGAACATATATTTAAGCGACAGTACTGTAGTACGGCCGTTCAATGGACGTGCTCTGATGTAGCTACCAACTTCTGCTGAACCTTCTTCTGACTCAGTGATGATAAATTCATCAGTGGCGTTATTCACATTAAGCGACACAGAAAATTGGTCGTTCACCCAATAAGTGGCAAACAAGTTTACAAGGTTATAACCCTCTTGTTTAAGGTCGTTATTGTCCTGAACATAGTACTCTGTCGAGCCTTGTAGTGAGGCACCAACAGACCATGTATCTGTAACGTACTCAGGGGTAATAGTCCAAATCCAATCTGCTTGGCGGCGTGGAGTATTTCCTTCAAGTGCAGGGTTGTTTACGTCTTTACTTATTTCAGCGTCTGTCCACGTTAAGTTACCGGATAGCACGAAATTATCAGTTGCTGTCCAGCGGCCTTCAAGCTCTAAACCTGTTGCTTCATATTCGCGCATAAAGGTTAAACCACTGGTTACCTCTGCTTGCGTATCTTCAGTAACAGTATCAAACAAGGTTGCGTTAACCATGAGGTCTTTCGTACCGTACTTGTAACCTACCTCGAATTGCTTCGTTGTATCGTAACCCGATGTTGTGCTTGTTAAGCTGCCGTCTGTATTCAGTGTACCGCCAATCTGCAGTAAACGATCGGCAATAGCACGGCCACCTTTTGAGTAACGGGCAAAGAATGTCTGACTGGCGCTTAGTAGGTACGAACCACCGATTGAATAAGACGTATTATTCGCACTGTAGTCAACAATCTGAGAAGACGCACCGGCGCGATTTAAGTTGATAACACCACCGCTAATGAAGCCGCTGTTGATTGCTGAAGCATCTTCAATTTGCTCAATAGTTCCGTTACCGTTTAGGTCGAAGTCAGCATTTCCTCCGCAACATGAGCTGATGAGTTCACCTGAAGCTTCGGTCGTGTCATGACGTACCGATGCATCAATAAGAATGTTATCTGACAATTCAAAACCAACGTTCATGTACGGCGCTTTTGTTACATAGTTTAAGTCCCACTCCCACGAAAGGAAGCTTGGTGACAATAAACCGTTTGAAACAAGTTCCACGCCATCGCCATCTGTAATTGTTAGAAGCTGTGAATTGTCACCGTCTAGAGTTTGAATAAATGTCTGCCAGCTTGACCAGCTTGTGGCGATGTCCTGGTTTGAGTAGTAATAACCTACTGTGAGGTCGATACCGTTATCAAATTCTTTACGCAAGCTGAAATCGTTGATCATGTTACCCAGATCGTTGATTCTTGTGTCGAACTGAAGGTTTGTAAATGCTTGTCCTGTGTACACTTCACCAGCGCCAGGTCCGTTCGCGAGCACAACACTTGTGCTGTCGCAATTCAGCGCGTTTCCGTCACCGTCAGTAGCGCCGGCACAAAGTGCAGAAGCGAAATTCGATACATCGCCAGGGCCCGCTGGAAATCCATCAGTAAATGGAGCAATAAAACCACCTGAGATATCTGAAATACGGAACTTGTTTAATAAGAACAAGTTTTCAGCCACTTCGAGGTCAACTTCAACGCCAAATGAGTTTACTTTTGATTCGATGCCATCGCGAACGTCGCGATTCTCTGGGTTACCATAGCTGTCAAAAGTAGAAATATTTGTGTTGTAAGCTGAGTTTAATGCCTGTGAGCTGGCATCGTAACCAGGTACCGGGCCATATTCACCATCGCCTTTCACCAATACCGGAGAAGGAAGGTATGTTGATACTTTGTCATCAAGGTTTTTATAGAAGAAACGGATGTGACCGTTATCTAGCATCTTAGTGATATTGAACTTAACCTGACCGCCTTGGTCGCCATTGTATCCCGTTTCTCGCGGGCCCTCTCCACCACGGGCAAAGCCAGCAATGTGGTAGTAAAGGTCGTCGCTAATTTCACCGCCATAGCGAAAATCTAAACGAAACTCTTCGTAATCGACGCCAAATGACGTTCCAATGGCACCGCCACCTACTTCGCCCGTGTTACTGATCAAGTTAATAACACCGCCTGGCGAGTTACTTGCGAATGTTGACGCTGAACCACCGCGTACTGCTTCCACATTCGCTACTGACCAGTCGTAGCGTAAAAAGTTATCGGCATTGCCAAAGTTAATATCACCATATTCTAAAACAGGTAAACCGTCTTCATGGATTTGCAAGAATTTAGAACCACCCGTCGCAAGTGGAATACCGCGAATAGTAATATTTGCGTTACCGCCACCGCCTGAAGACTCGGCACGAATACCGGGTAACGCGCGAAATACCTCAGCGGTAGAACGAGGAGCTAGTTTAAGAATATCGTCTTCGTCGAATGCACTTACAGAAACACTAGCTTCTTGCATCGTTGCACCACCCGGTGCAGCGGTAACCACAATTTGTTCGAATTTTTCTTTCGACTTTGCGTCAGCATCAGCTGTTGATGATTCCTGCGCGATAACCGAGCCCGAAAAAGCGGCGCAAATCGCTAGGGTCAAAGCGTTGAGTGTGTGATTTTTGTTCATTTTTTCTCCGACAATGTGTTGAATTTGTTAAATCCAAGGTAGCCTCTGCCCCTTTAACGTAGGGAGGCGGTAGCACAATTTAAACTTAATCGATTAAGAATTTATAACAAAGGAACAACATTGTAAACATCCTGTGAAAAGTTTTTACTCTTGCGCAGGCCTTATTTAACTTTTGTATACTAAAGTTTTAGCTATATTTAGCGGTTCACATCGCAGATAAGAAATAAAAAGCAATATCGATTAAGAACACTACACTTTCAGGTATTTAGAACGAACTGTGAAAAACATAGATAGACTAAAAGCGGGTTGCTTTAGTCGAATTTTAAAATGCCCCCGTCATATGTATTATATTTAGCCTATACTACAATCATTTAGTGCACTTAAGTTTGTACGCTTCCCGTTACTCTGTACGACTAAATTTGCTTTTGAAGTAATGCATTAAATTTGAATCACAATGTAATTAAGGCTTTATCCGGTTGAACACGTATCAAGAATCGATATCACAAACTGAAATAGAACGAGACACAACCGACATGCTAATTGGCAATAGCTTTGTCGGCTTCTTGATGACGATATTTGCCTTTTCTGGCCTGGTATTTTTCTTTGAAAGCGACTCCCCTTCAACATTTGCAAATAAACTACAGATTTGGGGAGTAATGGTGTGCGTCTCACTTCTGAGGCTAATTGATGCATTATATTGGCGCACTAATTTGGCAGGAAAAGCTTATAACCCGCGCCCTGCTTTGATTCGGTTTTCGACCGGTCTCTATGTTACGGGTTGTATTTGGGCGCTTTATTCAGTGCTTTTCTATTCATCCATGACAACTGTCGAACTAGCAGCGACTATGGTTGTACTCGCCGCTATGTCCGGAGGAGCTGGAACCGTCCTGTCTCCGAACATAAAACTCGTCGGATTCTACTCTACTGCTCTTCTTGTACCTATGTCGTTATGTGCGTTAATAGATGCTAGCGGGAAATTTTTTATTTTAGGTGTGCTTGGCTTGGTTTTCTGGTTTGGTATTTTCGCCAGTGCTTTTCGCTACCATCGCTTTTTCATCAGTACGTTACACCTTAAAGCTAAGAATAATAGTTTGATGGAACAGATGCGTATTGAGCGTAGTGAAACAGTTAAAGTAAACAAACTACTCATAGCTTCAAACGAAAAGCTCGATGCATCTAACGCCAACCTTGAAGCGGAAGTGGAAAGAAGAACGGCGGATTTATATCGGTTGTCTAACAGAGATCCACTGACAAATTTGCTTAATCGCAATGGCTTTCTCAAGCATCTCAACAATTTGATAGACACTACACGTGCCCTTGATAACTCGCTCGCCCTTTTATTTATCGACTTAGACGGATTCAAGCAAGTTAACGACAGTTTAGGACATAAAGTCGGCGATATTGTCCTTGCCGAAATTGCCAACAGACTTCGTAACTATACGGAAGAAAATCACCTAGGAAGATGGGGAGGAGACGAATTCGTCGCCGTAATTCCTTATGCTAATGTTGATACCGCAAAGGCCGTAGCACACGCTATGCGCAGTGGCGTCACTATTCCCATTATTGCGAACGACAATCAGGTAACGTTAGACGCCACTATCGGCATCGCTATGTTCCCCGTTCATGGCGACAGCGCTGTTGATTTAATTCAACAGGCCGACCTGACTATGTATGATCAAAAGCGTAAGCAAAGAGGCTCTATTGGCGTATTTAACGAAACGTTGCACAACGAAATAAAGCGAGAGCAGCGCCTTTGTGAACGCTTAAGATTAGCCATTGAAAATAGTGAGTTTACTGTTTTTATCAACCTATCATTGACGTCACGACAAACTCCTTGTCGTCAGTAGAAGCGCTTTTACGGTGGAACTGCGACGGAGAAAATATCTCTCCTGCGGTATTTATCCCCCTTGCAGAGCGCAGCGGGCTAATGCCAGAAATAGGTGCGTGGGTATTAAATAGAGCGCTTATCGACCTTTCACATTGGCAGTTCAAACCCGGTCTCGCAATGTCGATAAATGTATCAGTCGCGCAGCTGCTCGATGACAGCTTCTTTAAAGTTTTAGATAATGCCCTCAGCACAACTAAAATTTCACCAGAACGCCTCTATCTAGAAATAACTGAAAGCGTATTCGCTATTGATAAAGATCTAGTGACTAAGCGAGTGAGCGAACTCGTAGCCCGTGATGTCAAAATATCAATTGATGACTTTGGTACAGGTTATTCATCTTTAAACCGTCTTCAATCTATGCCATTCAATTTTATTAAAATTGACCGCTCTTTTATACAGAATAGCTCTGAAGAGAGTGATACCATAATAAGAGCAACACTTTTAATGGCTAAAGAGTTTGGCTGTAAAACCATTGCAGAGGGCATCGAAACTGAGCAGCAAAGGCAACATTTGTCGCAGCTTGGAACCGACTATTTGCAAGGCTTTTACTTCGCTAGACCAATGAACGCCAACGACCTTATTTCTTGGTATAACGAAAACTACTAATAACCATGGCTCAACTTTATTTTTATTACTCTGCAATGAACGCAGGGAAGTCTACATCACTCCTCCAATCAGCTTATAACTACCGTGAACGCGGTATGCATTCAGTGATTTATACCGCAGCGCTTGATGATCGATACGGCGTTGGGAAAGTCACTTCTCGTATCGGCTTACAAGCAGATGCCAAGCTATACGCAAAAGGCGATGATTTGTTTGCCTCAATAAGCAAAGACTGCGAAGCGTTAAAGCCCGACTGCATTTTTATTGACGAAGCACAGTTCTTAACAAAGGCACAAGTAAAGCAGCTAGTGGACGTAGTTGATGAACTTGATGTGCCGGTACTAGCCTACGGCCTGCGTACCGACTTTTTAGGTGAAACTTTTGAAGGCAGTCATTATTTGCTGGCTTGGGCAGATAAACTATCTGAACTAAAAACCGTTTGCCATTGCGGTAAAAAAGCAAGTTTCGTGGTGCGTTTAGACGAAAATGGCAATGCTGTAAAAAATGGTGATCAAGTACAAATTGGCGGCAACGACACCTATGAATCAATGTGTCGCAAGCACTTTAAAGAACTGGTTTGGGACTAAATCCCAACGTCAAGTAACCTAACTAAAATAAGCGGTCTCTGAACCTCATATCTGTTGCGGGCTATAGCATTTATTGTCCGCTTCTCATTCTCTAAAAAATTTGCCACTCCCCCTTCAGCTCTTTGCCAGATTTCAATCGGCGTTATCCAAACTTTCTCGGTACTATCTAGAGGTAGCAAGAAAAAGCATTAAGCATTCTTGCTAGCCACAAATAGCCGATTATTACCTGTATTTGCAAACACCTTTCTTAAACAATTAAGAAAACACTTGCGTATGAGTAAAACAACTACTATTGTTAAAGCGTTGTAAATAATAAAACCTTTGTTTAACACACTCAGCAAGGTATGACTCATGAAGCACACCAGTACGTTTAAACCTGCGTTAATCGCTATTTCTATTACCGCCGCCCTTAACAGCGGTTCAGTAGTAGCACAAGACACACCAGACGACGAACAAGTAGAAATTATTCAAGTTTCGGGTATTCGAGGCTCTTTGATGCGCGCCCAAGCGGTGAAAATGGACAACGATTCCATTGTTGAGGCCATTTCCGCAGAAGACATTGGTAAGCTTCCAGACTCTTCAATCGCAGAATCACTTGCCCGCTTGCCAGGCCTATCAGGTGAGCGCGTAGGCGGACGAACGTCTGGTATTTCGGTACGTGGCTTCAAAGAAGACTTTACCGGCACCTCGCTGAACGGACGAGAGCTTATCGGTATTGGCGATAACCGTGGCGTAGAGTACGACTTATACCCTGCTGAAATCATGACAGGTGCCACAATTTACAAAACCTCTGACGCTTCGCTTATTGTCCAAGGTATTGGCGGTACAGTAGACTTGCAAACAGTACGTCCTCTAGCAGCCCAGGAAACCCTTACCGTCACTGGGGTCTATGAACTAGGTGGCAACGATTCAGATAATCCAGAATTCGACAATAGCGGCAACCGGTTCGCCCTTTCCTTTGTAGAAAAGTTTGCAGACGACACGGTAGGTCTCGCACTTGCCATTGCATCAACGGAGTCCCCCAGAAACGAGAGAAAATACGGTGTTTGGGGATATGGTGAGAATGACGATGGTCAGGTGCTTCCGTTTGGTTTAGACACTCAGGCCATTAGCCGCGTGCTAGAACGCGACACGATTTCAGCCATTCTTCAATGGCGTCCCACCGATAGACTAGACATTGTTTTTGATGCGCTAGATATTGATTATTCCGACTCAGGTGTTATTCGCGGTTTCATCGAACCCTTCGCTGCGGCAAATGTAAGTGGTACAGGCATTAATAACTCGGGCACGCAAGTTAACGCGAATCCAGTACTGCGTACAGATCCCGCGCAAAAAGATGGCGAGCTTCAAACCTTCGGTTTAAATATCAAATACGACATAACCGATGAGTGGTCTCTTACTTTAGACGTGGCAGACAGTGAGTCGAACAAACGTGACTTGCGTGGTGAATCATACGCTGGTTTAGCGCGTTCTGGTGCGCTCGGCGAAGGGCAATTAGGTTCACGTCAATTCGAAATGAGCACTGATGGTATTTACTTTACCGGCAGTAGCGGCCTTGATGCATTCTCTGATCCCACCATGTTACAGCTTGCGGGCCCTCAAGTTTGGGGGGGCGGTATGGCTAACATTGCCGATCAGTTTACCACCGATGTGTTACAGGCAAATGGTCAACCTTACAGCTATTTCAACGCCCAAGACGGCTTCCTGAACTTTGCTGATTTTGAAGAAGAGCTGACCACAATACGTTTTGAGGCAGTTGGTTATGTAGATTGGGGAATCTTCAACACTTTTACGGCCGGCGTAAACTATAGCGACCGATACAAAGCAAAAGATAACAAAGGTTTCTTCGCAACCGCATCATCTTATCCATTTTCTGAAGCGATCCCTGAGCAGTTTCTGTACAACGGCTTAGCTGACTTAACCTGGGCTGGCATGGGTTACGTTGTAGCCTACGACGGATTTGCCCCTTACAACGATGGTGAATATACGCTTAATGATGCAGGGCTTCTAGAACCTGATCGTTTAGGTGATACCTACACCATTGATGAAGAAGTAACTACATTATACGCCCAGCTAGACTTTGAGACTGAAGTTCAAGGTTTCAATGTAAAAGGTAACGTGGGTGCACAATATGTACAAACAGACCAAAGCTCAACGGGTTTCATTGGTATTGTAGGCCCGAACTTTGCCGTGTGTGACGACGATGGCAACCAAGTGGTTGATGCGGACTGTATTATTACCG
The DNA here is from genome assembly GCF_022348345.1 of Alteromonas sp. CNT1-28. NCBI lineage: Bacteria > Pseudomonadati > Pseudomonadota > Gammaproteobacteria > Alteromonadales > Alteromonadaceae > Alteromonas > Alteromonas sp. CNT1-28. Next base: position 60,019 of record NZ_JAKREZ010000025.1, on the reverse strand, counting down.
ATGGCGATGATTACTCTCACTTCCTACCTAGCCTGAACGTAAGTGTCGAACTTAATGAGAATCGCTACCTGCGCTTGGCGGCATCGAAAACCATTAGTCGAGCGCGTATCGACCAAATGAAAGCATCAGGCTTTGTTAAGTTTGATCAAAATATTGAGCTGATTGCCACAGAAAATTCTGAGGCGGCGGTGAGAGAGTTCGGCTCGCCTTGGTCTAAATTTACGGGTAACCCAACCCTTCGTCCGTTAGAAGCCAACAACTTTGACATTTCATTTGAAAACTACTTCGAGGAAGAAGGTTATGTCTCGATTGCGCTTTTCTATAAAGATTTGGTCAATTGGACCCGCGACGGTAACCAGCTTATTGATTTCACGAATGACGTAACCAATGACGGTGCGAACTACTTCATCCCTGGATTCCATGACAGGGTCGTGGACGTTGCTGGTAACTACGGCCCGCAAGACACGCCTTACGAAGTGGGCGATTTAGTAACTCCGCCAGACCAAGGCTTCTATTCATTCTTCGAAGATGGCCTAAAAGGTGAAATGAAAGGGGTTGAGCTAACGGCCAATGTTCCTTTGAGAATGCTCACTGACTCTCTGGATGGATTTGGTATTGCCGCTTCTGCGACAATCCTAGATGCGGAGCTTGAAGATGGCACAGCCATTCCAGGCCAATCAGACAATACGTACAGCATTACAGCGTACTATGAGATGAACGGCTTTGAGATTAGGGTTGCGGCAACCGATCGTTCTGAGTTCCTCACATATCAGCGTGGAGGTTCAAACAAAATTGAGCCAGCAACTCGTAACGCCGTTACCCAAGTCGATGCTCAAATTAGCTACGATTTTGCAGATAGCGGAATTGAGTACTTGGAAGGGCTAAGAGTGTCGTTACAAGGCGTCAACCTGACTGATGAGAAAGAAGAAACCATTGATGATGCGGGCATTGTTACGCTCCGCCGCGAGTTTGGTCCTTCTTATATGCTAAACCTCAACTATTCGTTCTATTAAAAGGGACCATCCCTTTTGAACGTACGAAAATAATGGCACGCATCTTTAGATAGTGGATACGTGCCTTGCATTACTGCCATGTAAAGTGTGGCAGCAATGCGCAACTCTGATACTGTTTAATTTCACCCTTCTTTTATTGCAGAGCCTTTAATGACAACACCACACCGAATTGTTATTGCTGGAGGCGGCACAGCAGGTTGGATGGCTGCCAACCTTTTAGCTCACCGCTGGGCTAATCAAGCTGTGACCATCACACTCATAGAATCAGAAGACATTGGCACAATAGGCGTAGGCGAAGGCTCGACACCTACTCTCAAGCGTTTCTTCCAAACTCTTGATATTCCTGAGTATGATTGGATGGAAGAGTGCCAAGCAACGTATAAAGTTAATATCAAGTTCACGGGCTGGAATGGCAATAATTCACACAGCTACTCTCACCCCTTTATTAGCCAGCTAGATGTTTTTAGTGAACGAGCATTTCACGTTAATGCCTTAACCAGAAGGCTGGGTCTCGATGTTGAAACTCGACCTGATAAGTTTCTTATGGCGGGGTATTTGGCAAAGAAAAACCTTGCCCCTCTTCCCTCACATAATTTTCCATTCGATATAGAATACGGCTACCACTTTGACTCTCTAAAACTTGGACGATTCTTACGCGAGCGCGCTAAATCAAAAGGCGTATATCACGTTGTTGGTAATATTGAATCGGTGCATACCTCACCATCTGGCGACATTTCACATCTCGTTTGTCAAGATGGACAAAAACTTGATGGAGATCTGTTCATAGATTGCACGGGTTTTTCAGGACTCCTTTTACAAAAGACGCTAGGCGTACCGTTTAGGGACTTTAGTGACAACCTATTCAATGACTCGGCCGTTGTGTTGCCTACACCAGCATGCGCTAATTTACCGGTTGAAACCGAGTCGGTTGCCATGTCGAACGGTTGGCGTTGGCAGATACCCCTTCGCAACCGCACGGGAAACGGATATGTGTATAGTCAGCAGTACCAAGAGAAAGACGCTGCAGAATGTGAATTGCGACGCGCATTGGGGATGGAAAATACCGATGTTGAAGCAAAGCACTTGTCTATGCGTGTAGGTCAATGTGAAAGGCATTGGGAGAAGAATTGTCTTGCACTAGGCTTGTCACAAGGGTTTATTGAACCTTTAGAAGCAACGGCACTACACCTAGTTCAAACGAGCATCGAGCTTTTCGCGGACAACTATTCTTTCAACGAAACAAGTGCTCAACAGAGACAGGCGTTTAATCAGGAAGTTTCAGAGCGCTTTGAACGCGTCCGAGATTATATCGTGTGTCATTACAAGCTAAACGGGCGCAACGACAGTGACTATTGGAGAGACAACAGAGCTAACATGAAGCTGTCCGAATCACTGCTTAGTTTACTTGATGTGTGGTACAGAAAAGGGGATATTGTTGAGGAAATAAAACGGCAAGGTATTGGTCGACATTTCAGCACAACGTCGTGGCACTGTTTGTTGTCTGGCTATGGTGTATTCCCGCCACCGGCACTCAATCAGCCCGCTTCTTTGAAGGAAAGCGGCGATCTTTTCGAAGAAAAGAAACTTGCCGCATTTTTTAATCGCTGCTCACTAAACTTTGAATTGCAATCTACGTTATTTAGCGCGGGCTGAATTTCAAGGCTCAGCCTATACCGTCTCGCCGAGTTGCAACTCAAAAGGCAGCATACTCTTTGCTGTTACATGATTAAGTAGCGCTTTTGTTGCTTCTACGCCTTTGCCACTGCTGGATTGGCAAACTGTAGTAAGACGCGGGCGCGCACGCTCAGCTTCCCCAATACCATCAAACCCCGTGATTTTTAGCTCTTCCGGTACCTTAATATTCATATCCAAGGCTAAGTGAAGTAGCTCAAGGGCTATAATGTCACTCATACACAAAACCACATTAGGTCTTGGAGCGCTGGTCAATACTTCTTTGGCAGCCTGTCTTGCAAAGTGCCTGTCACTTTCTGGCAAATTCCATATACGCTCATTACTAACCGTGATGTTCTTTTCTTCAGCGGCCCTTAAATAACCATCAAGTCGACGGTGAGCAATTGAGCTGTCTGCGGCAATTAACGGACTATCATAAATACGGCATGTGGAAGGCGAGTCAATCAGGCGAAGCCCAAAGATTGCCACATTGTCACCTTCATTTAACGCATGAGACGCAACACGATAGGCCGCTTCTTCGTTATCAATATTTATAGATGGCTTGTCTTCGATATCAAAGTCAACGGTGACCACAGGTTTTGGCGACACTGCCAACTCCGCTACCAAGTTGCTGTTGCGCGGTTGTCCGTAACAGATAAAACCATCAACAAAATCTACAACATCAAGAATGCTGTCAGAGTCGCCCGCGTACAGTAACAAATGCTTGCCATTTTCTTGAAGCGCAGAAGAAACACCTTTAATAAAAGTACTCGCGACGGGGTCACTCACCATATATGAAATGCTGTCGGCTAATACTAAAGCCACAATATTTGATGTGCCCTTTCTGAGGATCTGTGCTGCTTTATTGGGGCCGCTGTAACCAATCTTTTTGCACTGCGCTAAAATCACTTCGCGCTTCGCTTTTGATAATTGGTCCGGGCGGTTAAATGCATTTGAAATGGTTGCCGTTGAAACGCCCAACTGTTCAGCAACATCTTTTAGGGTAAGTTTTGTTCTATTCATTATTTTTAGCTCTTTTCACGAAACTAACTACCCAGATTTAAAAACAAAAAAGGGTAGCAAGCGTGCGCTCTGACTACCCTCTGACTATATCATTAACTTAAACGTTTAACGCGTGAAATTTAGCGCTAATTCGATGAGTTGTGTAACAAATTGCTCAATGGCTTAATTTTTAGAGATTTTCGCTCTTAGCGCGTGCCAAAGATTTTGTCTCCAGCATCCCCCAATCCCGGTAGGATATAGCCTTTCTCATTCAATCTATCATCGATTGCGGCGGTAAAGATATCAACATCAGGGTGTGCTTCAACAACGGCTTTAATGCCTTCAGGCGCAGCAACAAGGAATAGTCCCATTATTCTTCGACACCCTTTCTTTTTCAGAAGGTCGATTGTTGCAATCAACGTACCGCCTGTTGCCAGCATTGGGTCAACAATCAGTGCGGTACGTTCATCAATGTTTTTTACTACCTTGTCAAAATAGGCAACTGGCTGCAGTGTATCTTCATCACGGTACAGACCGACTACACTAATCTTCGCATTTGGAATAAGTTCCAGTACGCCTTCAAGCATTCCTAAGCCAGCACGAAGAATAGGGACAACAGTTATTTTCTTACCTTTAATTTGTCTTACTTCTACCTCATCCTCCGACCAACTTTTAATCGTCGCTCTTTCCGTAGGCAGTGTTCGCGTTGCTTCATAAGTCAGAAGGTTCCCTACTTCAGAGGCAAGCTCGCGAAAGTCTTTGCTGCTAATTTTAGCGTATCGCATAAGCCCTAGTTTGTGCGCAATAAGCGGGTGGGTAATTTCGTGAACGGCCATGTAAGACTCCTTGTAATCGATTTAGCTATATTTTAACCCAGAAGTATTTTAGTTAAAGCGATTAGTCGTAAAAATATGTCTATTCGATGCGTGCACTAGACAAACAGAGCCAGCTTTCTTTAACAAAGCCCTATTATTGGTAAACACTACCTAGTGAATACACACTTTTGAAAAAACACCAAATATGTCTTGGCTACAATTTCACTACCCTACTTGCAAAGTAGCGCCATCAGGCATCGTTACTTCAATTTTCATGTTCCCGCCAACCGCAGCTAAATATGCAGCCGCACGTTGAAGTGAAACGTCCTGAATACGTTTTGATTCCAACTTACTTACACCAGAAGCTGTGACCGATAACGCCATTGCTACGACTTCCTGTTTAACTCTGTGCTGCTTTCTGATGTCACCTAATGTGATTTCTTTCATTGTCTTTTACCGAGAATTACGGGCATTAAAAAAGCCCAGATGGTGATACCTTCTGGGCTTTTGCAAAACGTTCTACCTGCAGTGCCCAGAAGCCAATACTTGCCCCTGAACACCGACGGTCAGGTGCAATCAGTAATTAAAATTATAAAAATAACCAGTTGAAACGTTTTGCATGATAATTCTCTTTTCACAATGTGCTTGTACAATCGGCCCTTTGCCGCGACTAAGCTAAATGTATTGGCCTCGGTGCTTTTTAAATATATAGCAGCGACCTTCTGTCACTTATCCTTAACCATACCATGTAGATAAGCAATAGCAATGACTTTCCGAAAAGGAAAGTGCCGAAAGCCGGCTATAAGCGCTTTATTAGGCAAGTAGAGGCTTTAAAAAACGTACGCTATCACCCACCGCCGCTTGCTTAAGTGATGCTAGAAAATTGGGGACCTGGTCGCTTCCTTCTTCAGGAGACCAGCTTGCAAAACCTTTATCATCGGTGACTTCGTAAGGCCCTTGTTTAACTTCCATGAAAACTACTGGGCTATGACACACCGTTGCGTGCCAGGTATTAGGAGGAATCTCAATTCCGCAGGTCTCTCCACGAGCGGTTAGCGTTACTCTGTTTTCGACTTCGCCATCGTCGCTGAAAAATAGAATGTCTAATTCGCCCTCTACCACCATGAAGAACTCCCACTTATGAGACTGTACATGTCGATGAGGCCGCACGTAGGAGTCAGGCATCATTGCAATAAACAAACGCTGTACCATGTCGGTATAAGATTTATGTACGTTCAAATTAGCCCGTCGGCGAGGACTTTCCTCAGCCGACTGTTTAAGCGTTTCAAACAACGCTTTATCAAAATACTGAATCTTATCCAACATCACACCCTGTCTATTATTGCGCTAGTAATTTAAAGCGTATCGCTCCTCCCCCCGATGGCGCAAGCTTTAATGACAAGACATCGGCAGACGTCACTACCTTTTTCTCGATGTTCATTGCGTAGGGGTTTGTTTTCCAATGCGCTTTCTCTCCATCCAGATAGAGCTGCGCTTCATACTGCTGACCTTCCTCTAGAAAGGTTAGCGGTAGTGATAATTCTCTGGCTTCTTCATTCGTAATTGCACCAACATACCAATCGTTTCCAGAGTAGGATTTGTGCTTGCTCGCTTTACGCGCCATTACAATATATTCGCCCACTTCCCCTTGAAGCGCTTTACTATGAGACCAGTCTGTAGGGACGTCTTTGATAAACTGAAACGCCGGTAAATTATTCTCATAATTACGAGGCAAGTCTGCAGCCATTTGGATAGGGCTATACAGCACTACGTATTGGGCCAGTTGCTTGGCAAGCGTTGTTTGAGGGCGCATTACCTCTCCTTTGCCCCACTCTATTCCGCCATCATTAGTTCTTACATAGTCAAAGTTGAAAATGCCAGGTGTGAAATCCATCGGACCAGCGAGCATGCGAGTAAACGCCAACATGGGAATATGGTTGGGTGGATTAGGTGCCGCCCACCCTGAGTTGTATTCCTGACCACGAGCGCTTTCTCGCGATATCCAGTTCGGATAAGTACGGCGAAGGCCGGTATCTTTTACCGATTCATGAGTGTTGATAGACAACTGATATTTCGCAGCGGTTGTGACGTTTTTAATGAAATGATTTACCACGTCTTGGCTGTCGGTATATTCATAGCGCAGTACATTGTTGTCGTCGCGCACTTTGAGATTTTGGCCGTGTGCAACATAGCCGGTTTTAATTTGAGAGACCCCTAGCTTGTTGTACAGGGCAAAACCGTCTTCCATCTGCGCTTCGTAGTTGGTTATTCCTCCTGATGTTTCATGGTGTCCTATTAACTTCACGCCAACGTGCTCGCCGTAGCTGGTCACCGCTTCAATATCAAAGTCTGGATAACTTTCTGTGAAAGAAAATAGCTCTGAATTCGCTATCCAATCACCATCCCAACCTTTATTCCAACCTTCAACCAATACACCATCAAAACCGTGTTTAGCGGCGAAGTCCATGTATTGCTTTGTGCGCCGAGTAGTAGCACCATGCTTGTCTCCAGAGCCCCACGTATACTCATCAATGTGCATTCCCCACCAAATACCTATGTATTTGCCTGGTTCAACCCAGCTCACGTCACCGAGCTTATTTGGCTCATTAAGATTCAAAACAAGGTACGAATTAATCAAATCCGTTGCGTCATTTCCTAACGTAATAGTGCGCCATGGGGTAACAAAACTACCAGTTTTATGCACCAAACTCCCGTCGTGACGAGGTGCCAGCGACGCTGTAAAACGCCCTAACTCTTGTCTTTTAAGGCTCATACCCGCGTAATCAACAAGGGCAGCTTCATGAATAGCGACATGAGTGCCGTTTTCATACTTCACCGTGAATGGCGTGTGAGCGGTGTGAACGTCTTGCAGATTAGTGGATTGATAAACATATTCATATCTATCTCGACCATGGGCGGGGATCCAAAACGCTTTTGCTTGATGAGAATCGACTAAGTTAAATTCAGTCAGCTCTCTAGTAATTATGCGATTACCGCTTGCAGGTAGCTCGTAGCGAAAGCCGATACCATCGTTAAAAACTCTGGCTCTTACAAGAAAAGTGCGGTCTTTATCGCTAGGGTTATAGAACTTGACCAAAAGCTCATTGTGGTTGTCGCGAATGTTTCGCTGCTCTCCCCACGGCTGCTGCCATGTTTGATCCACCGTATTCCTGCTTATCTCTTCTACTTTAAAGTCGCGATATAAAGGGGCGGCTTTTGCAAAAGTAAAACCAAGCTTACCGAGCCCTAAAACGGGTTCTCCGTTAAATGACACCCGATATTGCGCTAATTCGCCATCATCTGTGAACGATAACTTTACTTTTTTATCTGGGGAGAGAACCGATAACTCATTAGCTATTGAAGGCAGGGAGACGACCAATAAAAGAAGCAAAAATACGCGCATAAAATATCCAACAAAAGTTGTTAACCTAATGTTAGTATCAAGTAATGGCGAATTTTTGCAACCTTTTTCTTAATCGATTAAGTCTATTTTGGGTTAGCGCTTGTTTTTCTTCATTCTACGGCTTTGTTCTTGACGTTTCTCTTCTCGTTTTTCTTTCCGATCTTTCTTATCTGGCGTCAACGAACCTCTTTTGAATTTTGCTTTACGCTTGGCTTTCGCTTCAGCTTTCTTCGCCGCTTCGAGTGCCATTTCTTCTTTTTCAACTTCCAGCATTTCTGGAGTCTCTAGGGTTATTCGCCCCAACTTGCCCGACTGCAGTTCTTTAAGCAGGATCTCACATATTTTATGAAGGTTTACGCGGCCACCCGCTTGAATTGCCCCGCGCGTTTTAGCGGCGGCTTCTAAAAATTCAATTTCAGTGTCGGGCAGCTCGTCCAGCTTATAGCGCTCTTTCATTACCTCTGGATACGCTTTGATTAGATAATCGGCTGCAAAAAAACCGACATCGTCGTATTCCATCGCGGTGTTTTTAACGGCGCCCGATGAAGCTAACCGATAAATTGAATGTGGGTTTTCAAGCTTAGGCCACAGTACTCCCGGTGTATCGAATAATATAATACCGCTGCCCAAATTAATGCGCTGCTGGCTTTTCGTTACAGCAGGCTCGTTACCTGTTTTCGCAATGATTCGCTCGGCCAAAATATTAATTAGCGTTGATTTGCCAACGTTAGGTATACCCGTGATCATGGCCTTAATAGCTTTGGGCTGGCCTTCTTTGTACGAACAAATGCTTTTAACAAGCTGCATAATTTGCTTGCTATTGCCCGGGTTATCGCTAGAGGTCGTAATCGTCTTCACGCCGCGCTCTTTCTCTAAGCTTTCCTGCCAGCGCGCGGTAATTTCTGGATCTGCCAGATCGTACTTATTAAGAATTTTAATACAGGGCTTATCGCCGCGTATTTTTGCAATTTCGGGGTTTTCACTGGAATATGGAATACGCGCGTCAAGCACCTCAATAAGAATGTCTACTTGATTAAGCGACTCTTTAATTTCTTTTAGGGCCTTGTGCATATGCCCTGGGAACCATTGTAATGCCATGGTTGTTTCCTATCGTAATCGAGTTGAGGGGAGTGTGCTTAACGGGTTAATTCATAAGCGCAGATATTCACAGCGCTGGCTAAGTTTAACGAGTCAATCTTACCGCTTCCCGCAATGGTATACGCCGTTGCGTTTAGCTTTGATAGTGCCTCAACAGGCACGCCACGGGCTTCGTTACCAAACAGATAACACTGATAATCACCAAAGGTGTTAGAGGTGATATTACTACCATTCATATCCAAGAAAGCGAAACGTTCGAACCGCTCGCCTAGGCTTTCAAGCGCCACGTTTAATTCCATGTTTACATGGAAAATAGCCCCCATACTTGAGCGTACAACTTTCGAGTTGTATGGATCTACGCTATTTGGGCTTAGTAATAATGTAAAATCCCCAAACCACGCTAGCGTTCTTAGTATGGTGCCTAAGTTGCCAGGGTCTTGAACTTCATACAAATAAATGTACTTTTCGGCACTGGATTTGTTTGCTGAAATGCTGGTTTGTGACCGCTCTGAATATAACGCGGAGTTAGGAAGTGGAACGCGAGCAATAATACCTTGAGGTGACTTAGTATCGCTGAGTTGCTGCATTTGTTGAGACGATACCGTTTCTACCTTCATATTAGAGACTGAAGAATCAAGTTTTTCTTTCAGCCACGCCTCATAATCAGCTGTCACATAAAGGGTTATATCACCTAATGTACTGCTGTCATGCTGAGCAACATTAATTAACTCTAAAACTAAGTGCTCTCCTTCCACCAAATAGAATCCGAACTGCGTTCTAAATTTCTTTTGATGAAGCTTTTTCACGTCACTTAGTTTCATTTGCACTGCCCTTTTTATAACTTTCGGCGCAAGTGTAAGGTATGAAACCCAAAACGCAAAGCGGCAACGCTTAATAGTGAAACAAATAATGAGAGAAAAAGATTGTAGTGGAGAAATACGGGATAAAGGAGAGTATCAAAAAGGCGTTTCAAATATACTTGTAAACGCCTTTTTAATTACCGAGATACCAAGACACCTAAAGCGTTCCAACGTTTGCGTGGCTCACCAATTGGAATACATAAGCAGGCCTCTTCTTTTTCACTTGGTAAAATCTGACATACAACATTTGCACTTTTAAACTCGTGAGCAAGTTCTGTTGCAAATATTTCCGTCACACCCTCCACCAGCACAAACTCGTTTTGCTTTTTCAACGCTGTAGCCAACTCTTCTACCGCTTTTAGTGAAAGCGGCCACAAAGTACGCAATACTCTTAACGATGCAACTGAGGTGATATCGCCACCTTGAATTTGTACTTTAAACATTGAATTACTCGTCTAATGTTGTTGCTTCTTGAGTATCATCACTCGTTGACGCTAATGACGTGCCAGCGGCAAATCCACCTGCGCCTGCTAAACCAATACCAACGACACCAACTCCGATTTCACCAAGCGTTGCAGCGCCCGCAAGAGCAATGGGCACAGTTGCTAACCCTGCTGTGCCAACAATGGCAATACCCAAACCAATCATAGCAATGCCAACGCCTAGCTGCTCCCAACCATCAAAGCCGCCGGACACCATTTCAATTTCACTTGTATTTAACTCTTTCATTTACATTTCCTTGTTTTATTAGGCTTCCATTCGAAGCCAAAAACAGGGTAAAAAATGGAATAACAAATAGAAACTGTTCGATGGACGGGTTTTAACACTTAAGAGCTAAAGCACCGTCCAAACTGGTTTGGTTCGCTTTTTTTCCTACTGTTGGTCAGCTACAACATAAATTTCACCGTCGTAAATACCTTGGACGGTAAGCTTCTGGCTTGCCAGTGCCTGAAGGTAATCAATATGCGCTTGTTCCACTTTCTGTCCAGGAACAATAAGCGGAATACCAGGCGGATACGGTGTAATTAAACCTGCTGCAGTGCGTCCAACGCTGTTTTGCCATGGAATGGCTTCCCTAGGGCTGAAAAACGCTTTTGACGGAAGGTCGTCTAAATGAATTGGCGGAATGTCTGCCGGTAACGGACTCTTGCTCTTGCGCTTGCTTAGGTTAACGGCGCCATCATCAAGACGTTTTAACGCGTTGTATAGCCTTACAATTTTAGAGCGCATTCCACCTAGCGTAAGCAGTACTAGAATAGTGCTATGAGTAAACTTCTCGATTTCTAAACCAACTTCGTCCATTAAGAAACGATGTATTTCTTGGTTTGAATAATCAAGCGCCGATACGTCAATTAAGATTTTAAGCGGATCATGCCCAATGTTGTCACTTTCAAAGTGAGAAAACATATTCGCAAAGTCACTAGGCGAAAGTATTTTAAGTCGCTTAAACTTGGCCATTTGCGATTTGAGTTCGGCAACATTGCTCAATAGCTCATTAAGGATTTTGTAGCCTTCCATTTCCAGCTGCTGACGACATACATCAAGCGAGGCAATGAGTTGATACTTGGGCGAGGTACTGGTGTGAATTGCAAACACTTCTTTAAAAAAGTCTTTATCGAAATCTGGATCGTTTACATGAATAAAGGATGCTTGCGAGAACGCCGACACCACTTTGTGCGCAGAGTGAGTAATATAGTCTGCCCCAGCGGCGATAGCCGAGTAGTCACGCAATGCAGGATGGAACAAGGAATACGCAAACCATGCTTCGTCAATGAACACTTTAATGCCATGCTCGTGGGCTAAATTTACGACTTGCTTAAGGTCAGTCAATAACCCGTCGTAGGTACAGCCCGTCAGTACGATAAGTTTAGCGTCAGTATTTTCTTCAATAAGCTGCTTAATTTGCGCCATTCTAGGCGGTGAGAAAATACCGTATTCAGGGTTAAATACACTGTCTAAATACACCGGCATGGCTCGCGCCTGAATAATGCCGTAGTGCACTGACTTGTGGCAGTTTCTGTCGGCAATAACTTTGTCGCCCTCACGCAACAGCGTCTGCAAAATGATTTTGTTTGATGTAGAAGACCCGTTCGTGACGAAATAGGAATGACGAACTTCAAATGTATTGGCAACAGCGGCTTGCGCTTTACCAATAGCGTGAGTGCCATCTGATAGTGAGCCCAGCGAGTCTACGCTTACCGATAAGTCACTAACAAACACGTTACGACCAAAGAAGCGATAAAAATCACTGATATAGGGTGAATTTCTAAAGCTTGCGCCACCGCTGTGACCTGGCGTATGCCACGAGTCGTTAGACTCCACTACATAGTCTTTGTATTCAGTCCAAAACGGCGTTTCGTTTCTATCATCAAAGTCGTTGATGATATAACCCAAAATAGACTCTGGGTCTGAAATAATGTCGTTACGATAGAAGAACGATTCAATGCCATTGGCTTGGTTTACAATATCCAACCCTTTTACTGCATCGCCTAAGACATATACGGGGAGTTCAGGGCGAATGCGTTTAATGGAGTCTATAACTCTGGCGTTATTATCAATAACAGCGTTGCGTGCAGACGACTTTTCGCTTGTGGTTTTCTCGTTCGCGTTTTGTGAACTAGCGCTTTCGGCTGCGGGGCTTGTATTTTCATTAAGTACGCCATTTAATGGCACAACGTCTGTCAGCTCTTTAACCTTCGCCACCACATCCCAGCTAAATACCACAGCTTGAATATCACCGTCTTCACGAACAAATTGTAGTGCCTTTGCAACGGAGTTCGCTTCAAGCAGGCTTATTTCAACGTCACTTCGGTCAAAGTAAGTGATGGTGTTGCCTATACTTGACGTAATTTGTTCCAATAAATCAACAGCATCTTCTATAACAAGAATTTTTAAATGAGGGCGCATTAACCAACCATGTAATTAATAATGAGCATTTAGCGCTAGGCTAAAACTCATAAAACTAAGAATCAATAAACTAAGAATCTATAAACAAAAACAGTAAAACTAAAAATAGTGTAACTCTGAATTTCACTGGTGTCGTGTAAACTCTTGCTATGTCGAAATAAAAGTGCGTAAACGAATTGGACGAGGGCTAAATCACGCATGCACACACCTTCCCTTCAGAACCAATTCCCACACGCTTATCTCTCAAAATCAACGGAGCACACGAAGAACCTACGAGAATTTCTACACTACGCGAAAAATGTGCTCCCTTCTATTGCATCTGCAAAGAAAAACGCCTGGCCAATACATCATGACCACTGCTTTATGCGAGTGATTTTAGACAATATTGTCGGCTGTGCGTGGTATGAGGTCATTCCCTCGCCGGCCTATAACAACCTGACCGACGAGCAAGCCAACGCAGCGTTAAACCTCGCGAGACAGATAGCCACTGAGAGTGTCTCGCTTCACGCACTCAACCAACGCTCGAAACAATGGCGCAATAAGCAGCTAAAACTGGAGTTTTAGTATGACAAAACGAACAACCATTAACGACGCAATTTTGATAGAGGAAGGTCAAGACCTAGAGCGAATTGTGAAAGACAAACGTGCGCAATGGCGGGCTAATAACGCGAAAGCGCGTCGCAGACAACGCCGATATAAAAAGAAGCTTATTGCAGAACTTCCGCGAATTATCACCGATATTCGTAGCGCATATCCCGAAGATGAAGCCTAAAGCACTATCATAAAAGAAATCAATTACCTACAATCACTGCTAGAAAGTTGCGCTTAACAGAGCGTAACGTAAATTAATTCCTACTAAGAAAGTGACAGGACATACCATGGCGTTTAATTTAGCTATTAATAACGATATTGCAGTAATCACCTTTGACGACGGAAAAGTTAACGCCGTTGGGTTTGAGCTTATTCAGCAGTTTAACGATGCCTTAGATGAAGCAGAGCAAAACGCAAAAGCGGTTGTATTACACGGTGGTGAAGGCAAGTTTTGCGGCGGGTTTGATTTATCGGTAATGAAAGCCGACGACAAAGCAAAACAACACGAGTTGGTGTCAAAAGGCGCTGAGTTAATCGTACGTCTTTATAGCTTCCCACTACCTGTAGTCGTTGCTGCAGAAGGTCACAGCATTGCAATGGGCGCAATTATGCTTATGGCTGCTGACCTGCGCATTGGTAAAGACGCAGGTACTAAGTATGGGCTTAATGAAACCGCCATTGGTATGGTGCTACCGCCTTTCGGTATGGAGCTAGCCAAAGCCAGACTAGCGAATACGTCTCAAACTGAAGCATTGCTTTTTTCACGTATTTACCAAGGTAAAGAAGCAGTGAAAGCGGGCTTTATCGACGCTGCGGTGCCTCAAGAGCAGGTTTTAGCAACGGCCATGGGTTATGCAGAAAAGTTGAAGATGTTGCCTAGACAGTCTTTTGCTGAATCTAAGCTTCAGTTGCGTAAAGAGACAATAGCCAAGATGCAAGCCTAGGCCCTAGTTTGTAATAACGCGTTGAGACTTGTTACTTCAACGCGTTGTTTAGAAGTGATTACTTTACAGGGCCAGAACGGCGCTCTATCTCTTCTTTAAGTGCACTTCGAAGGCCTAGCTCAAAACTTAATTCCGCAAGCACAAATAGTGGTCCTATCGCCAGCCCCATTATGTCGTCGACAAACGCAGGCTTTTTACCCTCATAGTGATGACCAATAAATTGAAGCACCCAACCACCAATAAAAATACCAAGTGAAATAGCAAGCCATGTTCCCACTTCATTCTGTGCGATGGGTTGAGCGAAATAGACCATAGCCCCCGTAATAAGCGACATCACTATGCCAAGTTTTATATCTAACTTAATGTAGAACGCATTACCAATTGCCCAAACAAAGAGCGCTGGGCTTATGATCATTTCCCCAAAAATTGGCGCGCTAACTAGAAACGCAGGCTTACTTAGTAGACAGAAAACCGAGAAAACAATTAGCGGAATACCGACATAATGGGTGTATATGTTTCTTTGATCTCTGTGGTACTTGGCGTACTCACTCAAGTGCTGTTCTAAATTTTTCATACTGCGTCACCCATAAGTTATATCAAGGTGTTAGTTTACTCCCTTCTTTCGCTTACAAACTGTCGTTTTGACGACAAAGTGGAGGTATAGTGGTGCTCTTCGTGCTATTTGAGCTCAACGATTAAAGATGAACTTAGTTGGCTATCGCGAATCATAGTGAAATTGATTAAAAACAATTGGAGTTTTCATGACTTACAGGAAGTACCTTTGGGCTTTGACAGGTTCTGCGCTTCTTTCTTTAACAGCGTGCAGCTCGGTCTCCTCTCTCTATTCAAATGAAAGTGAAGGTAGTGAAAAGCGTACCGAAGGCAAACCACTTACGTTAGCAGACAGTCATTGGCAGGTTGAAAGTATAGACCGAGCAGGAATTATCGATTTCAGCCATGTTACGCTTAACGTAAATTCAAACGGAGACACTAGCAGAGTAAGCGGCAGTACAGGTTGTAATCAGTTTACCGGAGCGCTAGATGTTGATGAAGCCGATACGGTATTTAGTAATAAAAGCTCAGCTGAATCCTTTTCCACTGATAAGCTCATTCTCACTAAAAAGGCATGTGCGCCTGCACTGATGAAACAAGAGCAACGCTTCATCGAAATGTTGGCCGCATCGGCAAGTTATTCGATAGTGGAAAATACTTGGTTGGTGCTTTACGACAGTAGTGATAATGAAACGATTAGAGCGATTGCTGCACAGATTTCTCAATCGACGACAAACAAATCGGCAAGTGCGACAAAAAGTAATGTAGATACGAAATTGTCTGACCTGGCGTCATCGCAAAAACAAGATGTAGTTGGCTCAAATGAACAAGAGTCGACCAAAACGTACAAATGTGAAACGCCTAATGCCAATCTCGCTACTTTACGTGTAAATACGCTGGGGCCTGACACATTGGCTTTATCATTAAACAACACCCATCACATTGTGCAGTTATCACGTTCAGCATCGGGGGCAAAATACACCAACAACAAGAACGTAGTGTTTTGGAATAAAGGTGATGTTGCTACCCTATCGATCAACTCAGGTTATTACCATTGTAGTTTAAGCACCTAAAGCGAAATCGACGCTTACTTGTCTGTTTTAGGCTTAGTCTCTACCTTAATATTTACCTCACATGATGAAAGGGCCTAAGCTGCCCTTTTAACTTCTCTTTTCAACAGTATCAAATTGCGAAGAGCAATTGCTTTTAGCCCCGCAAGGTTAACCCTTACCTCCAACTCAATTAGTTTCAGTTAAACATTTTCGCACCTTTAATTGGTCAATCAAAAACGAATTAAGCATGGGGATAGCTAATTCTTTATATTTTTAATGATTACACTTTTACTGTTTAAAATCATTCACTTACCAGCAAGCTTCGCAGGTTACTCCTAGCCATTCCGCTTCTGTAACAATGCTCACAAGTTGAAACAATAGTTAGAACACTATACAATTTATTTTTATTGAACGACCAATTAAAATAAAAACATCAGTAAAAAGACGTGCGACATTACGTCCTAAAACCTTCAATAATGCGCCATTGGCGCAGTAGGTAATGATGTTTTTTACAGGGTGACTTTTACAAAGCGAAAGTGTTCTATTCGAGCAAGTTAGCACTTCAATAAAGAAAATAGTTTCAACACTATTCATCATTTTGAAACTATTTCTACGTATTAGGTATTTGTAATAGAAGTTAATTCGCAGTATCCGCAAATTGGCGAAAGTTTTAGTCCTTTTAAAAGTAGGAGTTTATGCATGTCATTACCGACTTATCAGAATTTCATTCACGGCAAGCCGATGGCAAACAAAAGCAAAGAAACCTTTGCTGTAACCAACCCCGCAACCGGTGAGGTAATTTACCACGTAGAAGTGGCTGATGAGTTTATTCAACAAGAAGCAATTAAAAGCGCTAAAGAAGGTTTTTCAGTGTGGTCAGCAATGATGCCAATTGAAAGAACCCGCATTCTTAATAAAGCGGTTGCATTGCTTCGTGAGCGTAATGACGAACTCGCTAAACTTGAAGTACTCGATACCGGTAAGCCTATTCAAGAAGCCGACTGTGTTGATATTGAAACTGGCGCTGATGTCATTGAGTACTATGCCGGCCTAGCTCCTACTCAACTAGGTACCCAGCAACCTGTGGGTGGCGATTTCTTCTACACGCGCAAAGAAGCGCTAGGTATCTGTGCCGGTATTGGCGCATGGAACTACCCTATTCAAATCGCTTGCTGGAAATCAGGCCCCGCCCTTGCCGCAGGTAATGCGTTTATATTTAAGCCGTCAGAAGAAACCCCGATGGGTGCGCTTAAACTGGCTGAAATTTTCACCGAAGCTGGCGTACCTGACGGCGTATTTAATGTGGTTCAAGGCGCAGCACAAGTAGGCCAGTGGCTTACAAACAGCCCTGACATAGAGAAAGTATCGTTTACTGGTGAAGTAGGCACAGGTAAAAAAGTGATGCAAAGCGCCGCTGCGTCGAACTTAAAAGACGTGACAATGGAGCTTGGCGGTAAGTCACCGCTTGTGGTATTCGAAGATGCCGACATTAGCCAAGCTATCAGCGCCGCTATGCTTGGTAATTTCTACACCCAAGGTGAAATCTGCACTAACTGCACCCGTGTTTACGTTCAACGTTCTGTTTATCAAGCCTTTATTGATGAGCTTAAAGCCCGTACCGAAAACAACATTGTTATGGGCGATCCACTTGACCCCAACGTAAACCTAGGCGCACTTATTTCTAAAAAGCACCAAGAGCTAGTACTTGGCTATATTGCCAAAGGAAAAGAAGAAGGCGCAACGCTGTTAACCGGCGGGAACGCTGCCTCTCCGGCATCTGCGCCAAATGGCTATTTTGTTGAGCCAACAATTTTCACTGACTGCACTGACGATATGACTATCGTTAAAGAAGAGATCTTCGGACCAGTGATGAGCGTGTTAGTCTTCGATGATGAAGACGAAGTGATCGCACGCGCGAATGACACTGAGCTAGGTTTAGCTGCCGGTGTATTTAGTAAGGATATCCAGCGCGCGCACCGCGTTATCCACCAGCTTCAAGCCGGTATTTGCTGGATAAATGCATATGGTAACTCTCCGGCTGAAATGCCTGTAGGGGGCTACAAACAGTCTGGCATTGGACGTGAAAACGGCGTTGAAACGCTTAATAGCTACACACAGACCAAATCGGTTTATGTAGGTATGAGCCAAATTGAGAGCCCGTTTTAAGCCGCAGTAGGAGTACATATGCAGACATTTGATTACATTATTGTTGGAGCTGGTTCTGCCGGCTGCGTGCTAGCGAACCGCTTATCAGAAAACCCAAAGCACAAGGTGTTGCTACTGGAAACCGGTGGCTCAGATAAAAGCATTTTCATCAAGATGCCAACGGCGCTGTCTATTCCTATGAATACCGACAAGTATGCGTGGCAATTCAACACTGAAAAAGAGCCCTATTTAAACAACCGTGAAATGCACTGCCCACGCGGTAAAGTGTTGGGCGGCTCGTCATCCATTAACGGAATGGTATACGTACGCGGCCACGCTAAAGACTTTGATGAATGGGAAGCTCACGGCGCAGAGGGCTGGAATTATCAGGCGTGCCTACCCTATTTCCAAAAAGCTGAAACCTGGTACAAAGGTAACGACGCTTACCGAGGTGGCAATGGTGAACTCGGCGTTAACAACGGTAACGAAATGAAGAACCCGCTTTATACGGCCTTCATTAAAGCCGGCGAACAGGCGGGCTACGACATCACTAGCGATTACAATGGAAAGCAGCAAGAAGGCTTTGGCCCTATGCATATGACCGTTAAAGATGGTGTACGCAGTTCAGCAAGCCGTGAATATCTTGACCCGGTAAAATCGCGTAAGAATTTAACTATAGTGACTGGCGCGCTGGTTACTAAAGTCGTGCTGGAAGATAAAGTCGCAAAAGGCGTTGAATATGTAGTTAACGGTAAAACCGAGACTGCCGCCACATCTAACGAAGTGATTTTAAGCGCCGGCTCTATTGGCTCGCCACACATCCTGCAGCTTTCTGGAATTGGCGACAAAGATATTCTTGAAAAAGCAGGTGTCGATGTTAAGCACCACCTGCCGGGTGTGGGTCAAAACCTGCAAGATCATTTGGAATTTTATTTCCAGTACAAGTGCAAACAGCCAATAACGTTAAACCGCAAACTGGGCTTAATTTCAAAAGGGTTGATCGGCGCTCGCTGGTTGCTTAACCGTTCTGGGTTAGGCGCTACGAATCACTTTGAATCTTGCGCGTTCATTCGCTCGAAAGCAGATGTGGAGTGGCCTGACATTCAGTATCACTTCTTACCTGCCGCTATTCGATACGACGGAAAGTCAGCGTTTGATGGCGATGGCTTTCAAGTGCACGTAGGTCACAACAAACCTAAAAGTAGAGGTAGCGTAACCCTTCAGTCGGCTAACCCGACGGTTCCGCCTAAAATTTTGTTTAACTATTTGCAGCATCCAGATGATATCGAAGGGTTTAGAGCATGCGTAAGACTTACACGAGAAATCATCGCACAGTCAGCATTCGACGACTTCAGAGACGGCGAAATTCAGCCTGGCGAGCACATTCAGACGGATGAAGAAATAGACGCTTTTGTGCGTGAAGCCGTTGAGAGCGCTTACCATCCATCATGCTCTTGCAAAATGGGTGAAGATGAGATGGCAGTGGTAGATTCTCAAACCAATGTTCATGGCATTGAAGGATTGCGAGTGGTGGATTCTTCTATCTTCCCCACAATTCCAAACGGAAACCTAAATGCGCCTACCATCATGGTGGCGGAAAAGGCGGCAGACATCATTCTGGGTAAACCCGCTTTGCCACCACAAAATGTGCCCGTGGATATTCACCCGCATTGGCAAACAGAGTAACGCTAAATTTTTAAACTATCTCGCACCAGTGTGCTTGTTGTTAAAACAAGCGCACCTTCCACAGTGCCTACATGCCGCCTTTAATATAAGGCTTTAATGTGTAGTTGGGTGGACTGTTTAATAACGAAAAAAAGGAAAAAACATGTTTCATTTTTATCAATATTGGGAGGGTGATAATGACAGTATGGCTTAGTGCAGGCATTATTTTCACTCTACTTTCTGTAGCCTATATTTTGTTTAAATGGGGCAACATGAAAGTGGTCGGCGTAACGCCAGTTAGAACCTTTACCTTTATTGCTATTCTCTTTACCTCAGGTTTGGACGTGGGCCTTATTATGTTCCCGCTCACTGAATTTGCTGGTTATGCTGACATAAGCGCAAGTCCTGAATATGCCTTCACCAATCCGCTCGCCATTGAGTTTGGGTTCTGGGGATTCTTAATTTGGGGATTCTACTTTCTTACTTGTTTTTATTTCTGCGTAATCGAACCGAAAGTAAAGTTCTTCGAGCTTCCCGTTGTTAAGTTCGTAAACAACGTTGTAATCATCGGAACCTGTGCTTTCACGGCGTTTCTACTGCTGTCTAACCTTCCATGGTATTTACCGTCGATAGGCGACGGAGAATCTGTCGTGCCTGCGTTCTACCTGATTGTGTTTGCAGCCATTGCTTTTGCCGTATATTCGAGCACTAGCATTAAATACGTGCGTATTTTAAGCCTTACAACCACATGGGTATTCATCGCACTCATTGTTGGCATGTGGGCGGCAGCATTTGTATTTGGCGAAAGTGAGATAACGGCTTATTTTACCAACCTAGGTCTTATTGGTGGGTACTTTGCGAACATCGATAACTTCGTATTACCCATTAATGAGTATCACGAGTTCTATCTATTCTGGTGGTTCAGCTGGAGTATCATGATTGGTCAGTTTACGTCTCGTTTCGTGGGCGGTCTTAAAACTTATCAAGTCATGTTGGCTATGATGGTCATTCCATCTATTCCCATTGCGGCTTGGTTTTCAGTACTGTACCACTATCACAGTGCAGGTATTCCTACTGAGGGGATAACCAATTTAGCCATGGTGTGTGTGGGTGTCGTCTTTGTGATCAACTCACTTGATTCACTGATTAGACTTTACACAGATAATCTAAACATGACCGTTGAACGCATCGGTAAAGGCAATTACATTGCTCTCAATATCGTGGCGCTTTCGCTACTCACGCTGCTGTTCAAACTAGACTTCTTGCAAATTCAGTGGGTGGGTGCGTTAGTTATCGCTATCTTCTTTAGCTGCTTTGCTTTCATTCTAAGTCAGAAGTTTAAATCGGTGACGGCCATCAAAACATCGCCGAAAGAAAACAAAATCGACTTTACCAAGATAGAAAATCTCAACTAATTAAATCAATCACTTCTTACCTCATTAACATTGGCTCACTTTTAGCCAATGGGGGTAAGTGTTGCCCGAAACCGGCGTAAAAGCGCATTAACTAGGAAGCGGGCCAAATAAAACAACGATAAAAACAGGTATTTAACAATGAAAAAATTGAATTCTTTTTTTACATCCGCGCATATTTTCACAGTGGCTATTGTCGCAGCGTTATATTCTTCAGCTTCATTCGCTGATTGGAGCGCCAATATCTCTGCGGTTTCAGATTATACCTTCAACGGCGTTAGCCAAACGCAAAACGACCCTGCACTACAAGGCGGTGTTGATAAAGCATTTGATAACGGCACTTATGCAGGCACGTGGGCATCAAATGTAGATTTTGGTGGCGATACAAACCTTGAATGGGATTTTTACGTGGGTCGTTACCAAATGCTAACCGAAACGGTGAGTTTGGACTACGGCATCGCTTATTACTCTTATCACGGTGGCGATGATTCAAGTGATGGCAATTACCCAGAGGTGTATACCAAGTTTGGTTATGCCAGTGACTACGGTAGCTCAGAACTAAACTTCTGGTACACGTGGGATTACTTTGGAACAGGCGCAAAACACGCTATCGCAATGATTGCTCATACCTTTGAACTCGCACCCAACCATCATTTACGTGCAAGCTTTGACGTATCTAACTCACTAGACAGTGACAAGTGGCTGTGGAATGGTGATGACACCTCTTTCTACCACTACCGTTTGGCTTACCAAACGAGTTATGAAGGGTTCGATTTCGAAATTGCTGCTGAAAACACAAATCTTGATTTTGATACCGCCGATGAGCGCATTGTGTTTGGTGTGTCAAAAACCTTCAGCTTCTAAACGTTGAATTGGAAGGTGGTTCTTCAGAACAAGAACCACTTTCCTTAGCAAATGCTATGCGTGCTCGCACTACGCTGCTTCAACTGTACTCGGTCAATTTAACTTAGCGATACGACGGTTAAAAAGTCCACGCAACAAAACGACTCAATTTACTTCCCTGTCCCATATCAATCACTTTACACTGCGCAGCACCGTAATAATCAATACTGGTTTTAATTGGTTTCAAATGGGCACTCTTCGACACCAAGCAGGTGAACCATTCTACATTGTCTTTTACAGAGACACTCTCTTTAACCATGCGCTGAATAAAGGCAAGTTCACCGCCTTCGCACCACAGTTCATTCGCTTGGCCCGCAAAATTCAAGTTTGCGTCCTTACCTTGGTAAGCGGCATTTTTACCTTGTAGCTTGGATGTACGATGCCCAAAACCTTGCTCACGATTATCGGTGAACTTCGCACCACTTCGTTTCTGTTTATTACGGGTTAAATTAGATGTCTTCCTTCGCGTGCCTGACAGTGCCTCTTGCGCAGACTTATGAAACGGAGGATTGCACATAGTAAACGTAAATCGTTCATTTGCTTCAATCACGCCGTTGAAAATACTTGCTCTATTCGCTTGTTTACGCACTTGGAATTTATGGGCTAACACACTATTTTTACTAGCAATAGCTTTAGCACTTTTTACTGCGACGTCGTCAACATCACTCCCTACGAACGACCAGTCATAGGATGTAACGCCGATAATAGGATAGATAGCATTTGCGCCCACGCCTATATCAAGCCCACGAACGTTTTGATCTTTCCCCAGTTGACTCTGCTCACCATGCGCACTGCTGCTCGTTGATTTTAATAAATCAGCAATACCGTGGATATAATCTGCTCTTCCAGGTACTGGGGGGCATAAGTAGCCATCAGGAATATCCCAATATTCAAGGCGGTAGTAGTGATGAAGTAAGGCCGCATTAAGCACCTTCACCGCTTTTGGGCTGGTGAAATCTATACTGGTATTGCCGCTTTTAGCACGAACGAGAAAAGACTTGAGCGCTGGGTATGTCTGGCACAGCGTATCCATAGGATAGCCGTTCTTGTGAAGATTTTTTGGGTGCATGAAGCGCTACTTTTTGTGTGAAACTAAGAACTGGGATTGCACGTTTTCATCGAGCAACTGGGCACCGCTACCTTGGGCTGCCACTTTATCGTCGGTATTGTAAAGCCTACAGCGGTCTAATGACAAACACCCACAGCCAATACAGCCTTCTAACGACGTCTTCAAACTGGTCAGCGCTGCAATTTTTGCTTCGATATGCTGATTAAACACCGTGCTTAATTTTGCCCAATCAGCTTGTGTTGGCGTTCTGTTGTCTGGAAGTGTAGACAACAGACTCTTTATCTCAGCAAGGGAATACCCCATATTTTGCGCAATCAAAATAAAGGAAACTCTGCGAATGACTGAGCGAGGAAATGCTCTATTTCCGCCATTTGTGCGCACAGAAGGAATTAGTCCTTCGTTGGCATAATAGCGAATTAATGAAACAGCATTACCAGTACGTTTAGCAATAAAGCCAATGCTTACCATAGGTTCTGGTGCCATAACGCCCCTTTTCCAATTTCGAAATAGCGGTAAAAAAACGCTTGATCTAAAGTTAGCTTTAGATATTAAGCTGTTTTTCGTTGATTATCTACACAAGGAAAAACACATGACAACTGCATACTTAGAGCACGCGAATATCACCGTTGAAAACCCAGATGAGCTAGCCAGCTTACTTTGTACGCTATTTGGTTGGAAAGTACGGTGGAGCGGCGGCGCCAAAAATGACGGCTACACGGTGCACGTAGGAAACGATAAAGACTACCTAGCCCTTTACAGACCTAAAGCTATCAATGATATTGAAAGCGATTATAAAACCCTCGCCAATATCAACCATATCGGTATTGTTGTGCCTAATTTAGACGAAACAGAGCAGCGGGTTCTGGCACTAAATTTCAATACTTTTAGCCATGGCGATTATGAACCAGGTAGACGCTTTTATTTCATGGCTCAGCAAAACATAGAGATTGAAGTCGTTTCATATAATTAGGGCTATCAGGTGATACGCCTAGCTGAACTTTCAAATTTAGTGTTAGATTAACGTTACCCCACTCGTGCGCGTTTTACTTTGTATTTGTGTTTGCTAGGTTTGTTTACTAAAAATGAACGCGCACTGTGGTCATTTTAATAATAGACAGGAAACATGGATGAGAAAGTTACTAGCGATAAGTTTAGGTTTAGTAATGTTGTCCCTATCGGCAAACGCATGGGCGAATAACATTCTTAGTATGAAACAGCGAAGCGAGCTGATTGATAAGATCACCGTTGAACGCTTCAACTCTGTGCTGCCCCAAATTATGGAGCGTGAAGGCATCGACATGTGGGTGCTTATGTCCCGGGAATACAACGAAGATCCCGTTTTAAAAACCATGTTACCTTCTACTTGGATTTCCGCACGACGTCATACCATGTTAGTCATTTATAACCCCGGCAATGGTCAACCGCTAGAACGTTTGGCCGTTGCAAGATATGCGGTAGGGTCACTATTTAAAAAAGCGTGGGATAAGGAAGCACAACCCGACCAGTGGGAGGCATTGAAACACATTATCGAAGCCCGGAATCCCGCTAAAATTGCCATTAATACGTCTGATTCATTTGCGCTCGCTGATGGCATGACCTCTACCGAACACGATAAATTCATGGCCGTACTTCCTGAAGCGCTGAAAAGCCGCGTTGTAAGTGGCGAAAGACTCTCAATCGGTTGGCTGGAAACGCGCAGTGACCTTGAAATGCAATATTATCCGGTACTTACTCAAATTGGTCATTCACTAATAGCAACGGCATTTTCAAATGAAGTTATAACCCCTAACGTGACAACTACAGACGATGTGGTATGGTGGCTGCGTGATCAAACGCGCGCTTTAGGGCTGACCAACTGGTTTCATCCTACTGTCTCAATTCAACGTAAAGACAGTGAAGTCTTCGACCAAATTACCGCGTTTAGCAAGCGTCCTGGTGAAAACATCATTCGGCCGGGCGATCTCATTCATGTCGATTTCGGCATTACTTACCTTCGACTTAATACTGATCAACAGCAGCATGCTTACGTGTTAAAGCCTGGTGAAAAAGACGCGCCAGCTTCACTTAAGGAAGCACTTAAATCTGGAAACCAGTTGCAGGACATTCTGACCGGTAATTTTAAAGTAGGCAGAACAGGTAACACTATTTTGAGTATGTCGCGACAGCAGGCTATCGAACAAGGCATTACACCCGCTATTTACACCCACCCGCTTGGTTTTCATGGGCACGCGGCAGGTCCAACGATAGGAATGTGGGATGCACAGGAAGGAGTACCAGTTCAAGGTGACTATCCAGTGTTTGCACAAACGGCTTATTCGATAGAACTCAATGCAGCAAGCTTTATTAAAGAGTGGAACAAAGAAATTAGAATTATGCTGGAAGAAGATGCATTTTTTGACGGTCAGTCAGTAACCTATTTAGATGGCAGGCAAACTGAGTTTCATTTGATTCATTCAGATGAAAACCAATAACTATAGGTGGAGCGTTACGCCTATTTTAAGGCCTATACAAAATGAAAAAACTGAACGGTGCGGCTAAAGGTTGGCCGATGCGAGAAGACTTACGTAGAATTAAATCAAGCGAAGCGTAAAGTGTCAGGCCTTTCGCCCTTTCAAGCGAAAGGCCATGAAACTGTACTAAATATTAGCAGTAGGTTGCTATCCTAAAACGCAGTCTTATTCAGCAGCAGTGCGAACAACTACGTTCTCTGCACTGTATTCGCGAACAAAATCAGACATTGTTTTGTGGTTACAAATAATGTTCTCACCTTCCAAACCAAACTTCGCTAGTGCCGCTTCTTTACCTACTGAAAGCGCTTCTAGACAAGCCTGTGACGCAACATCTTGGTTTTTAGCAACAAGTGCTACAGTTTTCGCGTTTTCAGTCGCCTTGTTGTTTTTGTACATGTAAGCAAAAGTGCGAAGTGATTCGCCGTTGCAACGTACAGATGCACTGAACTCTTCTGCGTTAAAACCTTTTGAACGGATAAGACGCAATGCAGGACCAAAACCATCTTCAGCAGCAGTTAAACATGCTTGTGTTTCGATGTTGTCGTTAATTGGCTTTAGTACCACATCTTTTGCGAAAGATTGAGTGGCAGCAACAGATAGTGTTAGAGCGATTGCGAAAGTAGACAGTTTCATTTTTGAATTCCTATTTTGTAACTAAATTAGATATCACCTGAGTGATGAATACATTATGAACAATACTTTCAAAAAATAAAGCATTTTTCGTAATTTAATTACAGAAATAGCAAAATAAACAGACAGATCACGACAAAACTGAAAGTTATTTACAAAAACAAACATATTTTATATAAAATTTTACATATAAGTCTTTTTAGTTACAGAATGACTTCAGAAGGAATATAAAAAAGCGCGCATGGAATTGCTTTCAGCGCGCCTAGCTTTGTGAACGATATGAACTAAAATCGGACAGTAGAGTAATCTTAAAAGTTTAAAACTATAAAATCAGATCGTGCATCCAATTTAGTGAAGGCAACTGCTGCTCTGGTTGGTAAAAGAGTCGATTTAGTCTACCTAATAAATTAACCGAACGGCTAGGATCGTGCGCTTTAACCCTATGCTCACTTTCGGTTAGCATGAACTCCCAAGGCTGAAGATTGAGTTCGTCTACTTCTTCCTGCCTAACGCCCAGTGATTGCAATGTTGACAAAATTCGCTCCGTTTTACTTTCGGCAATAGGAATGATTTCGTTGCCGTATAAATCATCGAGCGGCGCATTGATAGCTTCTAACGTGTGATTTATTGCTGCCCACACTTCATCGTGGTCAAACGCCCAGCCTCGCGGAGCATAGTACCCCTCTATTTCCCACTCAAACTCTGCGTTGCTTACAGCAATAGAGCTTTCTGCTTCAGGAGAATAAGCTAGATCGGGTTTAGCGCCAATGTTGTAGGCGTCTACACTCATGGCGACGCAAATGATCAAATCACCACAATGTTGCTTGTTTGTGTAAAGCGCTTCAAATGCTGCCCGCTTAACCCCCATCCAACCGTGTACTCTTGAGGGTTGTTCAACAAAGTGTCTTACATCATCGGGTAAGTCTTCGCCATAGGCATTGATGAGCAAAGGAAGCGGATTTTGATCTGGCGCTTCATCTGGCATCCACACTTCGTATTCTTGTCGGTTGTCAGCTTTTCCGCGACTTTTAATTCCGAACGACAAATTCACAGGGCGGCAAATACTTCTATCTTCATCCACTTTGTGAAAATACTCAGAACGCATACGTTTAATAAATGGCGCGTCTAGCCCAGCCAACGCTGCCGTTGGGTAGCGATAGCCTATTTCACTATGCTCAACCATATGTAACGTGGGAATAGCCTGTGTCAGCTTATTCTTCAAACCCGACAACGCATGAACTTTAGGCAGTACAATGCTTCTCTCTGGCTCTATGGTAAGCCGACTTCCATCTTCGGTTACGAACTTTGGCGTTTTATGAAATTCATACCCCGTAAACCCTAAAGTATCTACAGCGGCGTTTCGATACTGAGAAAGCTCATTAAAAAGCGCTGTATGATTGCGAATATGCTTAAATAACGGTCTTGATGCGGTCATCTTCTCTCCATTTACGCTACTTCCATTAGAGCTAATTACACTTAGCGTTCTATGCGGCCAAATAATTACTTACCGTCTCATCTTTCTGACTGTTCTCACACAATACATCTATATGTGAAATTTACGCTCAACTGTGTGTAACGTATCTGTAACCCTCTTTTTGAGCTGTTTACCTTTAATCTCGCTTAGTTTTGATTTAAAAAGCGGTGCCAAATTTGTGCGCCAGCATCATCGTACCGTTTTACTAGATTACGATAGCGTTCACGCATTGCTACATCTGCAAGTGGCGATGGCAATAAGGGGTCAAACACCAAGTGGTATAACGCCCTGTCTCCTATCACATAAGATTCTTTGGTTGCTTCTTCAAGGGGTAAAGACGTTAATCGAGCAAGAGATTCCTCTATTTCGATGCATCCGTCTTTATAAAGTGCCTCTAGGTTTAGATGGCTCCATAATCCCATCGCCCTGCTGTGTGATTTAGTGTCAAAGTCGCTGGCACTAAACACGAGCGCCTTTCTCGATAGACCAAGTGTGTAAAGTTTGTCTCTTACTTCGCCTGTTCCGCCTGAGAAATTGTTCGGTCTGAGGTAAACGTCGTTTGTCAGCTTTCTCATCCCCAAAAGCTTCAGCGCTCGTTCATTATTTCTGAGCTGCTTTTTATCACTTTTAGGAAGCGTGCTGGTTTGAGCGACAACCCAATCGTTTTGCCAGGGTATAAGCCCATCCTCATCCTCTCGCCACTGATGAATTTCCTTTGCAAAACGAATGCCTTTGTCGCCCAGCTTGTAAAAACCGCGTTCAACCAAGGTAATAAGCTGTGCAGACTGTAAACGCGTGAGCGTTACCCGAATGTTATTTTCAGAAATACCAAACAGCGCCCCTACGCGAACAGCTGCGCTGGCATTCATTTGAATATTGTCACGGGAGCCCAATAGCTTTAGCAGTAGCTTTCTTGCGTTGGGCTTTTTCTGTTTTTCTAATTGCAAACTCTATTTACTTCTTTGTCTCAAATAGGACGTTATTTTAATTAAAATATAAGTTGGCTTAAGGCCAAACATATACGCATTCATCATTATATAAACACGCGCTGCGCACAAACATTACATGAAATACCAATTTACAACTATTAATGTAATGTTTTAAGGTAGTACTTGGAGATAGTGCTTTGACGTAGCCCTTTAAAGTAAAAGCCCAGTTCAAAGGTACACCTTGTATATTCACCAAGTGGAAATGCCATGACTTCATCAAATCGATTTGTTACGCACGTTGTAGAAAACCAACCCACCATTTCCACACCCTATAATTTGTGGCGTGATGACACCTTACTGCGCGTGTTAGTCGATCAGCATTTGCCATCATCCCACCAGCATGACGAAGGGTTATTAGGCCAGTATGGTCAAATCGCGGGGGATGCACTTATGGCTCACGGAGAGCTTGCTAATAAGAATAAGCCAACTCTCCACACATTCGATCGCTATGGCCGCCGCATTGACGATGTTGAGTTTCATCCCAGCTATCACGCGCTTATGGAAAGTGCGATGCAGCACAATGTACACAACTATTCGTGGAAGCATGAAGGCATTGAAGGCGCACACACCTTCAGGGCAGCGCTAATGTATATGCATTATCAGGCTGAGTCTGGCACGTCTTGCCCGCTGACTATGACCCACGCAGCTATTCCGGCCATGCGGTATGGAAAACAGCTGCCACCCGTATACCTAGAGAAAACCATTAATGGTGTTTATGATCCTCGTTCCCTGCCAGCTAGTCAGAAACATGGACTGACTATTGGTATGGGGATGACTGAGAAACAAGGTGGGTCGGATGTTAGGCGTAATACCACTACAGCGGTTAAACAGGCTGATGGAAGTTACCATATCGTAGGGCATAAATTCTTTTTCTCAGCCCCCATGTGCGACGCTCATCTTATACTTGCGCAAGCCGAAGGCGGACTAAGCTGTTTTTTACTACCAAGGTTGTTGGAAAATGGTGCACTCAATAACGTGAGAATTCAGCGTTTGAAAGACAAGCTGGGTGACTGGAGCAATGCATCGTCTGAAGTTGAATTTCAGGAAGCCACGGCATATTTGATTGGCGAAGAAGGTCGTGGTGTGCCGGTGATCATAGATATGGTGTCGCTTACGCGGTTAGACTGTATGATTGGCTCATCAGCACTTATGCGACAATCACTGATTCACGCTTTACACCACGTAAGTCATCGCGACGCATTCGGCAAGACCTTAGTCAATCAGCCTTTAATGCAAAATGTGTTGGCAGACCTCACCATTGAATGTGCGGCTGCTACTGCACTCACTATGCGCGCTGCCAAAGCGGTTGATAGTGCATCGAGCGATAATCATGAAGCTGCACTGGCAAGGCTGGCCACCGCCATTGGAAAATACTGGGTTTGTAAACGCACGCCTATGTTTGTTAACGAAGCTCAAGAGTGTTTAGGCGGTATTGGTTACGTTGAAGAAAACCCCATGCCACGATACTATCGCCAAGCGCCTCTGAACTCTATTTGGGAAGGAAGCGGAAACGTACAGTGTTTAGATGTACTGCGCGCACTCGCCAAAGAGCCCAACGTTAAAGAGGCTTTGTTTAGTGAGCTTAAAACACAAGCAGGCAAAAACAAGCACTATGATATT
The DNA here is from genome assembly GCF_022348345.1 of Alteromonas sp. CNT1-28. Classification (NCBI taxonomy): domain Bacteria; kingdom Pseudomonadati; phylum Pseudomonadota; class Gammaproteobacteria; order Alteromonadales; family Alteromonadaceae; genus Alteromonas; species Alteromonas sp. CNT1-28. The sequence goes on along the minus strand of NZ_JAKREZ010000025.1, from coordinate 29,694 downwards.
CATCTTAGTAAGCTATTCGACGAGCTATCAAACACGCAGAATATGGAAACGCGCAGCCGATATTTAACAGAACAAATGGCGCTAGCGCTACAAGCATGTTCACTTCTTGCTACGTCACTCGATAACGACAACGCCCTAATCGACATTGCCCACACCTTCTGTGAATCAAGGCTTGGCAATGCATGTGGTTTTGCCTTGGGGACTCTGCCAGACACCACGCCGTTTGAGAAAATTATTGCGTTTGGGCAGGTATCGTCTAGGGCCTGTCAGTCCTGCAAGCCTAGCGGGCTAAGTTAAAGGACTGTGACAAAGAGTAAAAGGCTTCCATAACGACCCCTTCGGGCAGCGCCTTTGTGCCATCTATACCGCGTTGAATGTTCTCGATTTAGAACCACTAAACCGTCAAACATTCGCCTTGTCTAGATGGCACACAGACCGCTGCAAAAATGTACAGCAAAGGTCAACAGGCCCTACCTAGACAATGCACAGAAGCTATAGTTAAGCTCCTGTGCGCAAGAGGAATTAACTCACAACTTAAAAAGGGTTAACCGAATACCCTTTTTGTGCCAGGCGCGCGTGGGCTGTCATGGCTGACAAATCCATTTTCACTCCGTCTATCAACGCACTTTTTTCAACGCCATGGGCAGCGGCAGACTGCCCACACACTATTACGTCTACGCCTTTCTCCATCAACGCTACAAGTAGCGTTTCGTTTCCATTAGGTAAGCCCTTACGCTCTTTGAAGTTTGCAGTTTTAAGCACTTCTTCTGTGGCAGAGCCGTGAACGACAAGCGCAAGCGAAAGATTTTCCTGCTTAACGCCGTTGGCTACGTGCATATTGATAAACCGTGCCAGCGACTCAAACTTGCGGTTTACCTCACCAGGGCTTGCCGCTTTGGCTACGTCAAACACAACCTTGAACGTCTGATTTTCAGGAAAACTTACGCCCTCAACATGAGCATGCTTGCCGAAAGTGTCAAACACAGGGCCATAATCAAAATCTGATTTAGCTGAGGCTTGCCCGGCTACTAAGAGTGCTGCTGCAAACCCCAGTGACGCGCTGCCGATCCCTTTTGTGATGCTCATCGCTAATTCCTCGAACTTTAACGCGCAGGTAGCGCTGTCTTATACACTTCAAATGTCATGTCGCTAACATCACTACCCGCATCTTGTATTTTGCTATTGGTATAGTAAAGCGCATTGTTGTAGATACTAAAGGTATCAGCCCAATTCACCACATCACCTTTCACAAGGGTGCGAAGGTCTAGACTTGGCGTAAGGTACTGTACTTCTTGCTTTTCCAGGTCAGCTAAATAAACATTACCTTGATGAAAAATCATGCCATCTGGTGCGCCTGTCGTCGCTACTTTTCGCACTTTTTCTGCCAACACGTCGTTTGACGATTTCTCGATGTCAGATGTGTTGATGGCATACAGCGAATAACCAGACAATGCGTGAAAATATAGTGTGTCGTTTAACGTATCTAGCGCGATCCCGTCAGACTGAACAGGCATAGTAAAGGGTTTGCCCTGAATACTTAACGCATCGACTTCAGCTTTAGTGGTTTTATGGTTATCTAAAATACGATAGCTAGTATTGTCATCAAGGTTATATACCACTAAACCCGCGTGAGCCGAGTCGGTCATATAAATGCGATTCGTTTTTTCGTCTACTCGCAAGTCATTAATATACGAATCAGGATGGTAAGCGTCTTCGCTAAGTATCAAGGTTCCTTCTATCTCGTTTGAGGCTAAATCAACAACAAATAAGCGAGGTGCATCCACTACACCTTTAAACTTAGGATTTCGGGTGTCCAATACATACAGCTTATCCTTGTGCGCGACCACTGACTGCACCGCTAAAAAGCAGTCTTTTCTTACTTCACTTTGTGCCACACATTCATTTGTTTGGCTATTAGGGTAAGCGACAAATTCTCCAGTGTCGGTAACCTGAGCTACGGAAAAGCGAACGCCGTCACGCCAGTTAGGCGCATTCACAAATACCCGTCCATCATTACTTACCGTAACACCAGTAATTTGCGTGCCCTTTATGTCGCCCACTAATTCAACATTCGCGTCTGATGAACGTTGCGCGATTGCATTTACAGAAAAAAGTGCGGCGACACTGGTGGCAAGTAACCCTTGTTTTATACGCTTTGTATTCATGTCCTTTTACCTTTAATTAGTGGCTTCGCTTGTCTGCACACACCACAAAGCGATGCGCATTAACAAAACTGAATGGAATAAAGCATACGGTCTTATTGTGAATGTGGAACACCTTTTAGCGGCTTATCTATGCAGGCTGACGAAAATCAAGTGATGAAACTAGCTTTACCACTTATGAGATCCAAAACACGCTATGCTCTCGTTTAAGTTAAGAGCTAACAAACTTTACTGAAAATTATGCACAGCAGTATGATGAAAAAACGTGAAACTGGTTTAATGCAAAAGGCAAAGTATTTGAAAACAGTGCTACTTTTAACAGCATGTATGGTCGTGGTTGCCGCATGCAGTAGTAGTAAGCCTCAAGTAAATATGGATGAAACACAAAACTTTGCCGATATTAAAACGTTCTATATTCAGCCTCCTTTAAACCCAATCAACGCGACGCTGGCCAATCATCTTTCCTCAGCCATTACCCAGCGGCTCATTGAGAAAGGCCTCACCCCATCTTCGGAGGAGGACGCCGATATCGCGGTGGGATACCTACCTTCCACCACCACTAAAGAGGATGGCACCACCTTGAATCTAGGGCTGGGCACCGGAAGTTACGGCCGCTCTGGCGGCATTTCATTGGGCAGCATTTTTAGCATTCCGGTTGGAGAGCAAACCACGCTTCAACAAGGGCTTCAAATTGACATGGTTAAAGACGATACATTTGTTTACAGCGCGTCTGGAGTGGTAGAGCTGGAGTCGAAAGACAGTATCAGCATTCAAAATAAACTTGATGAACTCGTCATCAAGCTCCTTGAGCAATATCCGTCGAACAGATAGCTCACACCTGGGTCAGCAATAAGAACCGACTTCTTCGCTAGGGGCTCGCAAGAGCCCCTACTCCATAAAAACTCTTCTTGACGATGAACTTGGCGCTGATTTTGCGTATGAACGCCTATATTAGGTCCCCCACTTTTATGCCACACGCTATGAAGTGAGCTACACAGAGTCAGAAATGGATACCACATACAGCCACTTGTCGTCTTCACCTTCACTATTCAATTACTTGGGCGACACAGCAAATGCTCAAAGCGCACTTCAAGATGTTGTAGAAAAATCCAAGCAGGCCAATGCTCTCGGTGATGCGTTCAGTGCGTTTAATGGTGAACTACAGGGCAATCAAATTGACACATATCTTGAAAAAATAGAAAGCGGCGAGGCCTCACTCAACGGCAACACAATTGCAAACTACCTCGATTTTAATCGGCAAAAGCTTGCCTCGGAATTAAGTGATTTAGCGGCAAAACTTGGTATTTCAGACGATACCAAGCTAACGGTGAGTAAAGGCGAGCTGGTGATTGATAGCAGTCAGGGCGAGCAAGAGCTTAATAAAACCACGTTGCGCCTACAACAGTACCTAGAAAAGGACTCCAACCTTACGTCACTTATTCAACAAACATCTCGTCTGTCTCAGTTCAACGAGTGGGGAGATGCCACGTCATTTGCATCAACACTACAAGAGAAAGGCACTGACGAAGCGACTATCCAGTCATTTTTAAAAGAAGCCCGCACGTCAGTGACGTCTGACAATACGCTGATATTCAATAAAAATGGATTTGGCTTTTCTTCCGATGGTAAAACTGATGCGCTAATTGATGCATTTGAGAAGCAGTAGGAGCAATCTTACAAAGTGAATAAGTCTCTATTCATTACCTTCCTCTCACACGAGAGCAGATAAGTACCGAATATCACAAATTAAGAATCACTTTTTCTGTGCGAAATTAGAGGAAGTCGACGCGAAATAACGCTATGCTTGGCTGCATGATGAAGTGCAGATTGACATAATGGCAGCGCAACAGCCGCTTTCCGTTCAGCAAAACCTTACCATTAGGTTATTGCGCGTATTGCGATACAACAAAGCACGTATTGAGCGTGCACTCACGCTCATGCCTGAAAAGCACAGGCCGCTTTTTCATGTGCTACCCTTTCTTGTGCATGTTAACCACGAAGCCCTTCCTGGATATGTGGCCCCACTCACTTCGGGTGAAACCGTTCCATTTGGTATCAACAATTACTCGTTTAGACCTGATGTAGAACAAGCTTTGCAGCGCTGTTTTCCTGCACAGAGTCACTTGTTTTCAGACATTAAGCAAATTTGGCCAAGACAGCGGGCGGTTGATGCACTGGTTTTAATGGGCAGCGTGGGGACTATCGCTCAGACTGACGACTCAGACTTTGATTTTTGGGTGTGTATTGACGGTAAACGTTTTTCGACTACTGAGCTGGCTTTACTTCAACAAAAGCTTACAGCCATTGAAAAATGGGCGGATAACACCTTTGGTATTGAGGTGCATTTCTTTTTATCTGAGATAGATAAAGTTAAGCAAAACGATTTTGGCGTCGCTGAAGGTGAAAGCGCGGGCTCTGCGCAAGCCCTGTTTCTAAAAGCTGAGTTTTACAACACCAATATAGTGGTAGCAGGCAAAGCGCCGTTTTGGTGGCTTACTCCAGAGAAAACATCAGAGAAGCAGTATCAGGCTATTTATAATAGTTTGGAAAAAGGCGGCTCACCAGACGTAGACTGGTTCATGGACTTGGGTCACTTAGAGCGACTAGACGCAAGCGAACTTTTTGGCGCCGCCATTTGGCAATTAGGCAAAGCCATGGACTCGCCATTCAAGTCCGTATTAAAAATGGCAAAGCTTGAAGTATACCTTGCCAATATCTCTCACGGACAACCACTGTGCAACCTTTTGAAAAAGCATGTACACCGCGGTGCTGAAGCTCCAGGGCATGTTGCAGATATCGACCCCTACGCACTCATGTTTGACGAACTCATCGCTCATTACAAAGCCAATGGTCAGGCGGAAGATATTGCTGTATTGCAGCAGTGTTTATATTTGAAATGTGGGTGTACATTGAGCCACCCGCTTGTAGAAGGTGAACAAGCGAATTTCAAACGCAAAATTATGGCCTCGTATGCAAAACAGTGGGGGTGGAGCCGCAAACTACTTGCCCACTTGGATAACCAACAAGATTGGACATTCAATGAACGTGTACAGCTGAGCCGTCGAATTCACCGCTTTTTATTAAAGTGTTATCGCCGCATCTCCAAAGAGATTAGTCACCATCAACAGGTGATGGATCAAAAAGACATGACCGTTCTGGGTCGCCGATTAAGTACCTATTACGCTAAAAAGCCGGATAAAATTGAGTTTTTGCGACGCGCTTTTGACGAAAGCCTTTACTGTGAAAAGATTACCATTGCTATGCGTCAGCTCAAAAATGGTGATGAAGTATGGTCAGCTTATGCTGGTGATTTACTGAGTAAATCGGGCATTATCGACGATTCGCAAAAAGTTACTCAAGCGGCTAGCGCCATTGCACTGATGGTCTGGCTTGTGTCGAGCAAAATAATAGATACAAACAGTAAGGTTTATCTCGATTACAATTACGGTGAAGTGAGCGAACTAGACTTGAACGATTTGCTTAAGCATTTGTGCAAGTATTTTCCTCCAGTCAAAGTATCGTCACTACCGCGTAATGACTTGCTGGCGCCAGAACGCGTGACGGCATGTTTTGCCATTGTGAACTTCCCCACCCTACGCCAAAAAGCCACGGTAGAGAATGTATCCATCCTTTATACGACGTCTTGGGGTGAAACCTTTTTGAGACACGGCAGCGACGTGCTGGATACGCTGTGGTACGACTTACAAGAAGTAACCCCAAAGCCGCCGTGCTATGTAATGGTGCCACGTGGAAATCAACAAGCACGAATACTCGGCGAGTTCTTAGAAGCTAACGAGCTTAATTTCACCGTTTTATACTGATACACCCAACGTAACGCTTTCAAAGAAGCGCCAAGCGTAGTACTCCATCTCACACTATCTCTCCGTTTAAAAAACATGCAGAAAAAGCTTGCGCTTTAGAATTACAAGTGTAATCTAAAAACATGGACTACAAATGTAATCAAAATAAAAGACGTCGTAATTATGAGTAAAATGTCAGACAAACCCGAAATTTCAAACGCTGAATTTGAAGTGCTGGACGTACTGTGGGACGACCATCCTGCCACGTCGAACGAGGTTATTGCGCGACTTAATGACAAAAAAGACTGGCACGAAAAAACCGTAAAAACCTTGTTAGGCCGCTTGGTAAAAAAAGAAGTGTTAGGGTTTGAAAAGCAGCAGCGCCAGTATCTTTATTATCCACTGATTGCTAAAGAAGACTATACAAAGAAAGAAACCACGAGTTTTGTTAGTCGACTGTTTAAAGGCAAGATCGCCCCTATGGTTGCTGGTTTTGCAAATCAAAACTCGTTATCTAAACAAGATGTGGACGAGCTCAAAGCCCTTATCAAGAAATGGGAAGAAAACAATGATTGATTGGATTATTGCTCAGCAGGGTATTTTGTCGCTAGCGCTTGTTTTACTCATGGTGTGCGAACACTTTTTCACTAATAAAATTGGGGCTTCGCTTACCTATAAGCTATGGGCGCTGATACCAGCTTGCCTCATAGTCAACAACCTTCCAATGTCGCTGGTTAACATTCCATCAAATAGCTTTGCTCGCTATGTGGTTGGCGTTAAGCCCACATTAAACACCGTTGAGTTTGAAACCTGGTTTACTGTATGGGCGATTGGCGTAAGCGCAATTACAGCCTATGTCTTAGCGCATCATCTTAAAATATGGGCATCGATAGGAAAGCGCCACGCTATCCACACCAATGCCTACTATTCCAGTAAAGCTACCACACCTATGCTATTTGGTTTTATCTTCCCAAAGGTGCTTATTCCCTTCTCATTTAAAAGTTCATTTTCGATTCAACAACAAGCACTGGTATTAGAGCACGAGAACGTGCATCGCAAACATTACGATCACCTGTGGAACGCGTTAGCGCTGGTTATCGCTATTGTATTTTGGTTCAACCCACTGGTTTGGCTTGCGCTAAAATCCTTCAGAATTAATCAAGAATTGGCTTGTGATCACGCAGTACTGAAAGACAAGACAGACAACGAAAAACTTACCTATGCAAAAGCACTCGTGCAGTGTGCCGAGCATGGTTCAGACGCCCTGCACTTTACACGCGGGCTTTACCCAACCTTTGGAGAAAAAAGGACTATGATCAAACGTTTAAACGCGATAAAGCAACCTATGCGTAACAATAAGGTACTAGCTGCAGGCGTACTTTCAATTGCCGCCATGCTCACCATCAACACGGCTTTAGCCAATGCGCCAGTAGCAGAGACAAAATCTGAAGCTAAGATTAACCAGGCATCGCCGGTTAAACGCGTTCCACCAAGCTATCCAGAAAAAGCAGCGCAGCAAAATGTAGAAGGTTTCGTTGTACTCTCTTTCGATATTACTGAAACGGGCGCTACAGATAATGTAAAAGTAGTAAAATCAGTGCCTGCTGGCGTGTTTGATAAAAGCGCAAAAGTTGCCCTGAAACAATGGGAATACAAGCCTCGTATTCAAGGTGGCAAAGGCATGAGACAAACCGGCCTTCTGGTGCAGCTAGACTATCAACTTGGTGCCTCTCTTGATACGGCAAGTGTTGAAAAGAATGCTTCCCCTGATGTAGAGCGTATAATCGTTCCACCCAAACAGAGCAAGTAAGCCCCAAAATTATCAGAATACTAAAAGGAGCGTATCGCTCCTTTTAGTGTTTTGTCTAATTGACTTAGTTCCAGCCTACTGCACACTACCACTCGATCACCCAATTCTCTTATAAAATGTAAAGTGCCTTTACAATTTCTATAGAGAATTTACGACCTCACTACGTTAGAATGTGAGTATTCACACACCTGAAAACTTCTAATTTATGGAAGGTTTAAATAGTCGATAGCGCAATTGCTACGGTTATTTTCAATCATGTTACTCCAGATGGGCTTTCGCTGCTGGTGTACAAAAAGGAAATCTATAATGAATCGTATCGTTTTAGCACCTACAGTGCTTGCCCTTACTTTTTTTACTACTTGTGCTAATGCCAATATTGATCAGCTTAAAGGTCTGTTAGGCGGTAAGAAAGCGGAATCGACAGTTACTTCCAGTAGCCTAACTGAAATGGCAACCAGCGCAGCATCTAATATCGACTTGGCTAGCTTAGTGAGTTCAGTTGCAGGTAACCTTAACGTGTCTGAAAACCAATCGGAAGGTGGCATAGCGTCAATTATGAACTATGTACAAGGCAACCTTTCAGGCGCTGATTACGCCCAGTTGGCAAACAGCATTCCAGGTATTGATGCCCTGCTTGAAGATGTTCCCTCTCTTAGTGGTAACTCAGCAGCAAGCTCGAGCTCTTCACTATCAGGCTTACTCAATAAGGCCTCTGAGTACAGCTCTACACTTAAATCGGTAAACGACTTAAAGCAACAATTTGAAGCGCTAGGCCTTTCAACCGATATGATTGCCAGCTTTGTCACTCAAATCAGCTCGTATTTAAATGTAAATGCAGATGAAGAAACACAGGCGTTGTTTAAATCTGGCCTAGATAATTTGCTAACCGCTCTGTAACCTGTCTAAGGCGTATTAATTCTCTTCTACAATCCAAATTAATACGCTTTAACTTTTTTGCAGGGGCTTTTAGCTTAGTGAAATAGCAACTCCTGTTTATCTTTTTACATTTAAATACACAGCCTAATCGCCTATGCAAAATGCAATGTCTCGGTTTTCTACGAAGCCCAAATGGTTTCGACTATCCACTTATCTTGTTCTCATCTACCTTACTTACGCGCTTCTTATCGGCGTAGTTACGCCTGCGGTATTAAAGGCAAAGTTACCCAACATAGTGAAAGAAAACACTGGAAGAGATGCTGCTGTTGAAGATATTGCAATCAACCCTTTCTTGCTAAAAATAGAAGTGACTAATTTTGTTATCTATCCAAATATACGCTCCTCAAATGAAAGCGAAGATAACGCCGTAATCCAGAACCAAGAAAATCATTTCTTTAGCGTAGGCAATGTTTCACTGGACGTTGGATTCTGGCAATCACTTTTCACCTTCACTCCTGCCGTTGAATCGCTAACCATAGACGAACCTTTTGTTTCCATTGCACGTTTAAGCGAAAGTGAAGACACACAAATCTTCAACTTCTCTGACATTCTTACCCACGTAGAGAAACGCAGTACAAAAGCACCTGAAGAGCCTAATGACACTAGCAAAGGGCAAATTCCCCGAATTACGTTACGTGATTTTGCACTTAACGAAGGGCGAGTGGTTATTGAAGACAAGGTGACCAACACCCTACTTGATTACCCCGAATTGAGCGTTGACTTGCAAGATTTGGATACTCACGCTTTGATCAGTTCAAGCAGTGTTGGCAACAAAAACGCTAACCCTAAAAGCGATAAAAGTGAGAGTGCTCAGTCAAAAGGTAAGTTAGCGTTCAACCAATATCAATTTAACTTGCTCACCGCAGAGAAAGGTAACATCGCCATTGATGGCGAGTTTCAATTATCTCCACTAAAAGTTACGACAGACATCACGATAAACGATGTAGCGCTTACGCCGCTTTGGTCACTTTCGAAAGATTTGATAGAAGCAGATTTAGTAGACGGCAAGGTTAACTTAAGCTTACATGCTGAAGTTTTTGAACAAGATACAGCCTTCCAGTTTATTCTAGAGCGTGGCGAATTCGGTGTTAACAACCTTGTGTTTAACGCTGATTCTTCGCCAGCCACAACAGGCACCTCCAAGAGTTCGCAAGAGATCATTGCCATACCCGCGTTTGCCATACACGATATAAACGTAAACGCATTAGAACAGCAAGTTAGCATTGCTGAAGTTGCTTTTGACAACGTTCGAGTGTCGGGTCTATTTGACAAGTCAGGGCTTGATTTACAGCGTCTGTTTACCCCAAAAAGCCCAGCGGCAGATGCTACATCAGCTAACGCTAACCCCAGCGCAGCGCAAGAAGGAAATAGCGCAGCGCATACAAGTAATAGCACAGCGCAAAAGGGAAATAGTGAAACAGAAGATGAGGATGTTTCCAACGTAGCAACTGACAACACAGAAGAACTAGCACATGACACTTCGTGGTATGTTGAGCTTCACCAATTTGCATTTAATGACGGTAGCATTGACCTTTTAGAGCGTAGCGTAAGTGACGGTACTTACTACCGCATCAGCAACCTCAATATTAAAAGTGGAAAAGTCACTACTGACTTCTCTAAACCTATTCCCTACACCACCAGTTTACATATCTCTGCCGACCCACAGACGTTTAGCGACACATCCAAAGGTGCACTAAGCAGTAGCGGCAGCGTAGTTATTGCAGAACAAACTGTGCAGGGTAAAGCAGCGATTGAGCAACTGGTGCTAAGTCAGTTCCAGCAGTACGTTTCCCCCCACGCAAACGTGACCCTTGAAGAAGGGCTATTTAATTTAAACGTTGAGTTTGATGGGGCATTTATGAACGCCGCTGATAAAGAAAATATCGACTCACTAAACGTTAAGGCGAGTACTAGCATTAATAATTTAAGCGTACTGGATGACGCTAGCTCTCCCCTACTACAGTGGCAGTCCTTAAATGTAGACAACATCGAATTTGACCACGCATCGAACCAGCTAAGCGTAGACAACATTCACCTACAAGCGCCATTTGCACGACTTATTATTGATGAAGCTAAACAGACCAATGTGAGTAAGCTGATTGTCGCTTCATCAGACAAGTCCGCTAACAGTGAAAGTGCCAGCGAAAATGGCAGCGCAACCACGTCGAAAGCATCAAACGCAAACGTGCATGCAAGCACTACAGCTGAGCCTTCACAAGCCAACGAATTGGCCATTGCCGTTAACACCATATCAATAGAAAACGGCAAAGCGTACTTTGCTGACCATTCATTAACGCCAAAATTTGCGTCTGCTATAGAAAGTTTAAATGGCAAAGTATTGGGAATTGACTCTCGCTCAACTTCCCCTGCCAATGTTGATATCACCGGAAAGATAGACAACTATGCTCCGGTCAAACTAGCAGGCACTATTCACCCATTAAAAGATGATATAGACCTTGATTTAGATTTTTCAGTCAAAGGCGCTGAACTCACTTCAGTTAACCCTTACTCAGGCACCTACATGGGCTATTACATTGACAAAGGCTTGCTGTCATTGGCTGTGCAATACAAACTAAACGGTAAGGCACTGGAAGGTAAAAATCATGTTGTTATTGACCAATTAACGTTGGGCAAGAAGTCGAACTCTGATCAGGCATTAAGCCTACCGCTTGGCCTTGCTATTGCGTTATTAGAAGACAGAAACGGCGTTATCGATTTGGGTTTGGATGTGTCTGGCGATATCGATAGTCCGGACTTCAGTTTCGGCTCCATTATCCTCAATGCTATTGGCAATATTATTACAAAAGCTGTTACTGCACCCTTTTCTCTACTTGCGAACCTGGTTGGCAGTGACGACGAACTCGACAACGTTGAGTTCGGGTTTGGAGAGCATTCGCTAAATGCGGACGCTCAAGAAAAACTGAATACCCTTGCCAAAGCACTTAAAAAACGTCCAGGACTTAGGGTTAATATCGAAGGTACTGTCAACGCCATGTCTGATGCAAGTGCCCTAGCGCAACGTCAGTTGAACACTACACTTTTAACAAGAAGCGGCTATGCTGATTCATCTGCAACTTCCGGCAACGTTAGTACTAACGAAAAATCTCTTGCTGGCGGTGAAAATGAAAGTTCCAACACCCTTGGCAGAGTACAGCGCGATTCAATAAGTGGCAGTAGTATCCCACTGGAAGGCCCGTTAGCCGATGCGCTTTTATCCTACTATGTTGAGGTGTTTACACCTGACCTTAATCAAGAATATGACAACATGGTGGCGCAGCTTTACCCTGAACTCGCAAATTCAGACAATGAACAGAGCCAAAAGAGTGCTGATAACAATAAGGAAGTCATTAACGAAGAAAGTGTAAACCGAGCATTAAGCATTGCCCGATACAACAAACTACGTAACAACATTGATATCCCTGAAAGTGACTTAATCCTTCTGGCTGACGCGCGCAGTAAAGCGGTGAAAGGTTATTTGGCAAATGAAGCTGAGGTAGAAGCGAATCGCTTATTCTTGCTTAATACTCAGCACGACTTACATACCGAATTTAGCGGTGTGGAATTAACGTTAGAAGCGAAGTAATGAACGGGTTGGCTTGAAAATAAAACCCTATAATTTAGGGTTCCATAAGGTCACTAAACAAAAAAGGGTAGCTTATTCAGTTAAGCTACCCTTTTTTGTAAACAGTGACTTCTGATACTACTTGATACTTAAAACCCAGCTAGCAAATGGTACCGTAGTGCGTGCCTCGCCTACTTCTTCAAATGGGGCGCGCAAGTTGCGGATACGTTAGACGCGTTGAAAATTTCGATCCAATAGCCGTCTGGGTCTTTGATAAATGCGATCCCTTTCATAGAACCATCATTAAGCCCTTTCTGAAAAGGAACGTCTAGTGATGCAAATCGTGCACATGCAGCTTCAGCATCAGGCACATGAAAACCAATATGCCCAAAACCTTTTGGCTCTGTATTTCCGTTATGATAATCAACCGTATCTGGTGTATCGCCCCAATTGTGGGTTAGCTCCAACATGGCCGGGCGACCAAAAGTTTGCTGAGTACGTTCGTCTACATCGTCAGAAATATCAGAGAAATCATCACCTGCCGCCAAAAAATAAAGGCTGAACTTCATTTCTTCAAAATCTAGACGCTTAATTAGCGTCATTCCCATAACTCGCGTATAGAAATCTAGCGAACGCTTGGGGTCGGCAATGCGCAGCATAGTTTGGTTGAACACAAAACCTTGTGTCGCGGCATCTTTCTCTTCATACAGGCCTTCGGCCTTATCGAAATGTCGGCTCATAATAGTCGTCCTTAGCGATATAGATAATTAAGGCAAGGCAATCTTGCTTTGCCTAAAAACGAGTGCATAGAAGTGAGGGGTAATTTTCTTTTCACAACAGCACTTAGTCTATCCTCTTACGCGCTTTACCTCAGATGCGTTTTATTCAACGCCTATTTTTACAACGCTTTTATTTTTTAGGGAGCTTTCCCCAAACCGAACCTGCATCACTTTTTTTCACTGGCGACACTTTAGTATTGGTGTTTTTGCCAGCCGCTTCTTTTTGTTTGCTAGCGCCTTTATTAAATGAGCTTGGCTTAGTACCAGAAGTGCTTGGGCTATCTGATTTTTTAGGCGAAGTTTGTCGGGTGGACTCCGGTCGATATTTTTTCACCATACCTTGCAACAAATTGCGAACCACTTGATCGCCAGCAGGTTTAAAGTTGCGATGGTCTGGCTTTCTAAAAAACGCCGACAGCTCACCTTTACTCATTCTAAAGTCTGCTAATTTAAGCACCGCTATCATATCGTCATCTTTATAACTCATCGCAATACGGATTTTGCGCAGTACTTCATTATTACTTAATCGCTCTTTTGGCCCCAGCTCTTGAGGCATTTGCCCTTCTTGACGACCACGATTTTTAATAATCAATCCATCTAGAAACAGCGCAATAATCTTATCGCGACACGGCAGATAGCCCTCTTCGCCTTCCCGCTTCATCACAGCATGTAAATAATCAATTTCCATGTCGTAGTTCACTAATTTAAAAATACTTATGGCGGCGGTATCGTTGATAGCTAATGCATAACGAAGGCGACGTAAAACATCGTTGTGGATCATGAAAATGGGCCTGAAAAGTGGAGTAGCCAATAATTGGTATGGATTAAAGTGTAGCGCAACGTGCGCTTTCACATATTTTACACTACTTGGCCATTCGCATCTATCGCGGGCTGTCAGGAGCGTTATTTCCACCAACACATAGTGAAACCAAATTAACGTACTTGGCGTAACGACATTGTACATCTGGTTTCGCTCATTTCATCGGCGTACCGAAATTGAGCTCATTGGTAGAAGGATACTTCCATGGCAACATTAAATCTCAACGGGAAAGACGTCAGTATTCCCGATGATCCACGAACGACTTTGTTAGATTTTCTCCACCAGCATTTATCACTTTTTGGCACCAAAAAAGGTTGTGACCACGGTCAATGTGGTGCTTGTACCGTTATCGCTGACGGCAAGCGTATTAATGCATGCTTAGTGTTTGCATTCCAGTTAGAAGGCGCTGAAGTCACAACTATTGAAGGTATCGGTGAAGGTGAAAGTCTTCATCCGCTGCAAAAAGCTTTTATCGAGCGCGACGCGTTTCAGTGTGGCTATTGCACATCTGGTCAAATATGTTCAGGCGTATCCCTACTTAGGGAAATGAAAAATGAAGACCCTAGCGCAGTTACTTATAGTCAAACTCGTCACAGTAAAGCTTCGTTGAAAGAAGAAATCAGCGAACGCATGAGCGGTAACCTATGCCGCTGCGGTGCCTACCCTAACATTGTGGATGCTATAACCGATGTTATTGCTTTGGAGAGACAATAATGCAGCCATTCACTCTTCATCATTATAACGGCGAAAAGCCGTTGAGTAGCCTGCCCCTGGACACAAGATCACGTTTTTTGGCCGGAGGTACAAACCTAATAGATTTAATGAAACTACAGGTAGAAACGCCTAAAACATTAGTAAGTCTTGCGAAATGGGATAAAGCTAACACTATCAGCGAAGATGACAATTACTATTATATTGGCGCCATGGTGACTAATTCTGACTTAGCGAAGTTCGCTCACACGCAGCCCAATGTGTCTTTACTTGCGCAAGCTTTATTAAGCGGTGCAACAGTTCAACTTAGAAATAGGGCAACCACTGCAGGCAATTTGCTACAACGCACCCGCTGTTATTATTTTTACGACACCACAAAAGCCTGTAATAAACGAGAGCCAGGCACTGGCTGTAGCGCATATAACAGCATGAATAGAATTCATGCCATATTTGGCACTAGCGAGAGCTGTATCGCCACACACCCTTCCGACATGGCCGTAGCCATGATTGCGCTTAACGCACAGGTACATACGCAGCAACCTGATGGCAACACGCGTCAAATCGCGCTACGAGATTTCTACCGTGAACCTGGCGACACGCCGCACATAGAAACCCAATTAGACGAAGATGAACTCATTACCCATGTCAGCATAAAGAAAAAAGCAAACGGTACTCAGTACTATCACAAAGTACGCGACCGTTCTTCCTATGCGTTTGCACTCGTTTCTGTTGCGGCTGGTTTGAAAATTGAAGATGGTCGTTTTAAAGACCTTTCTCTCGCCTTTGGTGGTGTGGGCACCAAGCCTTGGTATCCGCAAAAAGCAATCAGTTTTCTTGAAGGCGCGGAACCAACCCAAGAAGTCATACTGCAAGCCGCGGAAGCTGAGTTATCCGAAGCAAAAACGTTTGGCAGTAATGACTTTAAACCAGAACTATTGCGCAGGACGTTAACAAAAGTGCTTTTAGAGTTAGCAGAACATCAGGTAAAGCACCCAGGACATGAAGGAGCTTTATATGACAACGCATAATGCCAAAACTGTAGGGACGCCAGTTAATCGAGTTGATGGTTCAGCAAAGGTGTCAGGTCAAGCAAGGTACGCTGCGGAGCATATGAGCGATCGCACTCCTTTGATAGGCTGGGTTGTATCAAGTGATACTGCCGTAGGTAAAATCACATCCCTTAATACAGAGCAAGCGGAACAGGCCGAAGGCGTACATGCAGTTATCACGTATAAAAATGCAGGTACTCTTAAGCCATTTAGCAAGCCTGCAGATGAAAGCAGGTTTACTCAAAGTCGCGCCGTACTTAACGAACCTCATATTCGTCATTTCGGTGCGCCGGTCGCTCTAGTTATTGCTGAGACGTTGGAGCAAGCACGCTATGCCGCAAGTCTAGTAAGCTTCACCATAGACGGTGAAATACCAGATTTGCTGACAGAATTCGATGATGCAACACAAAAACCAGCGTCGCTAGATGGTGGGTTTGAGGCAGATGCATCTAGCGGTGATAAACCGCAGCAAAGTGATATCCAAGCAAGCATTAACGAAACTTATACTACACCCAGCCAAATCTCTGCTGCTATGGAGCCTCACGCCACGGTTGCCGACTTTAAAGATGGAAAGCTTGAGGTCTATTGTAGCGTTCAGATTATAGCGACGGCTGTTGAGGCGCTTGCGATTACGCTTGAAATGGATGAAGCAGACATCGTAGTGCAGAGCCCCTTTGTAGGTGGCGGGTTTGGCTCTAAGCTAGGTCTTCATTACGATGCAACGCTCGCTTGTATAGGGGCCAGGTATTTAGAGCGGGCTGTCAAAGTGGTGTTAAGCAGGCGTCAGGTCTTTTATAACACCCCTCATCGAGGGCACAGCATACAGAAAATCAGCCTTGCTTCTGGTGATGATCATGCACTGTTAAGCGAACAACACAAAAGCGCTATGCCAAAAGCCAAGGGCTATGAGTTTGCCGAAGCAACAGGGGCTGGCGCACGGGTTACCTATAAATCTCAGTTCATTGAAAGTACGCATAGGGTCAAAGACGTAGACCTGCCGCTTATCGACTCTACCCGTTCTCCCGGAGATGCCATTGGTTCCCTTGCTTTTGAATCGGCCATTGATGAACTTGCCCACGAAGCCGGTATCGACCCGCTTACGTTTCGCATAAAAAACCTGCCGGTAGTTCATCCTATGAAAGGCACGCGGTTTACCACCCACAACTTAGGTGAGTGCCTTCGTCAAGGCGCGCAAAACTTCAAGTGGCAGCATAAAACACAGCCCACACCGGGTAAACAAATCGGCCATGGCGTAGCGAGTGCTATGCGTATGAATGTGCTGGTGGAAAGTTCAGCTGAAGTGGAATTGAGTGCTACCGGTGAGGTAACGGTTCGCACTGATATGACAGATATTGGTACAGGCACCTACACTATTCTCACACAAATTGCCGCCGATACTTTAAATGCGTCGGTAGACAATGTCACAGTAAAACTCGGTGATAGCCGCTACCCTGCTTCATGTGGTTCAGGTGGCTCATTTGGCGCAGCAAGCTCTGGTTCGGCGGTAAAAAAGGCTTGTGAAGCGCTTATTGCGAATATTAAAAGCTCACTTCCCCCAGCCCTTAGCCAAGCTGAAGTACAAATTTTAGATGGGCAAATAAAGTTAGTTTCGATTGCACAAGGTGATGATGAAGAAGTAAGTCGTCCGGTATTACTCGCCAACTTTATGTCCGACAGCGACTTCCCCATATCAGCAACCGGTAGCGTATCCGAAGATGACACCAGCGATGATGAGCAGTATTCATGTGGCGCTCATTTCGCGGAAGTAGAGGTAGATGAATACACGGGTGAAGTTAGGCTACTTCGCCAATACGGTATGTTCAGCGCGGGGCAAATCTTGAATATGAAAACAGCTGCATCTCAAATAAAAGGGGGAATGGTATGGGGCGCTGGCTACGCACTTACTGAAGGGATCCATCACCATAGAGACACGGCAAGCTTTGTAAATCCAGATTTTGGTGAATATCATGTGGCAGTCAATCGGGACATTGCCGAAGTTAGCCTGGATTTCTTACAAGAGGCAGATTATGCCGCATCGCCAGTGGGTGCAAAAGGTATTGGTGAACTAGGCATTACTGGAGCAGGCGCCGCCATCGCTAACGCAATTTATGATGCATGCAAAGTGAGAGTACGAGACTTCCCCATTACCATGGATAAAATAATCGCAGGTAAAAACTAAGCAAAAAAAGCGGTCTAACAAGGCCGCTTCACATTTTACTATTTCAAATGGCTATCAAAAAAGTCTACCGTTCGACGCCACGCTAATTCAGCATCTTTGGGACTATAACGACTTGTTGAATCGTTGTGAAAGCCATGCTGTGCTTTAGCGTAAGTAAAGGCCTCGTACTCAGCAGCATTTTTTTCTAATACTACTTTGTATTCCTCCCATGTCGCATTCACTCGCTTATCGTTTTCAGCAAAGTGAATCAATAAAGGGCCTTTTACTTGATCGACTAAGGGCTGTTTCGCTGGGGTCCCGTAGAAAGGAACAGCAGCGTCCACCTTGTCAGGTATGCTGGCTGCTAGAAAATTAACAATATACCCACCAAAGCAAAAACCTACTACACCAAGCTTGCCTGTGGTTTTTTCGTGCTCTTTTAACCACAGTGCTGCCGCTACCATATCTTGTTCTATCTTGTCCTTATCAAGGCTCTTTTGCATAGCACGACCATCGTCATCATTTCCCGGGTAGCCACCTAACGGAAACAGCGCGTCAGGTGCAAACGCTACATAGCCTTGCATAGCGAGCCTTCTGGCTACGTCTTTTATATAAGGGTTAAGCCCGCGATTTTCGTGTACCACTAAAACGCAAGGCGCAACGGCAGATTCCGGCAGACTAGTGGGCTGCACTAAATAACCGCCGCCTTCACCATGGCCTTTGGGCGAGGAAAAAACTTCGTAAGTCGCTTTAATTGCAGGGTCGTTAAACGAAACCTGTTCTGCTTTGGCATAGTCAGGGATCAGTGCGCCACCAATAGCGCTCACAGTCAAACCTGCAACTGAAAGCGAAGCAAGCCTGGTTAAAAACGTTCGACGGTCTATGTCCCCGTGGGCGTATTCATCGTACCAATCAAACGCCTCTTGAGGGATACTAAGTGATGCCTCTCGCGATAATTTTTGCGGTTTTGGGGTGTTATTTTGCTTCATCTGTTTTAACCCTAATGTGGTAGCACAAACCCCGTGCTCCGAAAATCGTCGGTAACATCTACTCTACGTGTGATAACTAAGAAAGCAAAGCGCAATTCATTTTCAAAGCAATAACTCTCTACGTCACATAGACTCAGTACCTTGTAACCACCAAGACGCAGCAACTTGAAGTGGCGAGGGGTCGTTGGTATCAGAGACCCAAACAACGAGGGCGTGTTTTTTGGCTTTTATATGAGTATTACTGGGCAAAGGCAGACTAGCCACATATTGCTGAGTATGAGCATTGTCGCCGTTGCTACTCAATAACGCGTTTTCATAATCGACTACTATAAAGTCGTGAGTGAGTTTACGCCCAGCGTTTTCTCCCCGCTTGACCGAGGTTTCTATGCCAAAGCCAAGTAACGCAGCGTGAACAACTAGCGTGTTCGATGTACTTCTGTTGATATTGTTGAAGGACACATCAACGATGTTGTTTTGAACCGAAGCATGAAGCGCACCAGACAGAGGGGCGACTCGGTTAGGTAACGACTGCCCCCGAAACCATCCATTCCAAGCACGACCGTTTAAAGCAAAACCAGGCGTGGCAATGGTGTTTGCTTTGCCTACACGCTTGTAGTCTCGCTGCCGTTTACTAAAAGTACTGTCAGCAAATGGATCCTTCCAGCCTAGATAATCCCAGTAGTCCACGTGAAAGTTAATGGGAACCAGTTCTGTCCATAATCTATCGCTCTCTACTAACCCTGAAATCCATTTTTCCGCAGGCGGACAGCTGCTGCAACCTTGGGATGTATAAAGTTCCAAAACGATTGTTTGGTTGGGCGAACTGGTAAGTATAAAGGGCACGTCTGTTGATTCATTGGTTGCTATATTTGTTGCTACGTCTGTCGCTACATCTGTTGCTAGCAGCTGCGTAGATGACAGCGTAGTTAATAGCGCTGATTCTGACGCTAGTGCATGGGCTGAACCTGACGTTTTGCTCTCATTAGAATGCAGAGTGAGGGCAGCTTTAACTATGGGGTTCTTTGTGGCTTGACTTGAAGCATTATCAACGTCGCTATTTGTAGATGTTGAAACCTTCGGTTTTTCCGGTTGCGCATTAATACGCCAGTCATAATCAATGAACCGCAGCTTATAATTCTTAGGAATAGGTTCGACTAGATACGGGTTAATGTATTGAGGTAAGTCCTTTGCTTTTCCTGAAGCGACAAAGTCTTCAGTATAAAAATCGAGGATTTCCGAAACGTACACGCGCTTGCGTTTGTCATCAAAGTAAAAGTGTTTCTTACTCCCAAAGAACTCACGGGTAGCTTGCTCTAGGGTGTCGTCTAAGGTTTCTGCATAAAACGGCGTTTGCGGTAGCCTTGGGCAATCTTTTACCATGCAGTTAAGCGCAAAGTGGGCTCTGGGCTCGTTAAGCGGTCTAATTACATCGTTTTCAAAATCATATAAATTTGTGACTTTACCGCCAATCACCACATCGCGAAACTTGAAAAAAGCTGCTCGTGAAAAGAAACTGGTAAAGCCATCGGGAATACCTTTTTCAATGACACCGTACATGGCTAACGCATTATAGCTATTGATGTAATAAGCCATTACGGATTGTGGTGAGTCAAACAATTCAGGGGTCATTTCAGGGCTAGCAAAACTAATAAAATTAATGACGTTTTCAAGGGGCGCTATATCTTTAGATAACCCTTTGAAATCGGTTCGCCCCTGCTCATCTACATAGTGTTGGAGTACATATTCCCAGTCTTGCGATGCTTTTCGATAGGCTAGCTTAAGCTCTTTTATCGCTGCAGTTTCAACACTGTAGTCAATTATCTGCTTATCAGACGCCTGGCTACTGTTGGCAGCTGGTAAAATATACAACAGCAGCATGGACAAGATAATGGCTAACACACTTCCAAATTGAGGAAATCGGCGAGGCTTCATGATCTTCTCCTTACACGCTTTTGGCTGGATGGTGACGCTTGCCATTTGTACTAAGCGCATTTGCTGACAGCGAACTAGGTGTTGCTGTATCTGGGATTTCGCGAATGGGTATTACATTACTTTGTTTGTAGCGTTCTCCAAGTGGCTGGTACTGCTTTTTCTGCCCATGGCGGTCGGTATATGTCAGAGGTTTCAATATATGTTCATCGCGCTCGGCGTTGTGCTTGCACATAGAGATGGGACCATCTGCGGTCATAACCATGAATGAACACGCATCAATTCTGTCTTGCTGAAGGGCGTTGGCATCCATAAAGTTCTGAACAAAAAACGACAATTTGTGCACACGTCCTTTGCTTTTGAAAAGGCTGCTACGCATTTCAAACAGTTTCAATGAGGTCGCTTTAGCCAGTGTCCAAATCCACTTTGGCCTAGCAAGCAGTGCTTTACTGTAATCCCATAAAATCTTTGCCATGCCGTGCTGTCGAGTTGTTTGTATGTGCTTAAAATCCTCTATGAACTGCGCAAATAAGTATGCGTCATCAACGACGGAATAAACCTGTTTATTAGCCACTAACGTTGGCATGTAGCTATGACAGTCGTTATGCCCAATACGTACTTTTTCCCACGGCAGCGCTTTGCTAATTGTTTTTTCTATAGCGGCTTTCACCGTTACGGGGTCAATTACATCAGCTCTTGCTCCCCACTCCCCTCGGCCTGTTTCTGCCTGTAGCTGAAACGAGGCGAAACTTACAGCGTCTGCATGCTGCACAAAAAAATCTACCAGCATGGGAAGCGCTTTGAAATTGTCGGTGTGCACGGTGGTGTTAAAAATAATCATAAGCCCCAAGCCTTTGGCCTGTTCTATGTATTCTTCGCGGATAGCATTTAGCGATGCTTCATCAGGGAAACCTTTACGTTCCTGTGTGGTATCAACGTGAAAAGCGACATCGTTTAAGCCGACTTTAGCTAACGCTGCAAGCAGGTCACGGGAAGCCGCAATACCGTTGGTGAAAAGTGCGGTGTGTAAGCCGAGCTTATTGGCATATTCGACAATTTCAATTAGCTCGCTGCGCTTTCTTAACGTAGGGTCACCACCGGTTATTTGTACACTGGTACCGGGACCATAGTGACGAAGGACATTGTCTAATCGCTTAAACACTTCTTGAATGGGAATGTCGCGAACCGCTTGCGAATGCTCAGATAAATAGCATAAGGTGCAATCAAGATTACACTTTTGCGTGATTTCAACAGCAACACAACCTATGGTGTGCGTGCGGCCCAGCAGCTGATTTGGGGTGAAATGTTCACCCATGCGTTTTTGGGTATGAAGAAGTTGTTGATTTCTAGTGATACCAGGGGAGCACGCCATGTCAATGCGCCTTTTTCGAACTACACAGTATCAACAAAGACCTATTACATATAAAAATACTTTCACGGCGTGCCGTTTTTTTGCACTAGTTTTATTGTCATGCAATGCACTCTCTTCTTCTGATACAACTGAAAACCAATCGCTATTCACAACGACGTCGACTTCGTTCGAAGAAGTAAAAAGCCGTGTTTTTTCAGATCCCTATTCGGCGCTACCGCAATATGAAGTGTCGCGGAAACACTTCGATGCTGACGGTAAAAATCTGCTGCTAAGTCACGCTAAAAGAACCCTTTCTTCCAACGCAAATTTTATAGAATTAGGTACCAAGCATAAGCTACTTCAAGCTAATGGTATTTGCTTCGCTGGCACATGGAAAATTAATCACAGCAGCCCTTATTCGGGGCTTTTTCAAGCACGCACAAGCGTGCCGATTATCGTAAGAGCGTCAGTCAGCTTGAGCGGTACAAAGCAGCGAGATAAGCGTGCTTTTGGTATGGCAATCAAGCTCTTCCCCAATACTCAAAGTACGGTTACTGAAAACATATTTTTAATGCACTCGCTGGGTGGCACTAAAACCCAGCACGTGGCCAACTTACCTATCACCAACGAGCCCGCTCTGGGCGAATTGCCGCCTTTCAGTCAATTACTCACCGCTTATCGCTTGGAAAGCGATCTTGAAGAAGCAGATCAAGCGTTTAGCGGAAAAAATGCGAATGCACGTTTCAGACCTGTTTCACATTTGGCAGAAGTATTGCTCCCCAACGACGAAATAGCGAATAACATGAGGCAAGGTCCTTACTGGCTAAAAGCGTCGTTAAAACCTGATACTCCGCTAGTGAATAACGATGACTTTAGGGATGAATTGTCGTTGCAGCATTACCCAAATAAGACGCTATCTTGGGTTTTATCTGCTGCCAATTTTAACGATGCAGGGATAGATAAAGCCCAATGGCAAGAGATAGGTGAAATGACATTGACTGAATCTGTGGCCTCCCTTACCTGCGACACGAAACTTCACTTTAATCACCCTGCAATCAAATGACGCT
Organism: Alteromonas sp. CNT1-28; assembly: GCF_022348345.1. NCBI lineage: Bacteria > Pseudomonadati > Pseudomonadota > Gammaproteobacteria > Alteromonadales > Alteromonadaceae > Alteromonas > Alteromonas sp. CNT1-28. The sequence continues at coordinate 6,571 of NZ_JAKREZ010000025.1, read as the reverse complement.
AAGCAATTCCGTTTAAACGGGTAAACCTCGCGTTAGAGTGTTTTTACTGCCTATTGAGATTACCGTATAGTGAGCAATGTTTTCATTGTTTTAGTATTAGTGTTGTTTCATGTCCGGTTCCTTTCGCAAGAACAGTCGCAAATACAGCCGCAGTATTCACTTGTGGCTGTCGCTGGTTATTTTTATTCCTGTGATCATTGTTATTGCGAGCGGTTTATTATTGCAGGTTAAAAAAGAATTCGACTGGATCCAACCACCAACACAAAAAGTGCAGAATACCCAAACCAACGGGCCTACGATTTCCTTCGACGAAGTGCTACACGCTGTAAAACAAGTGCCTGAGGTTAGTTTAAACAGCTGGGACGATATAGACCGGTTAGACGTGCGCCCCACAAAAGGCATCATTAAAGTGCGAGGGAAGAACCATTGGGAGGTTCAACTGAATGCACAAAATGGTGATGTACTTCAGGTTGCGTACCGACGCACAGACACCATTGAAGCTATTCATGACGGTAGTTGGTTCTTTGAGGGCGCCAAGCTATGGCTGTTTCTGCCCGCTGCCCTATTGCTTTTTGTGCTGTGGGTAACTGGCCTTGTCATGCTGTACACCACCATGAAAAGTAAATATCAAAAGAACAAATTTCGTCGGCGCTTAAACAACTCATAACAGATAAGTTATCGCCAGTTGAACACTTTCGCCCTGCGCAAATGCCGCTTTGTCATCGGCACTGGTGTAATACTGTTGATTGGTTAAGTTGCGCCAGCTAGCTTGAAGCTGAACCCGCTCGTTTAACTGCCAATCAGCGCCCATGTCCAGCGTAAATACCTCATCAAGAGCTCGCTCTCCGTCAGCAATATCCGTCTTACTTGCACGATAGGCAAATACCGTAAAAAACCGCACAGCTTGCCATTGAACGCCTAAATCAAGCCTCTGACTGTTTGCAGGTATATCTGCGATGCTATTACCCAAATCGTCTTCACCGCTAATCCACATTCCGCTAAGTCGAGCGTCTATTGCGTCATTGTGCGATTGCCAACTAAGTTGATAGCTCACCCCCTCTATCGTTGCACTGTCTAAATTAGAATATTGAAGCACATCTTCAGCAACCATAATGCGTTCAATATAGTTATCAATTTTCTGATTAAACACCTCTATCGAGCCTTGCAGTTGCTCACTGCTGTAAGCAACACTGGCTTGCATATTTAACGCTTGCTCTGTTTCAAGTTTGAGGCTGCCCAACACAGTACCGCGAGGCGTTTCGCCAGCGAAGAAACGTTCAGTTAAAGAAGGATTTCGAAACGCGCTAGACACATACATACCGGCCGCCCAATGCTGAGAAAGCTGATAATTTGCGCCTAAATACCCGCTTAGATTAGTGTTAGTCTGAGCAGTGCTAGGTTGGAATGTATTGGCATCTGAATCATCAGACTGGCGCTGCCAGTCAACCCGTGCGCCAAGGGCGAGCGACAAGCTTTGCCACTGTCGTGAGGCATCAGCAACCGCTGCGGTAGTAATCTCGCTTGCATCGAGAGTACGCACTTCATAGGCAAGCTCTGCTTCAAATGCGTTTGTTATGAAACGGGGCGATGTGGTGTCAGGTAACGCGCTTTCCGCTGGTGTTAATGTGAATTCTCTCTCATCTGCCACTACGCCGTCTCGACCAGTAACTTGCAGCTGCCAGTTCAAATCCCAGTCTTTCAGCTGCGTATCTGTGCTTATGTTAAACCCATAGTCAAACGCCTTGTTTTCGCTGTCGTTGATGCGGCTTTCTGGTCGCAACACCGAGGTGTCTAGGCTAGATTTATGCCACCAGACATTTCCAGTAAATAGATGACTTTCAAACGCTATTTTGCCAAGCCAGTGCGTGTTGTCCGGGTAGGTGGTTATTCTGCTTTCTGGGAAGTCACTGCTCGACTTACCAATGTCGTTATTATCAGAATAAAGCGTCCACGCCTCTTTTATGACGCTATCTACCGGCCTGTGTCTAACAAATAGCCCTGATTGTTCGAATTGATCAAACAGCGAGCCCCCATTCGCATCTTCTCCATTGTCGGCGCTTCTGTATGAAATGTTCCAGTCTGTCTCGCTCTCTTCAGTTAGGCTGTTGCTATTGTCTTCACGGCGTGTGCTGCCAGCATAGCTCAGCGCCTTCATTTGTTGATTACTGCTGTAGCCAACGCGTAGGTGAGGCTTTTGAATTTCCCCAAAATGCAAGTTCACCGCGCCACCTATCGCTCCCGAGCCTAGGTAAGTGGAAGCGGCGCCCGGTAACACAGATACTGTTGAAATAAAGTCAGGTGGAATAAAGCCTATGCTAGACCCTGCACGCCTGTCGCTCACAATCGGTACGCCGTCTAGCAGGGTTTGAATTCGCCACCGCGAATACCCTCGGATACTGATGCTTTGTATTTGCCCGCCCTGCCCATTTAACGACACAGAAGGAGATCGAAGTAAGACATCATTGGTATGTAACGGCGCTACTAGGCCACTTTTATCAAACTCATATTGCGGAAAAATGCGCGAAAGCGTCTCGTCGTAATAGGGTCGTGCAGCCGTTACTGTGTAGCGCTCTACCTCGTTGAGCGGTGCACCTTGGGCAACGCTAAAAGATGATGTAAGCAGTAAAGGTAGTGCAGCAACAGATACCGATAAACCAGACGAGGATTTAGAAGACACTGAAAAACTTGAATCTAGCAAAAAAGAAAACAATGATGATCTCACTACGCGATACATACCTGTGAAAATAAGTGTGCACCGAAAAAGTTGGCAAAGAAAATGAAAAACGCGGCAGTAAAACTACCGCCGCGTACTAAGCAAAATGATGCTTAATTACCGCTATTTAGCGATTACAGGAAGACCCGTAGTCCACGGTCCACCAGCATCAATCACCGCTTGTTGAAGTGATGGTACAGCACGCTGCTGCAATGTACCGATTCGCTTCACTACATCATCTAGACCATCGTTGGCGTAACCGAGCTGGTCTTTATGCTGCTGCGTTGGTCCGTAAGAAGACCCTAATGCAGAACGGGCATAGCCCAATCGACTCAACACATTTGCAGGCTTAATACCCATCTTATCGCGAGATGAAAGGCCAAACAGAACTTTGTTTACCCCGTTAATTTCATCTTGAATAGCAGCGTATTGCGCTTCAAGACTGTTCACATCACTTGGCGTGCGATCAATCGCGGTACGCAAAAGGTCCATGGTTTCTTTTAATTGCTTCAGTACAGTCGTCGATGATAATGCACGTTTTTGCGCATCGTTCACCGCATTACCATATGCTTCAATTTCAGCATGCGTAGCACCTTTCAGCGCGCCGTCATAGATAGATTCCAATACAAACGACGCTGGCTCAGAAAGCGCTGTTACCGCGGCACCTTCTCGCTTAAATAACGTTGCGGTATAGCTGCCTGGTAGCGCCATGAGTCCATTGTTCTTGCTGTCTTTGTCAGTAAGCGGAATAGTGAGTGAATATTTCATATCCCAGGTAATACGGTGTAAGCCTTTCTTTGTGTTACCTTCTACACGCTTCACTAAGTCACCATCACTGTCGCGTACTTCGACATACACTGCTGGGGCAGCTTCTTGGTTTTCAGCTTCAACCGCTTCCCAGCTTGGATACTTAGGGTACTTTTTGTCTTCTATAAGTTTCTTTTCTGCTTCTTGGCGCTTTTCTTTTGCCGTTAGCAAACTGTCTTTCAAATAGTAGGTGAAAGTTGCACCGTGCTCGGGATTCTCGGCAACAAAGCGATCGTCACCATCAGAGTCTGTGTGATTATCATCTAACTGGAACCACTTAACCGGTCGACTTGGCGCAAACAAAATGGCGTCTTTTTGCATCGACTTCTCGGTTAATGAACGCAGCGGCGCATAATCATCAAGTATGTAAATACCGCGACCAAACGTACCTGCGACTAAGTCATTCTCGCGACGTTGAATTTTCACATCGCGGGTTGAGATGGTCGGCATACCACCGTCTAACTCAACCCAGTCTTTACCGCCATCTACCGAGAAAAACACACCGAATTCAGTACCGATAAACAATAAGTCCTTATTTACGTGGTCTTGTACAATACGCCACACTAAGTGCTTTTCAGGTAAATCATCAGCTAATGAAGTCCAGCTTTTCCCTAAGTTAGTCGACTTGATTAAATAAGGTTTGTAGTCACCATATTTATGATTATCAAGGGCAACGTATACCGTATTGGGATCAAACAAGTCAGCGCGAATATCATTCACGTACGAATTGGCTGGAATCCCCTTAATGTCATCTAGCTCAATCTTTTTCCAAGATTTACCACCATTAGTGGTCACTTGGATAATACCGTCGTCGGTACCTGCCCACAGAATATTTTCATCTACCGGGCTCTCAGCAAAGTTGGCAATGGTATGAAACTCTGTCATGGCATACAGGTCCCAGCCGGCTTCTACTGACCACGTGCGCCCCATAAGTGGCGAATGCATGCGATTGCCGTTTTTAGTGAGATCGCCCGACACTGCCGTCCAGCTGTCACCGCGATCATCACTTCGCCAAACCCGCTGTGAGGCAAAGTAGATACGCGCAGGATCATGTGCAGATACATTAATCGGCGCATCCCAGTTAAACCGCTCTGCAGGGTCGCCTGGTAGTGGCTGAGGCTTAACATACACCCCTTCTCGGGTAGTCGTATCGACACGCACCAAATTTCCTTGCTGCCACTGCGAATACATAATGTCAGGGTTACCAGGTTCTACCGCTGGGCCGTGCCCATCACCGCCCAAGGTTAAGAACCAATCTTTGTTCTTTATCCCCTCTTCACGCATAGTGCGCGAAGGACCGCCTTGGGTGGAATTATCCTGTGCGCCAGCGTAGATCTTATAAAATGGTTTAGAGTCATCTGGCGCTACTTTATAGAACTGGGTTAATGGAAGGTTCGCCATAAAGCGCCAATTTGCCATTCTGTCGTGAGACATATAAATACCACCATCGGATCCCATCAATACGAAATCTGGATCGGTAGGATGAAACGCCATGGCGTGGTCGTCTACGTGCTTGCGTTTAGTGTTGATGGGCGTCCACGTTTTGCCGCCGTCATCCGACACTTTGCTGTAGTTACTGGCAATATAAACACGGTCAAATTGATGTTGGTCAGCGAATATTTCCTGATAGTAGTGAGGACCTGTGCCACCGCCTACTTCATCTGACATTTTAGTCCAGCTAGCACCTTGGTCGGCTGAACGGTAGAAGCCACCACCGCGATTATCGGTTTCAATGGTGGCATAAATCACATCTGGGTTCATGGGTGATATAGCCATACCAATTTTACCCATGTTGCCTTGTGGTAAACCTGTTTTAAGTTCAGTCCAGGTTTCGCCTCCGTCGCTGGAAGTATGGATACCTGCGCCTTCGTTCGTTCCCACATAGGCGCCAATTGAACGCTGACGCGCCCACGTTGCAGCATAAAGTTTGTCTGGGTTACGCGGGTCAATAAGTAGTGATGTTACCCCGGTCCATTCGTCAGCTGGCTTAAGCACTTGCTTCCACGTTTCACCGCCATCGGTCGTCTTATAAAGCCCACGCTCGCCGCCGCCACTCCACAATGGCCCTTGGGCAGATACCCATACAATATCTGGATTTGTAGGGTGAATAATAATGTCAGAAACGTGCTCTGACTTCTTCAGACCCATATTCTTCCAGGTTTGACCGCCATCTAACGATTTATATACACCGTCGCCAAAGCTAATGTGACGGCCACCATTATTTTCGCCCGTTCCCACCCAAATAATATTTGAGTTGCTTGGCGCAATGGTCACGTCACCAATGGAGTAAACTGGCTGGTCGTCGAAAATTGGCGTCCAGGTCGTGCCCGCGTTGGTAGTTTTCCACACGCCACCCGAACCCACCGCGGTGTACCATGTTGAGGGATTGTTCTGATCGACTGCGATATCAGCGATACGCCCAGACATGTACGCAGGCCCAATATTTCTCAGCTCCATGGCTTTGAATGTTGAACTGCTGAAGACTTCATTCTTGTCGTTTTTGTCTGCAAAGGCGGGGGTGCACGCAAGTGCAACTGATACAGCAACTGCCGCTTTAAGAAGCTTTTTCATTATTGTTATCCAGTGTGTTTGATAGGGCTCAAAACCCTTTTTTAATTTGTAGTACTATCACTCTATAGCATTACTAATAAATGCTTAAAGTTACAATGTAACATACGACCAACTGCCCATTACAAAAGTTGAAAATATTGTGCACCGACTTAACATTACTTAATATCTTGATGGTCATTAGCCAGTGCATTTTTTCAAAAAGTAGTTTAGCCCTACCGACTCAATCTGTACATTTATTCAACAAATCGTATATTATCCAATCTGGATCTTTGTTTTACTATTCAGGGCGTCAGCCTAAGAATACTGATACTGATTCACAGGATTCAAATAGACACGAAAAAGCTTAAAGGCTCGAAGGGAATACATAAAAATAATATGCGGATCAGGGTAAGAGCGTGATCATTTTTTAAGCAGTTATCACTTTTTCAAGATACGCAGTATCCATAGCCGCAATGCGCTGTTTACGTCGGATGCTGGCCT